>CAZOTT010000057.1:0-17622 GCA_964582785.1 uncultured Acidobacteriota bacterium | reverse complement strand
CCCAGGCCC
The DNA here is from genome assembly GCA_964582785.1 of uncultured Acidobacteriota bacterium. GTDB lineage: Bacteria > Acidobacteriota > Polarisedimenticolia > J045 > J045 > JAMOQA01. The sequence goes on along the minus strand of CAZOTT010000057.1, from coordinate 17,613 downwards.
CCCACGGGACGCGCACCACCGGTCCCCCGCTCACGGCTCCTCCCCACCGACCAGCCGCGGCCCGGGTTCCGGGGCGGGACCGCGCCCCGCCACCGCCTCCATCTCCCCCAGGAGCCGCCGGGCCAGGTCCCGCCGCCGGTACCGCTCCAGGATGAACCGGCGGCCGGCCCGACCCATCCGGTCCAGCTCTCCCGGGTCCCGGCCGGCCAGGTCCCGGATCGCCGCCGCCAGGGCGGGCGGATCCTCGGGGGGCACGACCACGCCGCACCCCGCTTCCCGGACGAGCTCGGCCATCTCCCCGGCGGCGCCGACGATCACCGGCCGCCCCGCGGCCAGGTAGTCGAAGATCTTGTTCGCCAGGACCATGCGCTGGAACGGGTGGTTCCAGGTGACGACGATCGAGGCCGAGCCCCGGCGGATCCGCTCGAACGCCTCCTTCTTCGGCAGGGCCCCGTGGAACGTCACGTGGGTCAGCCCCTCCTGCCGGGCCCGCTCCTCGAGGGCCGCCCGCTCGTCCCCGTCCCCGTAGAAGGAGAAGCGGATCCCGGCATCCGGCCCGATGCTCCGGGCCGCGTCCAGGACCTGCCCGAGCCCGTTCCACCTGCCGTGGGCCCCGACGTAGACCACCTCGAACCCTTCCCCCGGGCCCGGGGCGGGCCCTTCCCCGGCCTCGACCATCCACTCGTCCACGCCGTTCGGGACGAAGAGGATCTTCTCCGGGGGAACCCCCTCCTCCCGCAGCCCGTCCCCGATCCCCCGCGTGACGGCGACGACCCGGGACGCCCGGCGGTAGAACCGCCGGGCGGCGAAACGGGCGATGCGGGTCACGGGGGACCGCTCCCCGAGGACGCCGGCGACGACCGCCGACTGGGGCCACAGGTCCCGCACCTCGAAGAAGAAGGGCGCCCTGCGCAGGAGCGAGAGGAACCAGCCCGGGATCCCCACGGTCAGGGGGGTGGACGAGGCGTAGACGAGATCGGGACGGCCGGCGCGGACCAGGCCGGCCAGGGTGGCGGACGCCGCCCAGGAGACGAAGTTCAGCAGGCGCTTGCGGAACGATCCCCGGATCCCCGCGTAGGACCAGGTCCGCAGCAGGCGGATCCCTTCCACGGTCTCGCCGACGACCAGCCGGCCCCGGTACCTCGGGGGGACGGCCAGGGTCTTGTGGTTGACCATCCCCGTCACGACGGTCACCCGGTGCCCCGCCTCCACCCAGGCCCGGGCGAACTGGTAGGGGCGCGAGCCGCCCGGCTCGTCGGGCAGGTTGAAGTACTGGACGAAGTAGAGGACGTGCATCCTCCTACCCCTCCACCCGCACGAGATCGATCCGCTCCGCGGCGACCTCGCCCCCGATCTCCATCCGCGCCCGCGCGAGGAAGCGCCGGAACGGCAGGTCCTCCCGGTCGGGATCGTTCAGGGCGAGGAAGGGGCGGCCCGCCTCTCCCGCGGCCCGGGTGGCGGGGAGCAGCACCTCCCGCGCCGCGGTCGCGTCGAGCGCCACCGGGTCCCGCGCCGCGAGGCTGGCCCCGGGCCGCGCGGACATCTCCGGCCGCGTGCGGGACCCCCAGCCGATCCACTCCGCGGTGACCACGTGGAGGTCCGGCATCCGGACCGTCCGCATCAGGTGCCCGAGGGCGCCCCCGGTGTGCTCGAACTCGAGCACCCGCTCCTCGGGCAGCAGCCGGTGGACGACCCGCCGCACGGCGCCGCCCCGGCGCTTCGCCCAGCGCCAGAGGGCGTGCCCCGCCTTCATCCCGACGTAGTGGGTGTTGAAGTAACCCGGGGGCTCCGGACCCTGGAACCCGCAGGTCATGTCGACGACGCCCATCAGGTTCTTGATCGAGGCCGTGACCCCGGCGTAGCGGGAATGGTGGTTGAGGGAGGAGACGTTGACCAGGCGCAGCGGGACGTCCGTCCGCCGCCCACCCTCGAAGATCCCGTCCCGCAGGTCGACCACGCGGCCGCTCAGCGGGCTCCGGAACACCGGCCAGGTCATCGCGCAGCGGTTCCCGGCGGGGGTGACGTGGCATTCCCCGAGGTCCCAGCGGTAGCCGCTCCCCCCGCGCGGAACCTCCCCCGGCTCCCGCACGCGCACCCCGCAGCAGGCGTCCCCCTGCCAGGGGTCGGGGTTCGGGCCGGCATCGTGCCAGGTCACCGCGGCGATCCTCCCGTGCCCCTCGGCCCGGATCGCCTCCACCAGGTCGAGCAGGTTCCATCGCCCGTTGGGCCGGTCCGTGGTCCAGCCCCGGGAACGGTCCTCCCGGAAGTGGTGGTTGTCGGCGACGAGGACCTCGCCGCGGAACCCCCCCGGCCGGGACAGGATGGCGCGCGCCAGCGCCCCGAGAACGTCGGTGTTCGTCATCCCCTGGGCGTACCACTGGGCGTTCGCCTTGAGGACGACGACGTCCTCGGGCCCGCAGAGGGACTCCACCCCGCCCCACGCGTCGAGCAGCGCCGCCGCGTTCCGCGCCGGGTCCCCGGTGCGGGCGAGGACCACCCGGCCCGGGTCCCGGACCACCGGGGGAAACGTCCCGCACGGCTCCGGCCTCGGCGACCCGTCCCTGCCGCGGCGCGCACACGCCGCCGCCGCGAGGGAAAGGGCTCCCACGGCGAGGAAGTCGCGGCGCGGCAGGCGGGGACCGGGCATCGCCTCAGGCCCGGGCCTCGGCCGTCTTCCGCTGGACGAACGCCTCGATCTTCGCGAGGCTGTCCAGGTTCTCCGGGGTCAGGTCCTCGTTGGCCACCCGGATGCCCCAGGTTTCCTCGAGGAACGCCACCAGCTCGAGCACGCCGGTGGAATCGATGATCCCCGTCTCGATGAACGAGGCGTCCGGGTCGATCGCGTCCCCCTCGTAGAAGAAGTTGTCCCGGATGAACTGCTCCACCTGCTGCCGGATCGTCAGGTCTCCCATGTTGCACTCTCCTCGGCTGTCCCGTGCGGCAGCTCCCGCTCGGGGAACGCCGCGAGGTCGATCGGTTCATCACGGCGGGCCACCGTGTCCCGCCAGGCCCGCACCAGGAGTTCCGCCGTCAGGATCCCGATGAAGGCCATCGTCTCACGCTCCCCGAGGGGGCGCCCGGAAAGCGCCTTGCGCCGGAGGGCGGCGACCCGGGCGGGATCGAAGAGGCCGGTTTCCGCCACGGCGTCCCGGTCGAGGATCTCCTCGGCGAGGCGCCGGCCGGCCCCGCCCGTGAAACTGCGCGCGTTGGGGGCGATGTAGGGCCGCTTGCGACGCTCCCGCACCTCTTCCGGCAGGAGGTCCCCCACCGCGCGGCGCAGGATCCACTTCTCGTCGAGGCCCCGCAGCTTGAGCCGCGGGTCGAGCGCCTGTCCCAGCTCCACCACCCGGTGATCGAGGAACGGGTAGCGGCCCTCCACCGAGTGCCCCAGGCTCATCCGGTCCCCCTGCGAAGCGAGCAGGTGCCCGGCGAGGAACACCTTGAACTCGATGTACTCCGCCCGCCCCAGGGGATCGCGCCGCGACAGGGGGCCCCGGAACAGGGCGAGGACGTCGGCGGGCGGGTCGTACTCCCGGGTCGCCTCGCGGAGGCGCTCCCCGTAGAACGCCCGGTTGCGCAGCCCGTTCCGCCAGGTCGGCCGGTGGGAGAAACCGGGATCCCCGGGATCGTCGATCCCCTCCCGGTAGAACGCCTCGAAGAAGGCGATCGCCCGCCGGTCGGCCCCGGGAGCGAAGGGATAGAGCTTCCGCAGGAGGGCGGGCCGCACCCGGGAGGAGGGGTTCCGCGCCCACCACGCCCGGATCTTCGTCTCCTTGAAGATGTCGTACCCGCCGAACACCTCGTCCGCCCCCTCGCCGGTCAGGACGACCTTTCGGCCGTGGGAACGCACCAGGCCGGACAGGAGGTAGAGCGGCACCGGGGCGGTGCGCAGGATCGGCTTCTCCGCGAGGGCGACCACCTCCGGCAGGGCGGTGGCGATGGCCTCGTAGTCCACCTCGACCCGGTGGTGCCGCGTGCCGAGGGCCCGGACGGCCGCCTCCTGTTCCGCGCTCTCGTCGTAGTCGCGGTCGGCAAAGGTGATCGAGTAGGTCTCGAGGGGCGCGTCCGTCACCCGGCGCGCCAGGGCCGTCGCCGCCGTGGAATCGAGCCCCCCGGAAAGGTAGGCCCCGACCGGGACGTCCGCCCGCAGCCGCAGCCGCACCGCGTCCTCCAGCAGCTCCCGCAGGCGCCGCGCCGCGCCGTCCGCGTCGGCGAGCCGTTCGCCCGGGGGCAGCGGGTCCGGCAGGTCCCAGTACCGGCGCAGGTGGATCGTCCCGTCCGGTTCCACCACCAGCAGGTGGCCCGGCGGCAGCTCCCGCACCCCCTCGATCACGGTCCGCGGGGCCACCGTCGTCCAGAGGACGAAGACCTGGTCGAACCCCAGGGGATCGGGCCGCGGCTCGACCCCGGCCGCCAGCAGGGACTTGATCTCCGAGGCGAACAGCAGGCGGCCTCCCTGCTCGGTCCAGTAGAGGGGCCGGATCCCCAGCCGGTCCCGGCCGAGCACGAGCCGCCGGCTGCGCCCGTCCCAGAGGGCGAAGGCGAAGTTGCCGTTGAGCCGCTCGACGAACCGCTCCCCCCATTCCTCCCAGGCGTGGACCAGCACCTCGGTGTCCGAGCGGGTGCGGAACCGGTGGCCCCGGGCGGCGAGCAGGGGGCGCAGCTCGAGCCAGTTGTAGATCTCCCCGTTGTAGGTCACCCAGCAGGTGCCGTCCTCGTTCGGCATCGGCTGGGCGCCTCCCGCGAGGTCGATGATCGAGAGGCGCGCGTGGGCGAAACCGATACCCTCGCCCCTCCACAGGCCGAAGCCGTCGGGACCGCGGTGGCGCACCTCCCGCGCCATCACCGCGAGATCTTCCCGCGACGGGGTCCTCCTGCCGGAAAGATCCCGGATGCCCGCGATCCCGCACATCGCTCAGGGTTCCTGGTTGTCCAGGAGCTGCTCGGGAGGCACCTCCCGGAGCGGCTTCGCCGGCGCGCCCATGACGATCATCCGCGGGGGCACGTCCCGGGTGACGACCGACCCGGCGGCGACGAGGGCGTCGGCGCCGACGGTGATCCCCGGCAGGAACGTCGCGTTGGCCCCGACCCGGGCGCCCCGCTCCAGGGTGACCCCCCGGTGGAACCGGAACCGTTCCTTCGTCCGGCCGAGGAAGTTGTCGTTGGTGAACGTCACCTCGGGAGCGATGAAACAGCCCTCCCCGATGGAGGACAGGGCCGTGATGTAGGCCTCGGTCTCGATCTTGCAGCGGGGACCGACCGTCACCCTGTTCTCGATGGTCACGCCCCGGCCGACGATCGTCAGCTCCCCGATCTCCACGTCCTCCCGGACCGTGGCCTGGTCGGCGAGCATCACCCGGGGACCGATCCGGGCCCCGCGGTACACGATCACGTGGGCTCCGACGAGGCAGCCCGCCCCGATCTCGAGGGGCGGCAGCTCGCGCAGTTTCGTCACCGCCGAGGCCGCGGCCTTCATCGGCAGCTTGCCCAGGACGGCGTGGTCGTCGATGCGCACGCCGTCCCCGATGACGGTGTCCGGGTGGACGACGACGAAGGCGCCCACCGTGCAGTCGCGCCCCACCCGGGCGCCCGCGGCGATCACCGCGCCGGGCCCGAGCACGGTCCCCTCGCCGACCTCGGCCCCCTCCTGGACGAGCGGGGCCAGGTGACCTTCCCGTGGTGCCTCGATCATGGTTGTTCCTCCCCGGCGCCGTCCAGCGGCACGGGCCGTCCGCCCGCCGCGAGGGAAGCCTGGGCGGCTTCCAGCATCCGCACCACGGCGACACCGTTCCAGCCGTCGCTCCGCGGCCGCTTCCCCTCCCGCACGCAGGCGAGGAAGTGGCGCGCCTCGTTCCGCAGGGGTTCGACCGGCGGAATCCTGGGGATCAGGATGTCTCCCGACCGGACCGCCAGGTGCTCTCCCCACCCGACGGCGTCCGGCACCCGCTCGGCCCCCTTGTCGTAGACCCGGACCTTTTCCTGGGCCGCCATGTCGTCGAAGACGACCATCTTCCGGGACCCGACCAGGGTGATCCGGCGGATCTTGTGGGGGTCCAGCCAGGAGACGTGGACGTGGGCGATGCGGCCGTTCCGCCAGCGGAGGTCGGCGAAGACCACGTCCTCGACCCCGGGTTGCAGGTAGTCCGCCCCGCGGGCGCTCACGTCGGCGACCTGTTCCCCCAGCAGCCACGCCAGCACGGAGAAGTCGTGGGGCGCCAGCGACCAGAGGGCGTTCTCGTCGGGGCGAACGACCCCCAGGTTCAGGCGCTGGCAGTACCCGTAGAGGAGGTCTCCCAGTTCCCCCTCCTCGATCAGCCCTTTCAGGTACTCCACCGCCGCGTGGTAGAGGAGGAGGTGCCCCACCATCAGCACGAGGCCCTTCTCGTCCGCCAGGCGGGCCAGGTCCTCGGCGTCGGCGGTCGCCAGCGCCAGCGGCTTCTCCACCAGCACGTGGCGTCCGCTCTCGAGGGCGGCGCGGGCGAGGGCGTGGTGGGTGGGCGCGGGGGTGGCGATCACGACCGCCTCGACGTCCGCCTGCGCGAGCAGTTCCCGCCCGTCGGCGTACCCCTCCACTCCCGGCAGCGAGCGCCGGTGGGCGGCGAGGACGTCGGGCCGGCTGTCCGCCAAGGCGACGAGTTCCGCCTCCTCGAGGGAGGCGAAGGTGCGCACGTGGTTCCGCCCCCACGCGCCCGCCCCGATGATGCCGACGCGTGTCATGGGCCGGCTCCTTTCGCCGGGGGGCTCCCGGCACCCCCTCGTGGGGTGCCCGGGGCGTCCGCGGCGCCCCCGGCCGCGGACGCGCTCTCCCCGTGGCTCACGCCTGGACCCGGTTCTTCTCGAGCCAGGCCAGGAGCTCCGACTTCTTGTAGCGCAGGGAGGAGGTCCGCCCGCTTCCCACGCGGTAGGCCGGCAGCTGCTTGCTCTTCGTCAGCTCCCAGAGCTTCGTCCGGCCGATCTTGAGGAACTCCTGTGCCTCCCGGCTGGTGAGGATCTCGTCGTCGCGTTCCATCATCTCGGAGGCCATGGTTGCATTCTCCTTGTTGTGCCGGGCCGGCCGGCGCCGGTCCGGGTTACCTGGGTTCGGGTCCGTGGTATAAGCGTCGGGAGCATCACCCCGTGCCCGGAGGTTCCGCCCCGGTGAACCACGTCGCCGCCCGCCGCCTGCTCGCGCTTCTCCGCGGAGAGGACTTCGATCCGCCGGCCGACGAGGACGGCTGGAGGGCGCTTGTCCGCCTCGCCGACCGGTGCGGCGTCATCGGTTCCGTGGCCCACGGGCTCCCGGCCGCGGCCGGGGCGCCCGCCCGGGTGCGGGACCTGCTCGCGGAGCATGCCCGCCGGGAAGGGCTCCACCATGGATGGCACCTCCTCGAGGCGGAGCGCCTGGTGGCGGCGCTCGCCGGGGAGGGCATCCCCGTCGTACTGCTCAAGGGCCTGGGGCTCGCGCGCAACTGGTGGCCGCACCCCCTGGCCCGGGGTTTCCGCGATCTCGACCTGCTGGTGCGCCCGGAAGACGTCGACCGGTCCCTTTCTCTCCTGGCCGGTCTCGGGTACCGCCCGGAGGCCGGGGGCTCCCTTCTCGACGTCTACCGCACCCACCACTTCCACCTGGTCCTGCGGGGAGACGGGCGCCCCCGGGTGGAACTCCACTGGGCGCTCGCCCGGCCGGGCGACCCGTACCGCCTGGAGGCCGCCGCGATGCTGGCCGACCCGCGTCCCCTGGCCGGCCGGGAGGCGATCCCGGTCCCGGGCCCGGCGGCCCAGCTCCTCCACGCGGCGGTCAGCGAGTTCCGGTGCGGCTTCACCGAGCTCCGCCGGCTGCTCGACGCCCGCTACCTCCTCGCGGCCGTCTCCCCGGAGGAACTCTCTTCCCTCGCCGCCCGGGCCCGGGAACGGGGCCTCGGCCCCGCCCTGGGCCTCCTCCTGCTGCTCTCCCACCGGCTGCTCGGGAGCCCGCCGGCCCCGGCGGAGGTCCTCGCCCTGCTTCCCCGCCGGACCCTCGCCGCCCTCGAGGCGATCGGGATCCCGGGCTTCCCCCTGCACCTCGGGCGGGCGGACCGGCAGGTGGTCCGTCACCTGGTCCGCTGGCACCTCTCGGCCCACCCGGGAGCGACCGCCATGGACTACCTGTTCCATCCCCGCTTCGAGCGGGAAAAGGCCCGGGCGCTGCGGATCCCGGCCGGCCGGCGCGTCCGGGCGTTCCTCCTGCGGGCGACGATCCTCGCGGGAACGGTCGCCTGGCAGGCGTGGCGCAGCGTACGGGGCCCGGATCGTCATCTCACTTCCCTCGCGTCACCCAGCTCTGGACCTCGGGGGGCAGGTACGGCTGGTACTCCGGCACCAGCTCCTTGAGCGTCCGGCGGATCCCCAGGTCGTCCATGTCGACCGCCTGCCGGATCAGGGTCGCCACCTTCTCGTCCAGGTCTTCCGGCGAGCGGCCGAGGGGCATCACCTTGTGGATCTTCGGGTGGCTGGTCCGTTCCTTCCGCTCGGACACGCCGAACAGCTCCTCGCTCAGCTTTTCCCCCGGGCGGAGCCCGACGTAGACGATCGGGATGTCCTTGTCCGGCTCGTACCCGGACAGGCGGATCACCCGGCGGGCCAGGTCGGCGATCTTCACCGGCTCCCCCATGTCGAGGACGAAGATCTCCCCTCCTTCCGCCATCGCCCCCGCCTGGATCACCAGGGCCACCGCCTCGGGGATCGTCATGAAGTACCGCCGGATCTCCTCGTGGGTGACGGTCACCGGTCCGCCCCGCTCGATCTGCTTCTGGAACAGGGGGATCACCGACCCCCGGCTGCCGAGGACGTTGCCGAAGCGGACCGCCGCGACGACGGTGTTCCGGTACCGGCCGGACTGGACGTAGTACTCGGCGACCCGCTTGCAGCAGCCCATGATGCTCGTCGGGTTGACCGCCTTGTCCGTCGAGATGCAGACGACCTTCTCCACCCCGCGGGCATCGCAGACCTCGAGGACGTTCCGGGTCCCGAGGATGTTGTTCAGCACCGCCTCGTCCGGGTTCAGCTCCATCAGCGGAACGTGCTTGTCCGCCCCGGCGTGGAAGACGATCTGGGGCTGGAGCCGCTGGAACACCCCTTCCAGCTTCCGCTTGTTGATCACGTCGCCGATCACCTCGACGAGCTTCGTCTCCCCCCGCCGCGGGTTGAGCTCGTGGTAGATGGCGAAGATGCTGTTCTCCCCCCGCCCGAAGAGCTGGATCTCCGCCGGCCGGAAGCGCAGCAGCTGCCGGCAGAGCTCGGAGCCGATCGACCCTCCCGCGCCGGTGACGAGCACCCGCCTCCCCCGGATGTAGGAGCTGATCCCCTCCGTCCCGAGGTCGATCCGCGGGCGCCCGAGCAGGTCCTCGATCCGGAGTTCCCGCAGGTCCGCCAGGCGCGGCGGGCCGTTCACCAGGCTGGCCAGGTCCGGCAGGATCTTGATCTTGATGTCCAGGTCGCGGCAGATGTCGACGATCGGCCGGATCTCCTCCGCGGTCGCCGAGGGGATCGCGATCAGGATCTCGTCCACCTCGTGCCGGGCGACGATCCGCGGGATGTCGTCCCGGTTGCCCCGGACCTTGACCCCGTGGATCCGCAGGCCCTTCTTCGCCGGGTCGTCGTCGATGAATCCCACCGGCAGGTAGCCCAGCCGGTCGTTGCGGGTCATCTCGCGGACGAGGCTCTCCCCGGCGTCCCCCGCCCCGACCACCAGCACGCGGCGCTCGTTCCCGCTCCGCGGGAAGGTGAACAGGGCCCGCAGGAACGGCAGCGACACCCCCCCGGCCCCCGCCATCCGCTCCCGCAGGAGGCGCGGCGCCAGCCGGGCCAGGCCGCACAGGACGAGGGTCAGCAGGGCATCGAGCACCACCACGCTCGCCGGGACCCGCACGTCGACCACGTACCACGTGACGACGAGGACCGCCGTGGCGCTCACCACGGACCGCAGGAGCCGCAGCAGGTCGTCGATCGAGGTGTACCGCCACAGGGTCCCGTAGTTGCCGAAGGCGGCGAAGACCAGCGTCTTCAGGACGACGACCGCGGGGAGCCACCGGAGCTGGTCGTACTGCGCCGCCGGCATCTCCGCCCCGAAACGGAGAAGGAACGAGCCGGCCAGCGCCAGGCCGAAGGCGAGGGCGTCGGACGCGACCTTCAGCAGGATCACCCAGGTGCTCTCGAGGCGCCGCCGCATCAGCCGTTCCCTCCCGCCAGCCGGCCGGGACCGGCCGCGTCACCCGCCTCCCCCCGGTGGGCCGCGCACGCGACCAGGGCGCCGGCCGCGCACCGCAGCGGGTCGTGGCGGACCTTCCGCTCGACCCGCAGCACCCGGCGGCGGAGGACCAGGGGCACCAGCCGCTCGAGCTCGGGGTCCTCCGGGTCCACCCGTTCCGCCCCCTCCTCCCGGTACCGGGCGAGAACGTCCGCCGGGATCTCGTCCACCGGCACGAGCACCGCGTCCAGGCACGGGCCGGCGTGATCGACCACCGCCCGCACGTGGTCGGCGGCGCGGTAGCCCGTCGTCTCCCCCCGCTCGGTCATCGCGTTGACGACCAGCAGGCGGCAGGCCCGCGTGCGCTGGAGCGCCTCGCGGATCCCGGGGACGAGGACGTTCGGGATGATGCTCGTGAAGAGGCTGCCGGGGCCGAGCACCACCAGGTCGGCATGCAGGATCGCGTCGACGACTCCCGGAGTCACGGGCGGATCCTCGGGAAGCAGCCGCAGCCGCCGCACGACCCGGCCCGCCCGGGCGAGGGCGGTCTCCCCCAGGACGTCGGAGCCGTCGTCCAGGCGCGCGGCGATCCGGGCCGGCGCCGGGGTGGCGGGGTAGACCCGTCCCTGGATGTTCAGCACCTCGGAGGCCAGCCGCACCGCCGCGAGGAAGGAACCGCCCTCCTCCTGGGCGAGGGCCGCCAGGATCAGGTTGCCCACGTTGTGCCCCTCGAGGACGCCCCCCGAGCGGTAGCGGGCCTGGAAGAGGCGGGCCATCAGGGGCTCGTTGTGGCTGAGCGCCACGAGGCAGTTGCGGATGTCGCCCGGGGGCAGCACCCCCAGCTCCTGGCGCAGCCGGCCCGAGCTGCCCCCCTCGTCCGTCACCGTCACCACCGCCACCAGCCGGTCGGGGTCGTCCGCCCCCTCCGGGAACAGCAGCGCCTTGAACCCCCGCAGCACCTGCGGGAGGCCGGTGCCGCCGCCCAGCGCGACGACCCGCAACGGGTAGCGGATGGTGGCGATCTCAGTCACGGTCGTAGTAGCTCCCGCCGTACTCGTCGTACCGGTAGTAGTAGCGGTCGACGATCGTGTACCGGACGTCGTTCAGGACGACGCCGATGATCTTCCCGGTGGTGACCTGGGCGAGGGCCTTGCGCACGATCTGGCGCGAGGTCAGTCCCGCCCGGATGACGAAGACCATCCCGTCGGCGTACGAGTTCAGGATGTTCGCGTCGACGAACCGCATCAGGGGCGGCGCGTCGAGGATGATCGTGTCGAACCGGTCCCGCAGGGTGCGGAGCAGGCGCCGGAAGCGTTCCGACTTGATCACCTCCGCCGGCTTGTCCGGCGGCCGTCCCGCGGGCAGCATCCGCAGCCGGCTCTGGTTCAGGTCGACGATCGCCGCGTCCAGGTCGGCCCGGTCCTCGAACGCATCCATCCAGCCGAGCCGGGGCTTGCTCAACAGGAAGTGGTGGACCCGGGGCCGGTGCAGGTCCACGTCCATCAGGAGCACGCGCCGGTCCCGGTCCTCGGCCATGACCAGGGACAGGTTCATCGAGGTGAGGGTCTTCCCCTCCGCCTCCCGGCTCGAGGTCATCACGATCACCCGGTAGGGGTGGTCGTCCCGGGCCCCCAGGTGATCGATGTGGGTCATCATCCGGCGGTACCGCTCGGTCATCGGCGACCGCGGGTCGACCACCGGGAGCAGCAGGGGGTTCGGCGCCAAGTCCCGCGGCACCCGCCGGGGCGACGATCCTTCCCGCGTGCGCCGGGCGCCCGGCTGCCGGGACGGGGTCTCGATGTCGGGGCGCCGCCGCATCAGCCCGCCCTCCTCTCGCGTCCGCCGGCCCGCCGGGGGCGCTTCTGCTCCGCCGCCCGCGACAGGTCGGGGATCACCGCCAGGATCGGCAGGTCGATCGACGCGGCCAGCTGTTCCTCGGTCTTGAACGACTGGTCGAACATCTCGAGCAGGAGCACCAGCCCGACCCCGAGCCCGGCGCCGACCGCCAGCCCCATGAAGAGGAACAGCCTCAGGTCCGGCCAGAAGGGCTGCCGGGGAGGACGCGCGTAGTTCAGGATCTCGAACCGCTCCCCCTGCTTGAACTCCTCGACCTGCGCCCCCTCGACCGCGTCCCGTTCCTTCCGGCGGGCGTCGGCCAGGTCCTCGGCGAGGCGGGTCTCGATCTGGAGCATCTTGTCCAGCTGGATCTGGTTGTCCGGGGTCCGCTCGAGCCGGGCGCGGATCTCGAGGTTTTCCCGCGCGAGCTGCTCGCGCCGCGCCCGGCGGACGGCGATCTCCCGCTGCAGGCGCTGCTTTTCCTGCTCGAGCTGGGCCATCCGGATGTCGATGACCTTCGTCTCCGCGCCCTTCCCGCCGCCGGCGGCCGACTCGAGGCCCAGGGCCTTCTCCAGCTCCGCGATCCGCCCCCGGAGCGCCCGGACACGGGGGTGGGCGTCCTTGAGCCCCTGCCGCCGGAGCGCCTGCAGGTCCCGCCGCGCCTGGGCCAGCTCGGCGATCCGGGGGTCCACCGCCTCGACCTGCTCCTCCGTCGGAGGCACCTGCATCTGCAGGTCCACCTCGCGGATCTGGCTCTGCAGGTCGCGGATCTCGTCGTCGATCCGCTGCATCTCGTGGCGGTTCGCCTGGAGCTGGTCCTCGTTGGTCTTCTGGTAGGTGGCGAGCTCGAACTTGTGCTCCGAGCGGAACTTCTCGATCCGGCTGCGGATGTCGTGGAGCCGCTGCTCGATCTGCTCCCGGTTCGCCCGCAGCTTGGCGAGCGTCTCCTCCGCCATCGAGCGCCGGATCTCCTCGTTGCGGCGGATGTAGATGTCGGCCAGCTCGTTGGCGATCGAGGCCGCGATCCGCGGGTCGCCCCACGTCACCTTCAGGTCGAAGTAGTTCTTCTTCGGGTTCGGGTTCAGGTCGATCGACTGCTCGAGGATCTTCGCCAGCTCCGAGAGGTCCTGCGGGCCTCCCGGCATCCCGACCAGGTGGAGCCGGTCGTCCAGCTCCTGGACGTACTTCTCCGACGTGATCTCGGCGGTGATCGTCGTCACGAGTTCCGTCGACGAGATCTCCACGATCGGCTTGAGCAGGGCCTTGGAGATCGTCTGGGGCCGGATCTTCACCCGGGTCTCGGCCTGGTACAGCTTGGGGAAGTGGAAGTAGAGCGCCACCGAGAAGAGGACGCCGACCAGCGACGGCACGATGATCCACCACTTCCGCCGGACGAGGATGTCCAGGTATTCCTTGAGGACCGGGTTCTGGGGCGTCACCGCCATCGCCGGGTCACCTGCGCGGGGCCGTCGGGGACCAGCGGATCCCGAGGCTCCAGGTCGTCGCGTCCGCCGCCAGGTAGGAACCGGAGGCGGACTGGTTGATCGTCTCTCCCGCCAGGACGAGGGCGAACCGCGGCGAGAACGCGGCCCGCCACGCGGCCCGGTAGGAACGCGTCAGCGTCCGGGCGTAGGCGGGGTCGAGGGGATCCCGCTCGGCATACCGGGCGACCACCTCCACCTGGGACCACCGCCCCACCGGGAGCCGCCAGCCGAGGTAGCCGAAGGTCGTGCGGGAGGCGCCCGTCGTTCCCCCGCTGCCCGCCACGTCGATGCCGGCCCCCGCCGTCAGGGTGCCGGAGCGGCGGCCCACCGGCCCCCGCACCCCGATGGTCCCGACGCCCCAGGTGGGGGAATCCTCCGCGCCGGACTCCCCCGGGTCGCGGACGTCGGTCCAGGCGGCCCCCGCCTCGACGGTCCACTGGAGGCGCTCCGCGCTCCCGAGGACGAACCCGACGAGGGTCCGCTGGACGTCCCACTCGCCCCGGAATCCCTCGTCGATCCTGCTGCCGGTCCAGCGGACGCGGAAGGCGGTCCGCCGGCCCAGGTTCGTCTCGAAGGCGAGGGAGAGGCCCGTGTCGCTGCTGTCCGCCAGCCGGACCGCCAGGCCGCCCGGGCCGGTGGCCCGGGGAGCGTCGTACGAGGTGTCCCGCCAGGTCGCCCCGGCGACGAGGCGGGTCCGGCGGCCCACGTCGAAACGTCCCTCGAGGCGCCCGGAGAGGGTGTCGACCCGGGTGCGCGGCAGGGCGACCAGGTCGTCCGCGACCTCGTCGTACCGCACCCGGGCCCGCTCCCGCCGGTCCCAGGCGGCCCCCAGCGTCCAGGACGCGCGCCGGGACGCGTCGTGGCGCCACCCGAGCCGGACGGCGTGGGTCGTGTTGTTCAGCGCGCCGAAGTCCCGGTAGGCCTCCCGGGCGGGCTGCCAGGAGAGTTCCAGGGCGGTGCGGGGGGTCTCGTGGCGGAGGGGAAGCAGCAGGCCGGTCGTGACGATGGTGTCGGACTCCCCGCTGGTCCCCGCGACGCGAACGTTGTCCGTCCGCTCCCCGGTGACGGTCAGGACCGGCTCGATCGTCCACCCGCTTCCCGCGGCCAGCCCCGTGCCGGCGAGCGCCAGAAGGCAGCCCGCCAGCCATCCCCGGCTCGATCCCGTCGTTCCCATCGGCCCCGCCTCCCGGCTCACCGCAGCGCCACGACCACGTCACCCGCCCGGAGGGGCACGTCGTCCGCCGGCGCCCGGCCCTTGAAGATCTTCTCCACGTCGACCCGGATCCGCTCCTGCTTCCCGTCGTCCCCCCGCCGCAGGATGACCACGTTCCCCGAGGCGTAGTCGGACAGGCCCCCCGCCATCGCCAGGGCCTGGAGGAGGGTCAGGGGAGCCACCGACTCGATCATCATGCTGTTGGCCACCTCCCCCAGGACGAAGACCCGGTAGGAATGGATCTCCTCCACGGAGACGGTGACCTCCGGGTTCTCCTGGTACGCCTCGAGCTTCCCCGCGATCACCCCGGCCAGCTCGGACGGCGTCCGCCCGGCGGCCCGCAGTTCGCCGACCAGGGGAAGGGAGATCTTCCCGTCGGACCGCACGAGGCAGACCTCCCGCCCTTCCGGGAAGATCTCGCCGCCGTAGACGAAGATACCGAGCCGGTCCCCGACCCCGATCCGGAAGTCGGAGCTCGCCGGCGCCGGGTCCGTCCCGGCCCCGGCGGGTTCCCCCGCCCGGGCGGTTCCGCCCGCGGCCACCAGCGCCGCGACGAGGACCGCGATGCCGGGCAGGACGCGGTGGGCGGGGATGGAAACGCGGATCCACCCGGGAACGCGTGCACTCATTGCCCTTCCCTCCAGGACCCGTTGCAGTCCGCCCGGGCGGGCTGCAGCAGGCCACGTCCCCCCTTCCCGGGCCCGGTTCCCCGCCGGGCGGAAAACCGGGCCGCTCACCAGAGATGGCTACGGCGGCGCCGGGGCAAAGTCAAGTTCCATCCTGGGCCGTACCGTACCGAACTTGTTTCCCTGTGTTCGATTCATTGCCACCGGCCGGGCGGCGGGATGGCTGCATCCTGGACGCCGCCCGGGAACCCGGGACCACCCGTTCACCCTGTGGAAAAGGATACTGGCAAACGCCATGCCCGGCAGGGCCCTCGCGAAAGCCCGCGGACGGCGGGCCCTTCCCCCGGCCCCGGCGGAGGCCCGGCCTCCCTCGGGGAGAGGCCGGGCGCCGCGGCGGGGTGTCCGGAATCCGACACCCCCGCCACGGCCCTGCCCGGTTTCGGCACATCCCCAGGCTCCCCGCATCTTTCCGCGGGAACCCGGCAGGAAACCGGGCGGCCGGCCGCGCCGGCTCCAACCAACTGTCGGCCCGGCAGTTGCGGGCAAGTACGAACATCTCCTTGCCGGCGGACCCGGTTCGGCGTAGGCATTTCGAGGACCGGGCCGGGAACAGGACCGGGGCCAGGGGTGGCCGATCCGGGATATCCTGAACCCCAGCGGCGTCGGGCGAACCGGCGTCGGACCCATCCCGGAGGTGGCCCCGTGAAGCGCTGTCCCCAGGCCCGGGTGGACCTCAGGATCGTGGACCTCGAGAACGAGATGCTCGTCTACGACGAGCGGGCCCGGCAGGTTCACATCCTGAACGCCACCGCTCGCTGGATCTGGCTCCTCTGTGACGGCACCCACGCCACCGAGGAGATCGTCGAGGAGGTGGGACGCATGTATCCCGGGACCCCTCCCGACACCATCCGGCGGGACGTGGAGGAAACCCTGGAGGCCCTGGGGACGAAACGTCTCCTGGTCTGGACAGAAGAAGGAGTACCCGACACCGCCGATTGACCGTAACTTTCCCGGTGACCGCTGTGTCGCTCACCGCCCCGGGGAAGGTGGGCAGAAGGGATGGGATCCATGATCGATCCGCAGAACGTCTCGCCATCGGCCGCGAACCGGCAGGAAGACCGGGCCTGGGTCAAGCCCTCGGTGAAGACCTATTCGCCGGAGGAGCTCCTCGACCTGCTCGGTCCCGCCCAGGGCTACAACGGGACGACGAACCCCGGGAAGGGTGGCTGGTTCCCGGGACGGGGCCACCGGCTGTTCCCCGGCCTGCGCTGAGGGCGTCCACCCCGTCCGCCGGCGCCCGGTTTTCTTGACCGGGCGGGGAGGAGCGGGTATTCTCCCGCCCGGTTTCGCCCGAGGCGCGCCCGTAGCTCAATTGGATAGAGCACTTGACTACGGATCAAGAGGTTCGGGGTTCGAGTCCCTGCGGGCGCGCCATTTCGATCCCCCGGCCTGACCCCGCCTGACATGGATCCCCCGGCCGACGCGGAACGGTCCCGCATGGCGCTCGCCCTCGCCGAGGCGCGCCGGGCGGCCGCCGCCGGGGAGGTCCCGGTCGGGGCGGTTCTCGTCCGGGACGGGGAGATCGTCGCCCGGGGCCACAACCGGAACCTGCTCGACCTGGATCCCACCGCCCACGCGGAGATCGTCGTCCTCCGGGCCGCGGCCCGGCGACTCGGGGAGCGCCGGCTGCCGGGCACGATCTTGTACGTCACCCTGGAACCCTGCCTGATGTGCCTCGGGGCGATGATCCACGCCCGGGTGGCCGAGGTCGTCTTCGCCGCGCCGGACCCCCTCGTGGGCGCCACCCGGCTCGTGGCGGACATGCCGGTGGGCCGCCCCGGCCTGAACCACCGGCTCGGGATCCGCCGGGGCCCCCTCGGCGAGGAGAGTGGAACCCTGCTGCGGGAGTTCTTCCGGGCGCGCCGCGGGACGGGCCCCTGATCTCCGGGACGGGCCGCCCCGGCCCTTCCGCGACCCGCGGGCACGCCGCGCGGTCGTCACGGGGGCCCGCGCCTTCCGGGGGCTGGCGCCCGGCGGGCGCTGCTGCATAATGTTCCCGGACAGCGCGGAGAGATGACCGAGTGGCTGAAGGTGCACGCTTGGAAAGCGTGTGTGCGGGAAACCGCACCGTGGGTTCGAATCCCACTCTCTCCGCCACGCACCCTGATGTGGGGCTCGCCCCTGTGCGACCCGGCCCCGTGAACCCCGTCAGGCCCGGAAGGGAGCAGCGGTAAGCGGACCGCCGGGTGT
>CAZOTT010000056.1:0-17644 GCA_964582785.1 uncultured Acidobacteriota bacterium | reverse complement strand
GGGGAAGAACGTCTGGGAGGATCCCTACTGCCGGATTGCCCACAAGAACAAGCCGGGCAAGGTGGGATACAAGGGTTACCTGGAAAACATTTTCAACTATGACGGAAACCACCACGTCTACCAGGCCGTCTGGGACACCGAGTTCGACTCGGGAACCCCGAACCACCGCGGTTACTACGCGTGGATGGCCAAGATGACGGCTGACGGCGACACGGATAGTGCGTGGGCGCCGGGCTGTTCCGGCACGAAGAAACAGAATTCCTGCCTCGGCAGCTCCGGTTCCGACGAGGCGGCGGGGAGCGACATCGAGAACACGCCGCAGGGGACCCTGAGCCCCTGGGGCGGCCTCAAGCCGATCCCGGTGCCCCTCCCGACGGGCGTGGACGGGGACATTATCCACTTGCAGTGGGAAGCCGCGACGTGCCTCGGAAATCCGGGCGGGGACGTGCAGTACTACCTGTACTACGTCGTTCGGGATGCGGATTGCACTGCGCCCACCGCCGACGAGTACGACGATGCCCACCGGCTGGGTCCTTACACGACCACCCAGGCGGACGTGAGCGTTTCGGACCTCGGCTTCTCGAGCAGCGACCAGAAGGGCGTCTACTTCGCCCTGAAGATTCTCTACCCGGCCCATTCCGACGACGGTGAGGTGACGAGCCGGTACCTGTCCGCCAACAGCCAGTGCATCGTCTTCGGTGGCTTCGCCGCCGAGGTCGTCAACATCGAGGCGAAGTGGCTCCGTCGGAACCAGGTGCAGGTGACCTGGGAGACCGAGCTCGAGGACGGCGTGGTCGGCTTCTACGTGCAGCGTGCGTTCACGCCGAACGGTCCGTTCGAGCGGGTGTCCGACTTGGTTCCCGCCAACGGAGAGCCCTCGAAGTACACCTACATCGACACGGTGACGGTGAAGGGCCCCGTGGCCGCTTCCGGCATCTACTACAAGATCGAGGCGGTGGACGCGAACGAGGGCCAGAAGGTCTTCGGGCCCGCCCAGGCCGAGCTGCCGGTTCCCGGTGGCCAGCACAAGATCAAGACGCGGGGGAAGCACTTCCGCTTCTGAGCGACCACCCGTACCAGCCATCCCGGGGAGCCGCCGCGGCGGCTCCCCGTTTTTTCCTCCCGCGCGGCCTTCCCCGGCGGGCCCGGGCGGACCCCGTCTCCTGCTGCGCGGACCACGGCCACGAGCCGGCGCGGGGGCCTTCCCCGGCGGCCGCGGCCGGGATGGTTCCCCCTTGCGGGCGGTGCCGGGGTGGTCCGCGTGGAACCGGGGAGGCCCGGAAAACCGCTTGATTCGGGGACGGGAACGCGGTATCCATGAAGTCGCATCGGGTGCCGGGTCGCGTTCATGCCGCGCGGGGTGAGGCGCGGCCAGGGGGTGCCGGGGGAGTCCCGGATGTGGGGTCCGGGACAACCAGGAAAGAAGGGGTCGCGTGCCGGATATCGATCCGGCGGGGAGGTCGTGATGCGTTCGTCGATCGGAAGGTTGGTCAGGCTGCTGGTCGTCGTTCTCCTGGGGGCCGGGGTTCTCCTGCCCGGGTTCCCCGCGCAGGCCGCCACCGGCGCGTGGGCGGGAGACCCGCTGGCGAGGATCCCGGAGGTGCAGCCGGGGGAAGGCTTCGGGACCGCCGTGGTGACGGCGGGGGACCTGGACGGGGACGGCAGGAACGACCTCGCCGTCGGGGCTCCCGACGCCGGCAAGGTCTACCTCTACTACGGCACGCCGGAAGGCTACCGGGACGAACCGGACCGGGTGATCCTCGCTCCCGCTGCGGGCATCGCCTTCGGGGAGAGCCTGGCTCCCGCCGGGGACGTGAACGGGGACGGCTGGGACGATCTCCTCGTCGGCGCTCCCGGTGACGCGGGTCACGTGTACGTCTACTGCGGTGGCCCGGGAGGGCCGCCGGACGACCCGTGCTGGGAGGCCGGGGGCACGGACCCCGGCGAGGAGCTGGGACGCGCCGTGGCCCGGGCGGGGGACCTGGACGGGGACGGGATCGCCGACATCCTGGTCGGTGCCCCCGGCTGGAACGGGAACAAGGGGCGCGTGCTGCTCTTCCCCGGGAGCCCGGCGGGGCCGGCAGAGACGCCCGCCTGGGAAGTGACGGGAACCGCGCCCGGAGAGCGTTTCGGCGCGGCGATCGCCTCCGCCCTCGACGTGACCGGTGACGGTTGGCCGGACGTGCTGGTCGGGGCCCCCGCGTTCGCCGGGCAGGGGGCGGACCAGGGGCGGGTCCTCCTCTTCCGCGGGGGCGCCGGCGGGCCGGAGGCGGCCCCGGCGTGGGAATTCCGGGGGGATCCCGGGGACCGCCTGGGCCGGGCGGTGGCCCTGCCGGGAGACCTGGACGGCGACGGGCAGGGAGACCTGGCGGTCGGGGCCCCCGGGCGGGGTTGCGAGGGCCGGGCCGACGCCGGCGCTGTCCTCGGGTTCCGGGGAGGCGACGGGGGCCCCGGAGACGAACCCCGGTGGAGCGTTTCCCTTGCCTGCGAGGCGGGCGTCCGTCTGGGGGAGTCGGTGGCGGCCGTCGGTGACGTGGACGGGGATGCCCTGGCCGACCTGGCGGCCGGCGCTCCGGGCCGGGAGGGCGGAAGGGGTGCCGTGGTCATACTCTTCGGCCGCCGGTCCGGTGAACTGCTCGTTCACGAGGTCGGGGCGCCCTCCGACGCGACGGGCCTGCACCTCGGTTCCTCCGTCGGCGGCGCGGGGGACCCGGACGGGGACGGCTTCGCCGAGGTGGCCGCCGGGGGAACCGGCGTCGATGCAACGGCCGCCCGGGTCCTCGTGCTGGCGGGCGCCCGCCGCCGTCCCGCGACGGAGGCCGCGGACTGGGTCCATTACGGCGAGCAGCCGAGGGCCCAGTACGGCTACCCGGTGGCGTCCGCGGGAGACGTGAACGGGGACGGCTACGACGACATCCTGGTCGGGGACTTCTCGTGGGACGAGGGGACCCTGGAGGATGCCGGCCGGGTGGACCTCTATCTCGGGGGGCCGGACGGCCCGGAGGATCACCCGTCCTGGACGTTCCGCGGGGACCAGGCCGGCGCCCAGCTCGGGATCGCCATCGGTTCCGCCGGGGACGTGAACGGGGACGGTTACGACGACTTCCTGGTCAGCGCCTGGCGCGAGCGGGTCGAGTACGCCGACGAGGGCGTGGTCTACCTCTTTCTTGGCGGGCCGGGCGGACCCGGCGCCGCGCCCGACTGGAGCTACCGGGGCGGCCAGTACGGGGCGCAGCTCGGACTGGCCGTTCTCGGGGCGGGTGACGTGAACGGCGACGGTTTCGCGGACTTCGTCCTGACCTCCCCGTACTTCGACAACGATCGCGGGGGGGAAGGGCGGGTCTTCCTCTTCCGGGGGAGCGTGTACGGTCCCGGGGCGACCCCGGACTGGACCTGGGACCCGGACTGGCGGAACACCTGGTTCGGGACGATGGCCGGGGGGGCGGGAGACGTGAACGGAGACGGGTACGACGACGTCTTCGTCACCGACATGGAATACTCGCACGGCGAGTCGACGGAGGGGCTGGTCCTCGTCTTCCACGGGGGGCCGGATGGCCCCGCCCCGGAACCGTCCTGGTCCTGGGAAGAAAACCGTGCCCACGTCTGCGTCGGCTACTCGGCCGCCGCCGCAGGCGACGTGAACGGGGACGGCTACGACGACCTGGTCGTCTCCGGGGCCGGTAACTGGTACGTGACCGTGCAACCGGACATGCAGGTCGTCCACGTCTTCCACGGGTCTCCCGGCGGGCTCGGGGACCAACCGGCCTGGACCCGCCACGGGTACGAGGCGGACGGTGACTACGGCTCCGACGTCTCGACTGCGGGGGACGTCAACGGGGACGGGTATGCCGACATCCTGGTGGGGTCGGACTGGTATTCCCTCCGCGGCCTTTCCGAGGAGGGCCGGGTCGACCTGCACCTCGGGGGTCCCGGTGGTGTGGGCAACGAACCGGCCTGGACCGTGTACGGTGGCCAGCCCCGGGCCAACCTGGGCGTGTCGTGCCGCCTCGCCGGGGACGTGAACGGGGACGGGGTACCCGACCTGCTCCTCGACGCGCAGTACCTGGAGCAGGACATGCCGGAGCAGGGCGCCGCCCTTCTCTACCTGGGCGACCGGGGAGGGCGGCCGCTCCTGCCCCGGCAGCTCGATCCCGACGGAGAGCGGATCGTGCCCGTCCTCTCGCGACCCCGCAGCACCCAGGGGTTCCGGGTGGGCCTGGAGGTGGGGCATCCTCTCGGTCTCGGGCGGGTGCGCCTCGTCGCGGAGGCCCGCCCCACGGAAGGTTCGAGCCCGTGGGAACGCCGGGCCACCGCCTGGCGGGACGGTGCCGGCCGGGGGCTCGAGGAAGAGGAACTGATATTCGAGCACCTCTCCCCCGGAACGAGGTACACCTGGCGGGCCCGGATCGAGATGGAAGGTTCCCCCTTCCAGCGGACCGGCCCGTGGGTGGGGCCCGTCAGGACGTCCCCCGGTCGGCCGAAGCTGTCGACCGACGTGGACCTGGACGGGGACGACCAGGTCGGCCTGGCGGACTGCGACGATGGTGACCCCGCCGCCTGGCGGTCGCCGGGAGAAGCGAGGAACCTGCGTTTCGAGGACAAGACGACCCTGGCGTGGGATCCGCCCCTCGATCCCGGGGGTGACCCGGGTACCCTGCGGTACGATACCCTCCGGGCCAACGGTCCCGGGGAATTCGGGGCCGGAGAATGCCTCGAGACGGACGGGGACGACGAGACCACCGCCGACGAGGACGCTCCCCACGTCGCGGGGTGGGCCTTCTACTACCTGGTCCGCGCGGAGAACGGGTGCCCGCGGGGCGGGAGCCTCGGCAGGACCAGCTCCGGGGAGGAGCGCGAGGGGCGGTCCTGCCCCTGAGCCGCGGGACATCGGTGGCCGGCGCGCCGGGAACCCCCGGCGCGCCGGCTTCTGCGGTCGTCTGCGCCCGGGGCCCGATGGGCCTAGAATCTCCCCGGCGGCCGGGACCGGCCGCCGGAAAGGAAGGTTCGTCCAGATGTTCCGCACCCGGCGGTGGCGGCAAGTCCTTCCGCTCCTGCTCCTCTGGGGGGCGCCCTTCCTGGTGGCCTGCGGCGGGGGAGGGCGCAACCTGGTCCTGGTGACGATCGGGGGCCTGCGTTCCGACGCGGTCACCCCGGACGGGGCTCCCCACCTGGCAGCCCTGCCGGGGAGGATAAATCCGGACGTGGTGGTCCCCGTGCCGGACACGGCCGTCGCCCTCGAGGCGCTGCTGGCCGCGGAGGGCCTCGACCAGCTGGACAACAGGTACGGCGACATTTTTCGCGTTCCGGGAGAGGTTCCGACGCTGGCCCGACAGCTCGCCGCCCGGGGGGTGCGCACCGCCGCGTTCGTGGGGGACGGGCGGCTCTCGGAGCTCACCGGTCTTGCCGGGGGGTTCGCCGAGTACCACGTTCCCTCCGGCGTCGGTGACACCCCGATCCTGCCGGACGAAGCCGGGCGGCTGAAGCCGACCGCGGGCGGGGCATGGAGCGCGCAGACGGTCCGCGATGCCACAGGCGCCTGGCTGGAAAGGCACGCCGCGCGGGACCGGTTCTTTCTCTGGGTGCACCTCGGGGACCTGGAACGGGCGGTGGAGGACCCGGATCCCGGGGCGGCCTACCGGAAGGCGCTGGCCGGGGTCGATGACACCGTCGCGGATATCGCGGGGGCCCTCCGGACCTACGGGCTGGCGGAGAAAACGGTCCTGGCGGTCGTTTCCCTCCACGGAGAAGCCCTGGGCGACAGGGGGGAGACGGGGCACGGCCTGTTCCTGTCCGACCCGGTGATCCGGGTGCCGGCGTGGGTGCTTCCGGCCGGCGATCTCCCCGCGACGGCTCCCGCCGACCTCGGTGCGCTCGGAGCGATTCTCTTCCGCCTGGCGGGGCTTCCCGGGCGGGCAGGTTCGGAACGAGGGGCCGGGCATCCGTCGTCGGCCACCTGGTGGCCTTCCAGGCTCTATGGCTGGCCCGACGACGCACCCCCCGGAGACGCGCCCACCGTCCTGGCCGAGATGCGCCGGGCCCGCCGGGCCATGGAACGAGGAGACTTCCGGGAGGCCAGGGTGGCCCTCGAAAAGGCATCTTCCCTGGCGCCCCGGGGACTCGCCCCGCGCCTGGTGCTGGCCCGCCTGGTTGCCGGCCAGCTGCGGTCCGCCGGGGAAACCCGCCACCGCGGGGAACTGGAGAAGTCGCTGGAAGCGCTGCTGGAGGAGTGCAGGACCCTGGCGGGGGAGGACCTGGCCCGGGGCGTGGACCTCGGGCGGCTGCTGGTCGCCCTCGGCCGCCGGGACGAGGCGGTCGAGCTGGCCTCCCGCCTGGACCGGTCCGCGACGGCCCCGGGGGAAAGGCTCGCGGTCGCCCGTGTGTTCGCGGAGGCGGGGGCGGCCGACCGGGCCGCCGACATCGTTTCCGCCCTGGCGGAGGCCGAGTCCGGAAGCGTCCCGGAACTCTGGACCTGGGCGGGCGACCTCCACCGGCGGGCCGGCAACGCGTACCGGGCCCGGCAGGCGTACGAGAGGGCGATCCGTACGTCCCGTGGCCGGACCCCGGAGACCCTGGCCAAGCTCGGGGACTGTCTTGCCTCCCTCGGGGAAGACGATGCTGCCCTGCGGCGGTACGCCGATGCGGTGCACCTCGATCCCACCTACCGCTACCCCCACGCCCGGGCGGCGGAGATCCTGCTCGAGCAGGGGAAACGGGGGGAGGCTGCGACCGCCCTGGCGATGACGGTTCCCGAAGGTGACGATCCCGTCGCGACGGCCGTGGAGAGGGCGCGGCGGATGTTGCGGAAGGGACTGGTCGGTCCCGCGGCGGAGGAACTGCAGCGGGCCCTCGAGAAGAAGCCCGGGAATGCCCGGCTCCTTGCGTGGCTGGGCCGTGTCCACCTGGAGGCGGGGGACGATGCCGGGGCCCGGGAGTTGCTCGACCGGGTACTGGCCGGCCATCCCGACAATCCCCTGGCCTGGGAGGAAAAGGCCCGCCTCGCCATGCGGGCGAATGACGCGGGAGAAGCACTCCGTTGCCTGCAACGGGCCGAGGTCTATGCGTCCCCTCTCGTCATTTCCCTCGTGCGGGAGGAACCGCTGTTCCACGGGAAGGATGTTCCCGCGGCGCTGAAGAAACTGGTCGACAACTTCGGTGCCGGCCGCTGCCCTCGCCGCCGGGTTCGCGCCGCCGGGGAGACGGGGGCCCCGTGAAAAGGGTCGCGGCCGTCGCTTTCCTTGTCCTTGCGGTCGGCGCGTACCTCGCCCACGGGCTCTCCTTCGGGGTCTGCCTCCAGGACGACGCGTTCATCTCCCTCCGCTACGCCCGGAACCTGGCCGCGGGCCGGGGGCTCGTCTACAACCCGGGGGAGCGGGTGGAGGGATACACGAACTTCCTGTGGACCGTCGCCTCGTCCCTGCCGTTCCTCGCCGGGTGGGACGCGCCGGCCTTCCTGCGGGGGATGGGCTTCGCCTCGGGGATCCTCGCCCTCCTGGCCGCGGCCTGGCTCGCCCGGGAGCTGGTCCCGGGTGAGCCCCTCGCCCCCGGGGCCGCGGCGGTCCTCGCCGCCGCCTGCCCCTGGCTGGTCTCCGAGTCGGTGATGGGCCTCGAGACGGCGTTCTTCGCCGCCCTGGCGGTGGCGGGGGTCGCCGCCCGGCTGGCCGAGCACCGGCAGCCCCGGCGCTTCCCCTGGTCGGGTGTCCTGTTCGGCCTCGCCGCCCTCACCCGGCCCGAGGGCCTGCTGGTCGCCGGCCTGGTCGGCCTGGCCGACCTGGCGGAGCGGTTCCGCCGGCGCCGGGAAGGGGGCGCCTTCCCCGGCCGGCGCTTCCTGCTCCGCTGGTCCCTCGTCGCCGTCCCGGTGGCCGCCCACCTGGCCTTCCGGGTGGCCTACTACGGTGACATCGTGCCGAACACCTTCCACGCCAAGGTGGGCGGGGGCCTCCTGGCGGCCGCCCGGGGACTCCGCTACGCCGGCGACTTCGCGCTCCACTCGTTCCCCCTGCTGCTGGCGGCGGCCGCCGGGGTGATCCTGCTCCGGGGGGGCCGGGACCGGGACCGGGGAAAGCAGGGGTTCCCCTGGCGGTTCGTGCCCCTCGGGATCGCCCTCGTCTACGCCGCCTACGTGGTGAAGGTCGGCGGGGACTACAAGCCGACCTACCGGTTCTTCGCCACCCCGACCCTGTTCCTCGTCCCCTGGGCCGGGGCGGGGCTGGCCGCCCTCGCCCGCCGGGCCGGCCGCCTCGCCCTGCCGGTCCTGGGCCTGTTCCTGCTCCTGGCCGGGGGCGGCTCCTGGGCCCTCGGCGGGCCGACCCGGGCGTTCGTCGCCTGGCGGGCCTCGGTCCTGCCGGTCCACCGGGCGGCGGGACGATGGCTGGGGCAGCACTTCCCCCCGGACGCCTGGCTGGCGACCGGGAACGCCGGGGTCCTTCCCTACGAGTCCGGCCTGCCGACGATCGACATGTACGGCCTGTGCGACCGGCACATCGCCCTCCGGGAGATGCCCCGGATGGGGGAGGGGCCCCCGGGACACGAGAAGGGGGACGGGAAGTACGTCCTCGACCGGCGACCCCGGGTCATCCTGGTGATGCGCGCCCGCTTTTCCGACCATCCCCTCTCCTGGCCGGAGGTGCGCGCCCTGCGCCTGTCGGTCAGCGAGCGGGAGATCTTCGCCGATCCCCGGTTCCGCGTGGAGTACGAGCTGCGGCACGCCCGCCTCCCGGGGTTCTGGTTCAACTGGTTCGAGCGGAAGGACGCGTCCCGGTCCGCCGGGCCCGCGGAGGAAGAACCGTGAACGCCTTCCGGTGGATCCTGCCGCCCGCCGTCACCGCCCTGCTCCTCCTCGCCCCCGGCTGCGGGCCCCGCCGGCCGAACGTCCTGTTCATCTCGATCGACTCCCTGCGCCACGACGAGGTGGGGGCGGTCCGGGAGGGGAAGCAGGTCACGCCCCGCCTCTCCGCCCTGGCCCGGGAATCCCTCGTCTTCGACCGGGCGACCAGCGCCGCCCCCTGGACCACCCCCTCCGTGATGGCGATGATGACCGGCCTCCCGGCCGCGGCCCACGGGGTGCTGCGCCACGACCGCTGCCTGGCCTCGTCGGTTCCCACCCTCGCCGAACGGTTCCGGGAGGCGGGCTACCGGACGGCGGGATTCGCCCCGGCGGTGACCCTCCGGCCGGAGTACGGCTTCGGGCGGGGGTTCGAGGTCTACGACTACGAGCAGTACGGTCACGACCGGGTTTCCTCGCCGGAACTGGCGGGCAAGGTGATCCACCGGATCGAGGCGTGGAAGGACGAGCCGTTCTTCGCCTGGGTCCACCTGTGGGATCCCCACTACAACTACAACCCGCCGCCCCCCTGGAACGCCGCCTTCCGCCGGGGGACGAAGCCCCGCAGCACCCGGATCAACTGCCTCAAGTGGGTGCCCGACCCGGTGACCCGGGAGGAGGCGGACTGGCTCCGGGGACAGTACGAGGGGGAGATCCTCTACACCGACCGGTACGTGGGGGAGATGCTCGACGCCCTGGAGCGGCTCGGCCTCCGGGACCGGACGATCGTCGTCGTCGTCGCCGACCACGGGGAGGCGTTTCTCGAGCACCACTGGCTCGGGCACACGAACCGGGTGGACGAGACCCTGGTCCACGTCCCGCTGCTCCTGCGGGCCCCCGGCGTGGCGCCGGGCCGGATCGAGGTCCGGGTCTCCACCACCCGGATCGGGGCGACCCTCCTCCGGCTCGCCGGGATCGATCCCGCCGGGTTCGGGATGGAGCCCCCGCTCCCCCTCGACCCGGCCCGGGCCCGGGGGGTGCCGGCCCTCGCCGAGACCGAGCGGCGGGGGTGCTTCACCGCCCTCGTCGGCGACCGCTACAAGCTGGTCGTCGACCACCGGACGTGCCGGCCCGCCCTCTACGACCTCGAGGAGGACCCGGGGGAGACCCGGGACCTGGCCGGGGAACAGCCCGGCAGGGTCGCGGGCATGATGCGGACCCTGCGGGAGCGGATGGAGGAGATCCGCCGGCGGGGCGTTCCCCGGGCGATGCTGCCCCGGGAGATCGTCGAGGAGGCCGAGGCGCGGCTGCGCTCCATCGGGTACATGCAGGGCCGGACGCCGGGGGACGGGAACACGGGAGTGAACCGGGTCGTGTGCGACGGGGTCGTCCTCGAGGGCCCCCGGGACGCCTTCGGGGACGTCCAGGCGGCCCCGCCGTGCCCGCCGGACGGCGTCTTCTCCTGCCTTGGTCCCCTCCATGCCCCGGAGCACAGGTCGCCCGGGGAGAAGTGAACCCTTCCTTCAGTGATCCGGGGAGCCTTCCAGGGGCCGGCCGCTTTCCGGGTCGATGGGAAAGGTGTCCTTCACCTCGATTCCCCGCAGTTCCAGCAACTCCCCCCCCGGGCCCAGGCATGCCCGGCCGAGGAGCTGTCCGTAGCCCCCCGTCCAGAGGAGGGGGACGTCCCCCACGGAATCCGGTTCCTGCCGGCCGTAGGTGCCCTTGGCCCCGGCCACGAACAGCATGTCCCGGGTACCGGCAAGCAGGCGTTCCAGGGCGCTCCGGCCCAGGTGGGCCACGACGACCACCCGGTCCGCCCGGTCCCGGAGGCGTTCCAGGGCGTCCGCGAAGACGTCCTCCGGGGGAACGATCGTCACCGTCCCGTATTCCGGGGAGATCCAGGCAGCGTCGGAATGCCAGGGCAGCAGGACCAGGATGCCGATCCTGCCGCTGGCGGTCTCGATCACGGCGGATTCCTCGAGGAAGGGCCGCCCGGTCTCGTGGACCCGCAGGTTGGTGGCGACGAGATGCAGGGGCAGGTCCCGGGTCATCGCCCGGATGGAGAACGGACCGAGGAGCTGGAGGTCCCGCCAGCCGACCCCGACCACGTCGTAGCCGATCCGGGAAAGGCCCTCGTAGATCTCCCGCGGGGGACGCACGGCCGTGTTCTCCAGCGTGAGGGAGAGGACGTCCCCGGCTGCGATCCAGTGCCAGTCCACGGCGGGCGCGTGCTCGAACAGCCACTGGTCGAGGCCCAGGCGGTAGAGAATCCCCCCGTTCCGGTTGAAGCATTTCCGCGGTTCCCAGTGCCCGAGGTCCGCCCCCGTGACGAGGAGCAGGGTCCGCGTGCCCGGGGGGAGGGGGGGCCATCCCGCGGACGGCCCGCCCGCCCGCCCGGCGGCGGGGGGAGCCGCCGCGGGGGAGCCGGGCAGGAGGAAGGCAAGGAGGACGACCGCCGGGAGGATCCTGCGCATGGGCCAAGGATACCCCGCGCCGGGAAGGGGGGACGACCGCCCGCGCCCCGGCTAGAATGGGCGGGCGGCAAGGGGCCACGGCAGGCAGGAGGACGTGCGCGTGCGGAGGGGCGAGGAGCGAGACCGCGGGCTGGCGGGCCTCGAGGAGGCCCTCGGGTACCGGTTCCGGGACCGGGAGCTGCTGCACCGGGCCCTCGTGCACCGGTCCTGGTTCCACGAGGCGGAGGACGAGCCGGCGTCCAACGAGCCCCTGGAGTTCCTCGGGGACGCGGTCCTCGGGTTCCTCGTGGCGGAGCGGATCCTGCGCCGCCGGCCCGACCTGGACGAGGGGGGGATGACCCGCCTCCGGGCCTCCCTCGTGAACACCCGCAGCCTGGCCCGGGAGGCGCGGGCCCTCGGTCTCGGGGAACACCTGCTGCTCGGGAAGGGGGAGGACCGGAGCGGGGGGCGGAAGAAGCCGACGATCCTGGCGGACACCTTCGAGGCGATCGTCGGGGCGATCTACCTGGACGGGGGTATCCGGCCCGCCCGGTCCCTGGTCCGGCGCCTGTTCGGGCAGCGGATCGACACCCTGCCGGGGCCGGCGGCCCGCACCGGCGACCCGAAGACCCGTCTCCAGGAGTGGCTCCAGGGGCGGGGACGGCCCCTGCCCGTCTACCGGGTCGTCGATTCCCGCGGGCCGGACCACGACCGGGAGTACACCGTCGAGGTACTGGTCGAGGGCCGGCCGGTGGCGCGGGGGGACGGCTCGGCGATCAAGCGGGCGGAGCAGGCGGCGGCGGAGGCCGCCCTCGAGGTGCTCCGGGCGGAGGAATGACCCGCGGCGCTCAGGCGCCTTCCTCCCCCTCCTCGTCGATCTGCCGCATCCGGTCGAGAAACTCCGGGCCGACGAGCACCTGCCGGGGTTTCGATCCCTGCTGGGGGCCGACGATGCCGTCCTCTTCCATCTGGTCCACGATCCGCGCCGCGCGGGAGTAGCCGAGCTGCATCTTGCGCTGCAGGTACGACGTGGAGGCCTGCCCGGTGCGGACCACCAGTTCCACCGCCTTCCAGTAGGCCGGATCCCGGGCCCCCGGGCCGGGACCGCTCCCTTCCGTGTCCTCGTCGGGGGGTGGTTCCAGCACCGAGTCGTCGTAGCGGGCCTCGGACTGGCTCTTCAGCCACGCGACCAGCCGCAGGACCTCCTCCTCGGAAAGGAAGGCCCCGTGAAGGCGGAGCAGCCGGGAGCTCCCGGGGGGCCGGTAGAGCATGTCTCCCTTGCCGAGCAGCCGGTCCGCCCCGTTCGCGTCGAGGATCGTCCGGGAGTCCACCCGCTGGGCGACCTGGTAGGCGATCCGGGCGGGGAAGTTCGCCTTGATCGCCCCGGTGAGCACGTCCACCGAGGGGCGCTGGGTGGCGAGCACCAGGTGGATCCCCACCGCGCGGGCCTTCTGGGCGAGGCGCGCGATGGCGCCTTCCGCCTCCTGGCCCGTCGTCATCAGCATGTCCGCCAGCTCGTCGACGATGATGACCACGTAGGGGATCTTCTCCGCGGACGGACGCTTTTCCCCGTCCCGCAGGGGCATCTCCCCGAGGATGCGCTCGACCTCCTCCGGCTCGCGCTCCACCTGCCGGTTGAAGCCGTCCAGGTGGCGCACGCTGCAGGCCGCGAGAACCCGGTAGCGGCGTTCCATCTCCCGCACCGCCCACTTCAGGGCGTTCGTCGCCAGGGTCATGTCGGTGACCACCGGGACGAGCAGGTGCGGCATCCCGTCGTAGACCCCGAGCTCGAGCATCTTCGGGTCGACGAGGATGAACTTCACCTCGTCCGGGCTCGTGCGGTAGAGGATCGAGGCGATGATCGCGTTCAGGCCGACGCTCTTGCCGGAACCGGTGGACCCGGCGACGAGGAGGTGGGGCATGCGGGCCAGGTCCGCGCAGAAGACCTCCCCCTCCTGGGTCTTCCCCAGGCCCAGCACCAGGGGGCCCCGGGCCCGGCGGAAGACCTCCGACTGGACGATCTCCCGGAGGGTGATCAGCTCGCGCCGGCGGTTCGGCACCTCGATGCCGATCGTCGGCCGGCCCGGGATCCGGTCGATCCGGACGTTCTCCGCCTCGAGGGCCAGGGCGAGGTCGTCGGCGAGGTTGGTGATGCGGGACAGGCGGATGCCGGCGGAGGGCTGGAACTCGTAGGTCGTGACCACCGGGCCGGGCCGGATCGCCGTGACCTTCCCGTCCACCTGGAACTCGGCGCACCGGCGCTCGATCAGCCGCGCGATCCCCAGGAGCTCCCGGCGGTCCACCTGCTGCTTCTCGGGGGGCGCCGCCAGCAGTTCCACCGGCGGCAGCCGCTTTCCGCCGCGCGGGATCTCCACCGGGAGAGGCGGCTGCTCCGGCTGCCGGCGGGCCTTCCGCTTCCGCTTTCCCCGGGTCCCTTCCGGCGCCGGGACCGGGCAGGCGACCACCGGGGGCGTGGCGGGCTCCGGGGGCGGCTCCGGGGTGGAGCGTTCCTCCGCCGGGGCGGGTGGTTCCGCCGCGGGGGCCGCCGGTTCCGCGGCGGCGGCGGAACGCCGGAGCCGGGGGAGGCGCGCGGCCAGCGCCCGCAGCCGCTCCATCCCCGCGGAGAGGGCGTCTCCCGCCCGGACCGCGGCCAGGAGCCGGCCCGCGCCGCGGCGTGCCCACCGGGCGCCCCCCGCGACGGAGTCGGCGAGGGAGGACCGGGCGGCGAGGGCCATTCCGGCCAGCAGGACGGTCCCGGCGAGGACGCCCGTGCCGATCCGCCCGAACAGGGAGACGAGCCCCCGGGCGGCGAACTCCCCGAGGAGGCCCCCCGCCGGCAGGGGAGCTCCCCGGAACCGGACCGTGCCCGCGACCAGCGCGAGGAGGATGCCGGTGGCGGCGGCCACGAGGAGGAGCCCCGCCACGGCGCTGCGCCGCAGCCGCTCCCCGGGGGCGCGGAGCTGGCGCAGGGCGGCGGCCAGGAAGACCAGGGGCACGATCCAGCAGGCAAGCCCGAGCAGGGCGTACAGCAGGGCGGCGCCCTGGGCGCCCACCGGCCCCACCCAGTTGGCGGGGGGACGGGAGGTGACGACGAGGAGGGAGGGGTCCCGCGGGTCGTAGCTGGCGAGGGCGGCGGCGACCAGGACGGCGGCCCCGACAAGGACGATGGCGACGGCCTCGCGGGCCCGGGACGACGCGGGCATCTCCCTCGACATGCGCTCCTCCGGACCCACCGGGGCCCCGTGCCCGTCCCGTGCCCGTGCTCCCGCGGTCCCCGGCCGCGGAAACCGGCGGAATGATACCGCGAAATGCGGGGCACCGGGAACCCGCCCGGCCTCGTCCGGGTGGTTTCACGGGGCGCGGGCACCCCGCCGCGCCTACTCGTCCACGTAGACCCGGGTGTCCTCGGGGATGCCGTGGAAGTTGATCGTGCGCCGGCGATCCTGGTCCGTCAGCAGCTCGTTGATCTGCCCGTTCGGCAGGATCTCGCCCCGCAGGTAGCACTCGAAGTGGAAGCGGCAGAACCCCTCGGCGTGGACCGGTTCCTGGCAGTGGACCGTTCCCCCGAGGCTCGTGCGGAAGCGGCAGGTTTCCGTGGCCATCTCTCGCCTCCCGGGATGCGCCGGGAAGATAGCACAGCCGCGGGCCGGCGGGTGTATCCTGCCCCCGTGGAATCGATGCCCCCTTCCCACCGGCGTCGCCGGCGGCGTGCCTTCCTTCCCCTCGCCCGGGTACCCCTGCCCCCCGGGGCCCCGGCGGGGCTCCGGAACGCCCTCCTCCGGGCCCGGCTGCGGGAGGCGCTGGGACCGGCGCTGGGGCCGCTCCTGCGGGACTGGCACCGGCGGGGCGAGGACGTCGTCCTCGTTCTCGCCGATTCGCCCCGGTTCGCGGCGCTCGTCTCGGGGATGGAGGAGGAACTGCGGGCCGCGGTGTCCCGGGTGCTGGGGCGGGACGTGCGCCGCGTGACCCTCCGTTGCGCGGCGATTGACAGCACCCCCGGGGAACGGTAGATAGCCCCTGCATCCCCGGCAGTTCCGGGCGAACGGGCGGAGTGTGGCCCGGGAGGACCAGGACGGAATGAGCGCTTCCCTGACCGGCCCCGGGGAGGGCCGCCGCGCGGGCAGCCGCGTGCCGATGATCGAGATCCAGGACCTGCGCAAGGTCTACGGCCAGCACGAGGCCCTGCGGGGGATTTCCTTCACCGTCTACCGCGGCGAGATCCTCGGCTTCCTCGGGCCCAACGGGGCCGGCAAGTCGACGACGATGAAGATCATGACCGGCCTGACCCCCCCGACGGCCGGCTCGGCCCGGCTCGCGGGCTACGACATCCTGGACGAGCCCCTCGCCGTCCGCCGGCGGATCGGGTACCTCCCCGAGGTCCCGCCCCTCTACCCGGAGATGGTCGTCACCGACTACCTCTCCTTCGCCGCCGAGATCCGCGGCGTCCCCCGCTCGCGCCGCCGGGCGGCGGTCGACGCCGCCGTCGAGCGGTGCGGCCTCGAGGAGGTGCGCCGGCGGCTCGTCGGCAACCTCTCGAAGGGTTACCGCCAGCGGGTGGGCCTCGCCCAGGCGGTGATCCACGACCCGGAGATCCTGATCCTCGACGAGCCGACCGTGGGGCTCGACCCCACCCAGGTGATCGAGATCCGCTCGATCGTGCGGGAGATCGGCCGGGAGCGGACCGTCATCCTGTCGAGCCACATCCTCCCCGAGGTCCAGGCCACCTGCCAGCGGGTCGTGATCATCAACCGCGGCGAGGTGGTCGCGGAGGGAGACATCGAGACCCTCCTCTCCCGCGGGGGCCGGAGCCTCGTCGCCCGGCTGCGGCGACCCCCGGCCGACCCGGGGGAGCTGGCGCGCCTGCCGGGGGTGGAAGAAGCGATGCCCCTCGAGGAGGACAGGTGGCGCCTGGTGGTGGACCCGGACCCGGACCTGCGGGAGCGCCTCGTGCGGGAGCTGGCGGCCGGTCCCTGGGGCCTGCTGGAGGTGATGCCCGAGATGACCACCCTCTAGCAGGTGTTCCGCGAGGTCGTGCTCCAGGAGGAGGCTCCCCGATGAGATTCGTCTGGGCGCTCTTCAGGCGCGAGGTCAAGTCCTACTTCGTCTCGCCGATCGCGTACACGGCGATCGCCGGGTTCCTGGCGATCCAGGGCGTGCTCTTCATGGCCGCCCTCGCCCAGTACCAGCGCCTGGTCATCCGGGCGGCGACGAACCCGCTTCTCCAGGTTCCCGGGGCGGAGGCGATCGTCCGCAGCATGTTCGGCTCGGACGTGATCTGGGCGCTCCTCCTGATCGTCCCGCTCCTGACGATGCGCCTGCTGGCGGAGGAGCGGAAGCAGCACACCGCCGAGCTCCTGCTGACGGCGCCGATGACGACCCGGCAGCTCGTGCTGGGAAAGTTCCTCGGCTCCGCGTTCGTGCTGCTCGTCATGCTGTTCCTCGCCGGCTGGATGCCCCTCCTCCTCCGCGCCTGGGGGGACGCCGACCCGGCGCCGATCATCACCGGGTACCTGGGGGCCCTGCTGTACGGGATGCTCCTGCTCTCGATCGGCCTGCTCGCCTCCAGCCTGACCGACAGCACCTTCCTCGCCGCGTTCCTCGCCCTCGTCTTCGTCGTCGTGCTGAACGTCGCCGGGAACATGGCCTCCCAGGTGCCGGTCATCGGGCAGAACCTGCGGCAGCTGACGCCGACGGCCAACCTCGGCCGCCTCGCCCAGGGCGTGATCGATTCCCAGGCCGTGATCTACTTCCTCTCGACGACCGCCTTCGTCCTCGACCTGACCGCCCGGGTCGTCGACAGCCAGCGGTGGAGGTGAGCGGATGAAGAAGCTCGGCTTTCTCGCCTGGCCGCTCGGCCTCTCGCTCCTCGTCGTCGGCGCGGGGTGGGCCTCCCTCGCGCCCCGGTCGTTCCCCTGGCTCTACCGGGGGGCGCTCGTGGCCGGCCTGGTCCTGGCCGCGATCGGCCTCTGGGCCCGCCGGGACACCCTGTTCGCTCCCGGCGGGGGCAAGAAGATGCGTCTCGGCGCCAGCGCCATGGCCGGGACCGGGATGGCCCTCGCCATCCTGCTCCTCGTCAACTTCGCCGCCGCCCGCTACCGGGACCAGTGGGACCTCACCCGGACCCGGGCCTTCACCCTCCACCCGGTGACCCTGCGGGTCCTCGAGAAGATCGACCAGCCGGTAGACATCTATGCCTTCTTCCCCGCCAGCGATCCCCTGACGGTCCGGGCGGTGCGGGAACTCTACGAGCTGTTCGCCTACCACCAGCCCCTGATCAAGGTGGAGGTCGTCGACCCGAACCGGCGGCCCGACCTGGTGGAGAAGTCCGGGGTGACCGGGACGAACGTCACCGTCGTCCTCAGCGGGGACCGGAAGGTCGTGTTCCCGGGGTACGAGGAGGCGGACCTGGCGGCGGCGCTGCTCGAGGTGA
>CAZOTT010000055.1:13650-17664 GCA_964582785.1 uncultured Acidobacteriota bacterium | reverse complement strand
AGCCGGCCGCCGCGAATCCGGGTCGCGCGCCCGGTCGGCGGCCTGCGAGCCGCCAAGCGCGGAGGACCCCGCGACCACCGCCGGTCGAGCCCGCGAGACGGCCGGAGGCCGCCCCCGGCGGCCCCGCGCCCTGCCACTGCTGCCCCGGTTCTCCCGCCGAACCGGAGAGACCGCCGGAAGCCACGCAGCGACGCGGGCGCCGAGCGGCGGGTGCGTGGGGCTCCGCCGGAGCCGGCCGCCGCGCCACCCGGCCACGCGCGCGGACGACGGCTTCGGAGTCGCGACGTGTGAAGGACCCCCGCGAGCGGGTTGCGCGACATCTCCCCCCGGAATGTCACCCCGCAGGACACATCCCCCCCCGTCGTGTCCCCTCCCCGGCCGAGACGGGGTCCCGCCGGAATCCCGGCGCCGGAAGGCCGAGAGCCCCAAGTTGCTTTACCAGTGGACGTTACGGAAAGCGTGAACCCGGCCCGCGGCGGCTCGCGGCCCGCGGGACGCCTCGTGGAACCGCCTCCAGGGGACATTCGCGGGGGGGATGTGCGGGTCGGGGTGACAGGAAAGGGGGGGATGTGACGCAACGCGAGCCCGGGCCCGTGTCCCTGCCCGAAGGCGGCCGGACAGTGCGACCGGCGGCGTGCGAGCCGCGAGGCGCGCAGGGCCCCTCGACCCGCCACAGGGTTTCGCCACATCCCCCCCGAAATGTCACCCCCCAGGACACATCCCCCCCGGAGTGTCCCCTTCCCCGCCGGCGCGGAACCCGGGGGGATCCGGGGCCGGCGGGCCATCGGACACTCAACATGTTCTTCTGCCACGGGTTACATCCACGCACGCCGGAGCCACGGCCGACTCCTGGACCTCACAAGACGGCGTGGGACCGCCGGGAGGGGACATTCACCGGGGGGATGTGCGGGTCGGGGTGACAGGAAAGGGAGGGGATGGGACGCAAGGTGAGCCCGGGCCCGTGTGCCGGGGTCGAGGCGGGCGGACACCGCCCCCGTCGAGCCCGCGAGACGGCCGGAGGCCGCCCCCGGCGGCCCGCTCCCTCGTGCAATGGCGCGGTCTCCCGCGGCCGGCCTGCCGGCCCGGCGCCCGGTCCCGGGCAGAGAGCGGGGTCCCCGCACGGAGGCGGGGACCCCTGGGAGCATGAGGTGGCGCCCCTAGCGACCGGAGGGAGCCAGGAGTCGGGGCGCCGCCGGTCAGGCCAACCGTGAACCGGTTGCGCAGCTCAGAACTTGTACTGCCACTGGACCACCCAGCCGGTGTCCTGGTAACCCCACTTCCCGGTCCAGGCGCCGTCGTCGTCCCCGGACGTCAGGATGTAGTCCACCTGGATCCGGTGGTTCTGCAGGGTCCGGTGGTCCGGCTTCAGCGGCGACAGGTAGAAGTTCAGCCCAATGTACGTGTTCCCCAGGTCGGTGTCCGGCACCGTCGGGTCGTCGTCCCGGCTCACCGACGCGGCGTAGTGGCGAATCACCCCCTCCACCTGGGGCGTGAACATCCAGGCGGCGGTCACGGTGATGCACTGCTGGTCGAATCCGTCCACGCCGAGCACGTTCTGGCCCTTGATGTACTCCGCGTTCAGGTGCAGCCGGCCGTCCACCAGGAACGAGTTCACGCCGACGTCGAACACCTTGTAGTCCTCGGTGCCCGGACCCCCCGCCTGCTCGGAGACGCCGTACGACATCTCGAAGTGCAGGGGACGACCGTTGTCGTAGTGGATCCGCGCGGCATAGGCGATCGCGTCCCCCAGCACCGTCTTGTCCCACTTCACCGCCGCCGAGCGGCCGGCCGGGTTGAACACGCCGATGTCGTACCCGAACCCGTGGCCCCACCGCTCGTGGCCCATCTCGAGGCCGTTGACCTTCATCTTGGAATCGGCGGGCTGGCCGATCAGGCGGCCGGAAAGCATCAGGCCGAAGTCACGCTCGAGGACGAGACCCTTGTCCAGCTTGTTCCGCTCGACGATGTCCATGTTCCAGCCGGGAATGGTGAACTTCATGCCGACCGGGGTCTTGATCATCCCGAGACGGATGAACGCCGCGTTGCTGAACTTGTAGGCGACGAAGGCGTCCTTGATCATCTTGGGCAGGCCGCCCTCGTCCTTCGTGTGGGACTGGTTGAAGTCGAGGAACAGCTTCCCCGAGATGTTCCCGTGGAAGTAGTTGAAGCCCACCCGGACCCGCTGGGCCTGGAAGAAGAGACCGCCCTCGTCGGACTGGCCGTCGCCGCCCCGGGCCTCGAACTGGGAAAAGCCGTAGAGCTTCAGGGTGAACTGCTTTTCGCCCACCTTCTGCTTCAGCGTCACCGCGGCACGGGCCGGCCCCGTCCAGGAGACCAGCGCCAGCAGCACCACCGCGAGGACGGCCAACGAAAGGCACCTTCCGGTTCTCATCGGTTTCCTCCTCGGGGACCACGCGGGTCCGTTCCAGGTCACACGCGCCCCTCCCGGGGCTCGCCCTTCGGGGGGAGCAAGCGCGGTGCCACGCGTTACACGTTTCGGACGCACCGCAACTTCCTTTAGGAACAGCTAGTTGGATCGGGGCAGGACGAACGACCCGGCCCCGCCGGCGGGCACGTCACGTTTCGCGGACATCGCGGGGGCCGCGGGGTGGACCACGTAACGCCCGGGAATCCCCGGGACATGGAAGAATCCCGCCAGGGAGACCTCGCCATGGCGCGCCTTTCCATCGTGGTGCCGGTGCTCGACGAGGCGGAGGCGATCCGCCCGGTCCTCGAACGGCTCGCTCCCCTCCGCGCCCGGGGGGCCGAGGTGATCGTGGCCGACGGCGGGTCCACCGACGGCACTCCCCGCCTGGCGGGGCCGCTGGCGGACCGGGTGCTCGCCGCCCGGCCCGGCCGGGCGCGCCAGATGAACGCCGGGGCCCGGGCGGCCACGGGGGACGTGCTTCTCTTTCTCCACGCGGACACCATCCTCCCGGGGGACGCGGACCGGCTCGTGATGGAGGGACTGGCCCGGGCGGGCCGCGCCTGGGGACGGTTCGACGTGCGGCTCTCGGGAACGGCGCCGGCCCTGCGGATGGTCGAAACCCTGATGAACCTGCGGTCCCGCTGGACCGGGATCGCCACCGGTGACCAGGCGATCTTCGTCCGGCGGGACGCCTTCGAGGCGGCGGGCGGGTACCCCGACATCCCGCTGATGGAGGACATCGCCCTTTCCGCGGCCCTCCGCCGCCTCTCACCGCCCCTCTGCCTCCGGGAACGGGTGGTCACCTCCTCCCGGCTGTGGGAAACCCGGGGGATCGCCCGGACGATCCTCGAGATGTGGCGGCTGCGGGCGGCGTTCGCCCTGGGCGCCTCCCCGTGGAAACTGGCCCGGGCCTACTATCCCCACCTGGCCGACCGCCTGGCCGGGGAGCGGATCCTCGTCTTCGCCCGGGAACCGGTGCCGGGACGGGTGAAGACCCGCCTCGTCCCGCCCCTCACCGGGGAGCAGGCGGCCGCCCTCCACGCCGGGCTGGTCCTCCACGCGATCGAGCGCCTCTCCCCGCCCTGGCCCGACGGAGCCCCCCGGCTGGAACTCCACGTGGCCGGGGACCCCGGGCATCCCCTCTTCCGGGCGATCGGCCGACGCGGCATCCGCGTGGTCCCCCAGCGGGGGGCGGACCTGGGGGAGAGGATGGCGGCGGCCCTCGGGGACGCGCTCGCCCACGCGGAGCGGGCGGTCCTCGTCGGCACGGACTGCCCGGACCTTTCCCCGGGGCACGTCACCCGGGCCCTGGAAACGCTGGCCTCGGGGGCGGACGTGGTGCTCGTCCCGGCGCTCGACGGGGGGTACGTGCTGGTCGGGGCCCGCCGGGAAAGCGGGAGCCGGCTGCCCGGGATCTTCCGGGGGATCCCCTGGGGAACGGAAGGGGTGCTCGCCGCGACCCGGGACCGCTGCGCCGCCCTGGGCCTCGGCCTCGCCGAGCTGGAGCCCCTCCCGGACCTGGACCGGCCGGCGGACCTGGCGGCCCTCGGGGACCGGAGGCGCGACGAGCTGCTTGCCCGGGGGCG
>CAZOTT010000055.1:0-13550 GCA_964582785.1 uncultured Acidobacteriota bacterium | reverse complement strand
CCCGCCGGCGCCGGCCCCCCGGCTCCAGCCGCGGCGTTCAGGAAAGCCGGTCGTGGATCTTCGTGATCTCCTTCGCCGCCAGCTCCTTGATCTGCCAGAGCACCTGGGTGACGATCGGCTGGCCGGTTCCCTGGTCGATCGTCACCTGGCGCAGGATCGCCCGGGCCGTCTCCCGGACCGGCACCTTGCCGTACCGCAGCTCGAGCCGGTGGATGATCCGGGCCACGAGGGCGATCACCTCCCCCGCCTCCCGGGCGGCGTCCCGGTCGGCGATCACGATCTTCCGGTCACCGATGACGGTGTGTTCCTCCTCGGGCAGGCTCGTCTCCCCGATCCCGCGGACCACCTGCTCCAGGTAGGGGTACGCCATCTCCCGGTCGGGCCAGATGTCCCCCACCTTCCGGAAGGCGGTCTCCGCGGTGGCCGCCAGCAGTTCCCGCGCCTGCTCCATCGTGTTCGCCTGGAAGTCCAGGGTCGCCACCTCGTCCCGGGCGAGCACCCCGGCGAGCCGCTCCACCGGGTTCGCCGCCGGGGCCGCCGCCCGGGTCCCCGCCGGGAACAGGACCGCCAACGCCGCCGCCACCACCATCGCGCTCCGCATCGTCCACCTCCCGTTCACGCCTCGATCCCGTAGTTCTTCATCTTCTCCCAGAGCGTCTTGCGGGAGATCCCCAGCAGCTCGGCGGCCTCGGCCCGCCGGCCCCGGGTCGCCCCGAGGGCGCACCGGATCGCGTTGATCTCGGCGATCTCCACCGCCTTGTGCAGGGGGACCGGCTTGCCGGTCGCCCGGCACGGGCCCGCCGCGGAGCGGCCGCCGAACCCGGCGGGAAGATCCTCGACGCGGACCCGGTCGGACCGGCAGAAGAGCACGGCCCGCTCGATCACGTTCCGCAGCTCGCGGACGTTCCCCGGCCAGTCGTGCTGCTCGAGCACCTCGAGCACGTCGTCCTCGAAACCCTCGATCTTCTTCCCGCCGGCCGTGGCGAACTCCTCGAGGAACGCCCGCGCGAGGAGCGGGATGTCCTCCTTCCGCTCCCGGAGGGGCGGGAGGTGGATCGTCACCGTGTTGATCCGGAAGAAGAGGTCCTCGCGGAACCGCCCGGCGGCGATCTCCTCCTCGAGGGGCCGGAGGGACGCCGAGACGATCCGCACGTCGATGTCGATCGGCCGGTTCGACCCGAGCCGCTCGATCTGCTTCTCCTGGAGGACCCGCAGCAGCTTGACCTACACCGACTGGGGCAGTTCCCCGATCTCGTCGAGGAAGAGGGTGCCCCCGGCCGCCGCCTCGAAGCGCCCGATCCGCCGCTGCAGCGCCCCGGTGAACGCCCCCTTCTCGTACCCGAACAGCTCGGCCTCGATCAGGGGCTCGGGCAGCGACGCGCAGCTCACCCGCACGTAGGGCCGGGACCGGCGCCGGGAGTTGAAGTGGATCGCGGAGGCGACCAGCTCCTTGCCGGTCCCCGACTCGCCCTGGATCAGGACCGCGGCGTCCGAGTCGGCGACGAGGCGGATCAGCTCGAAGACCTCCTGCATCGCCTTCGAGCGGCCGATGATCTTCGAGAACGAGTACCGGTCCTCGAGCTGCTCCTGGAGGCGAACGTTCTGCTCCCGCAGGGCCCGCACCGAGCAGACGTTGTCCAGCCGGACGAGCAGCTGCGCCATCGAGAAGGGCTTCGTGATGAAGTCCGCCGCCCCGATCCGCATCGCCTCCACGGCCCGCTCCACCGACCCGTGGGCGGTGATGATGACCACCGTGGTCTCGGGCTGGATGTCCTTGATCTGCCGCAGCAGCTCCATGCCGCCCATGCGCGGCATCACCAGGTCGGTGATCACGACATCGTGGAGGTGTTCCCGGAACAGGGCCAGCCCGGCCTGTCCGTCCTCGGCGTCGTCCACCAGCCAGCCCTCCTTCGTGAGGGCGTCCTTGATGCTGACCCGCAGCAGCGGCTCGTCCTCGACGATCAGCAGGCGGCGCGCGCAGATGCTCATCCCTGTTCCTCCGTGGCGCCCTCCGCGCCCCCCGCCTCCTCCGCGCCGTCGTCCTCGCGGAGAAGGGGCAGGATGACGCGGAAGACCGAGCCCCTGCCCACCTCGCTCTCCACGGCGATGCTTCCCCCGTGGGCGGAGGCGATCGACCAGGAAACGGCGAGGCCGAGGCCCGTTCCCTTCCCCACCTCGCGGGTGGTGAAGAACGGCTCGAAGATCCGGTCCACGATCTCCGCCGGGATGCCGACCCCGGTGTCGGCGAAGGAGGCGATGATCTTCCCTTCCCGCACCTCCGTCGAGAGCCCGAGCACGCCCCCGTCCGGCATCGCCTGGATCGCGTTGAGCACCAGGTTGAGGAAGAGCTGTTCCATCTGGAAGTGGTCGGCCATCGCCTTCGGGTCCGCCGGGTCGAGCTGGAACCGCACCTCGATGCCGGCGCGGCGCAACTGGTAGTCGGCCAGTTCCACGACGTGGCGCAGGTTGTGGTTGATCGAGGTCGGTTCCGGCTGCGGGGGACGCTGGCGGGAGAAACCGAGCAGGTTGGCCACGGTGCGCTCGATCCGCTTGAGGCCGTCCTGGATCAGGTCCAGGTAGCGCTCCAGCATCTCCCGGTCCCCCGGGTTGGCCCGCAGGTTCTCGAGGCAGGTGAGGATCCCGCCCAGGGGGTTGTTCACCTCGTGGGCGACCCCCGCGGCCAGCGTCCCGATCGCCGCCATCTTCTCCATGTGGGCGAGCTGGGACTGGCGGACCTTCTCGGTCTCCCGGGCCTCCCGCAGTTCCTCCATCATGCGGTTGAACGCCTCGGCCAGCTCCCCGATCTCGTCCCGCCGCCGGACGTCCGCCCGCACGGCCAGGTCCCCCTTCCCCGCCCGGGTCATCACCTGGTGCAGGGCGAGCAGGGGCCGGATCAGCGACTCGACGTAGATCGCCGTCAGGACCGAGTTGCCCAGCATCAGGACGAGGGCGATCAGCACGTAGCGGCCGGCGACCGCCCGGACCTCCCGCTCGATCGGGGCGAGGGAGAACCCGACGGCGAGAGAGCCCCAGCACTTGCTCCGGATCCGCAGCGGGGTCCGGACCTCGAGCACCTGGTCCCCCGCGGGGCCGGGGGCCGTCCCCTCCCGACGCTCCCGGTCGGGGAGGATCTCCGAGACCGGCCCCGGCACGTGGCCGCAGTCGGTGAACGCCCGCGGGAACCGCTTTCCCAGCAGCCACCAGCGGTTCGAGTGGGTGACCCGCCCCCCGGGGTCGGTGACGACGATGTACCGCATCAGGTCCCGGTTCCGCGCGACGATCTGCTGGATGTAGTTGTCGGTCAGGCCGGTTTCCGCGACGAGGCCGAGGTCCTCGTACATCAGGGCATCGGACACCGGGATCGACAGGGCCTCGGCGAGGCTCATCGCCCGCTCGTAGATCGCCTGGTAGCGGACCGACCGCTCGTGGACCAGGGCGATCGTCGTCGCGAGGGCCATCGTCACGGCGATCACCGTGTTCGAGTAGAGGAAGAACTTCGCCCGGAGGCCGAGGCGCGGCATCCTCACGGCCTCCGCTGCTCGCAGGGGGGCAGGGGCAGCGCTTCCCGCAGGTCGACCGGTCCGAAGACCTCCCGGATCACGCGGCGCACCGGGTCGTAGAAGCGGTCGGTGGCGGGGGCGAACCCGTCCCGCAGTTCCACGTCCCACCCGGCCATGGCGGCCCGGGCAGCCTCGTCCCGCCGCGGCAGCTCCACCAGCACCTCCCGCCAGCGCCGCCGCAGCCCCTCCGGCGTGTCCCGGGGCACGACGAAGGGAAAGTTCGGGATCGGGGCCGAGCGGGCGAGCAGGCGGAGCCCCCGGCCGACGAACCGCGCCCCGATCGTGTCGCGCACCCCGGCGGCGTCCGCCTCCCCGAGGAGGACGGCGCGGGCGGCCCGCTCGTGGTGCCCGTAGAAGCGGCAGGAGACCTCCGCGCCGAGGCGCAGCCCCGCCCGCTCCAGCATCCGCCGCGGCACGAGGTAGGAGGACGTGGAGAGGGGCGACCCGAACGCGACCCGGTGCCCCCGCAGCCCGGCGAGGTCACGGATCCCGCTGTCCGCGCGGACCAGGATCCAGCTCTCGAACGTGTCCTTCCCGCCGGTCCGGAGGTGGACCAGGGGCTCGCCCCCGCAGCGGGCGTGGGCGATCACGTAGGTGAACGGTCCCAGGTAGGACAGGTCGATCCCCCCGGAGCACAGTTCCTCCACCGCCTGTTCGTAGCTGGTGGCGAGGGCCAGTTCCCAGCGCTCGCCCGTCGCCGCCGCCAGCCAGTCGGCGAGGGGCTGGAGCTTGAGGTACATCAGCCGCGGGTTGTAGAGGCTGACGACCCCCAGCCGGCGCACCGGCCTCCCGGCCGGAGCTTCCCCGGCGGGGAACGCCGGCGCCAGGAAGACGGACGCCGCGCAGGCGAGGAAGGCAAGGGCCCGCGTGACACCCCGGAATCGGTTCCGCGCTCCGGTCACGGTCCGGCACCTCGTGCTCCGGGGCCCGGCGAGCGGGGCCCCGATCCAAGTGTACCCCGCCCGCCCGGGGCGGCCGCGGGGGCGGCTACGACGGCGCCGTTCCGCGGGCGGCGACCGGCCCGATGACGAACAGGGCCGGCGGGCGCACGCCCGCCTCCCGCGCCGCCCCGGGGAGATCACGGACCGGGGCCCGCACGACCCGCTGGTCCGGCAGCGTCGCCCGCTCGATCACGGCGGCGGGGGTCTCCGGGTCCAGGCCCCCCGCGAGCAGCCGCTCCACGACCCGCGGCAGGGTCGCCACTCCCATGTACCCGACGATCGTCCCGTGGCGCTGGCGGGCGAGCAGGTCCCAGGGCACCTGGTCCTCGTCCTTGTCGCACTCGTGGGCCGTCACCAGGGTCAGCGTGACCGCTTCCCGCCGGTGGGTGACCGGGATTCCCGCCGCGGCCGGCCCCGCGATCCCGGCGGTGATCCCCGGCACGACCTCCCGGGGGATCCCGGCGGCCTCCAGGGCCTCCACCTCCTCGCCCCCCCGCCCGAAGACGAACGGGTCTCCCCCCTTGAGACGCACGACCCGCTTCCCCTCCCGGGCGAGCCGGACGAGGATCGCCTCGATCTCCTCCTGGGGCACCGGGTGGTGCCCGGCATCCTTGCCGACGTCGATCACCTCCACGCCGGGAGGCAGGTCGGGCGGCAG
Source organism: uncultured Acidobacteriota bacterium (assembly GCA_964582785.1). GTDB lineage: Bacteria > Acidobacteriota > Polarisedimenticolia > J045 > J045 > JAMOQA01. The sequence goes on along the minus strand of CAZOTT010000055.1, from coordinate 8,391 downwards.
GGCGGAACGGGCCAGGCGGTCGACGACGATGGCGTCGGCCGCCGCCAGCCGCTCCCGGGCCCGGACGGTCAGGAGGTCGGGTGCGCCCGGTCCCGCCCCGACAAGGGACACGAGGCCGGGGCGGGTGGCCTTCCTCCCCGCCGCCTCCTCGCGGAGCCACCGGTCCATCTCGTCCTCGCCGGGGACCCGGGCCGAGAGGGTGGCGGGATCGACGGTTTCCCGGAAGAAGCGGTCGAAGAGCCGTTCCCGGGCCTCCGCCGGGAGTTCCGCGGCCAGCACGCGCCGCCGGAACCGCGCGGCGGCCTCCGCCCAGGCGGCCCAGTCCTTCCCGAGGCGGCGCTCGAGGACTTCCCGCAGCCGCCGCACGGCGAACGGCGCCCCGCCGCCGGAGGCGACGGAAACCTGCAGCGGGCCCCGCACGACCCGGGCCGGCAGGTGGAAGCTGCACAGTTCCGGGTCGTCCGCCACGTTGACGAAGACCCCGGCCTCCTCCCCGTCCGCGAACACCCGGCGGTTCACCTCCCGGTCGCCGGCCGCCGCGAGGACCAGGCGGTAGCCGGCCGCCTCCCCGGCCCGGTAGGCCCGCCGGGCGAGGACGATCTCCCCCCGGGCGGCCAGGTCCTCGATCTCCGGGACCGCCGCCGGAGCGACCACCGTGACCCGCGCCCCTTCCGCCAGGAGGCCCCGGACCTTGCGCAGGGCCACCCGCCCGCCCCCGACGACGAGCACCGGGCGCCCGGCGAGGTCCAGGTTCACCGGGTACATCGCCGCCGCTCCCGCCGGCGGACCCAGCCCCGCCAGTCCGCCAGCTCCTCCTCGACGATCGCCTCCGCCGCGGCCACCGCCCGGGCGCTCCGTTCCCGGTCTCGGGCGCGCTCCGCGAGCAGGGCCGGGACGTCGATCCGGACCACCCGGCCGGCCAGGTCCACCGGGGCGGGCACGTCCGGGGGCATCGCCAGGTCGAGGACGACGAGGGGCCGGCCCTGGGCCGCCACCGCGTCCCGCAGCTCGTCTTCCCGGATCACTTCCGCGGGAGCCCCGGTGGCGGAGACGAGCAGGTCCGCCCGGCCGAGGGCACGTCCCCGCCACTCCCAGGGCACGACCTCGATCGCCGGGGACCGGCCCGCCTCCCGGCCCTCGGCGGCCAGGCGCGCGGCCAGCTCCCGGGCCCGGTCCCGGGTCCGGTTCGCGAGGAGCAGGCGCCCGACGCCGCGCTGGCAGAGGCGCCGGGCCGCCAGGGCGCCGGTCTCGCCGCAGCCCAGGACGAGGGCGGTCCGCCGGCCCAGGGGTGCGAGCAGGCCCCCCGCCCGGTTGACCCCCGCCCCGGCCAGGGACCGGCAGCCCCGGGCCAGGTCCGTCTCCGCCCGGACCCGCTTCCCGGCCCGGAAGGCGGCGTGGAAGAGGCGGTGGAGGAGGGGCCCGGAGGCGCCCCGGGCGCAGGACTCCCGGTAGGCGCGGCGGACCTGGCAGAGCACCTGGTCCTCCCCGGGGACCGCGGACTCGAGCCCCGCCGCGACCCGGAGCAGGTGCCGTCCGGCCGCCTCGTCCCGGGCCAGGAGGATCCGTCCCGGGGCCACGTCCCGCCCGGTCAGCCGCCGGAACGCCCGGACGGCGTCCACCGGCGGCAGCCCCTCCACGTACAGCTCCACCCGGTGGCAGGTGGCCAGGAGCACCGCCCCCCGGGCGCCCGGCGGAGGGAGCTCGACCGGGTCCCGGCCCGCCAGGGAACGCCGGGCCGCCGCGACCTCCGCCATCCCGGCCCGGGACGGCTCGACGGCGACGAGCACGATCCCCCCGCTCACGGGACCTCCCCGATGCCGGCCGCGTACCGCCAGGAGATCCCCCCGCCCAGGTACACCGCCCGGCCGCCCCGGTTCCGCACGAGGCGGACCGCCTCCGCGGCCCTGGTACCCCGCTCGCAGGCGACGAGCGCCCCGGCGGCCAGCCCGGGATCCCGGCGGACTTCCGGCAGCGCCACGGAACTCGCGTTCCCCGCGGTGCAGGGGTGGACCCGCCGCTCCTCCTCGAGGCGCACGTCCACCACGTGCCGGCCCTCCGTCTCGATCAGGGGGCTCGCGATCGCCACCCCGTCCTCCACGTTCTGGGCGACGTGGGCGGCGACGGCCAGGGGATCGAGGGCGGGGGCGAAGGGAGGCGCGTAGGCGTGCTCGATCGCCGCCAGGTCCTCCAGGGTGCCCCCCCGGACCACGTGCTGGGTCGCCACGTCGATCCGCTTGACGACCTCGCCGCGGCCGACCGCCTGGACGCCGAGGACACGCCGGGTCCCCGGCTCCCAGAGCAGTTGCAGGTACAGGTCCTCCGCCTCGGGCCAGTAGTGGGCCCGGTCGTAGGCGGTCATCCACGCGCTCCGGACCTCGAAGCCGTGGGCCCGGGCCACCTCCCGGGTCAGGCCCACCGCCCCGACCGAGAGGTCGAACACCTTCACCGCGGCGGCGCCGGCGACCGGCGGAAACCGGTCCGGCCGACCGGCGAGCAGGGTGCCGAGCACGCGCCCCTGCCGGTTGGCGAGGGATCCGAGGGGGATCCAGCAGGGCTCCCCGGTGACCGCGTGGCGGACCTCCACGCAGTCCCCCGCCGCCCGGATCCCGGGGACGGACGTGGCCAGCTCGGCGTTCACCGCGATCGCCCCGGTCGGCCCCAGGGCGATGCCCGCCGTGCGGGCCAGCTCCACTTCCGGCTCCACCCCGACGGCGACGACGACCACGTCCACTTCCAGGTCCCGGGCGCCGACCCGCAGGACGACGCCGTCGTCCCGGGCCTCGATCTCGTCGATCCGGGTGCCGGGAAGGAGGCGGACCCCCTGGCGGCGCAGTTCCCCGGCCACCACCGCCCCGGCCTCGAGGTCGAGCAGGGCCGGCAGCGGGTGGGGGGCGGTCTCCACCAGGGTCACCTCCGCGCCCCACAGGGCGAGAAACGCCTCCGCCAGCTCGCACCCGACGAGGCCGGCGCCGAGGATCCCCACGCGCCCGATCTCCCCGCGGGCGAGGCCCCGGTGGAGGCGCTCCATGTCTTCCCAGCGGTGGAACGTCAGCACGCGGGGATGGTCCGGCTGGCCGGGAAGCCGCTTCGGGCGGGCCCCCGTGGCCAGCACGAGGTCGTCCCAGGCGAGCTTTTCCCGGCCGCCGGGCCCTTCCACGTGGAGCAGGCGCCGCTCCGGGTCGATCGCGACCGCCCGGGTGCCGGCCAGGACCTCGATCCCCTTCCACTCGGCGAAGAACGCCTCGTCCCGCAGGGTTCCCCAGGTGGTCCGCCGCAGCTCGTCCGCCTCGGGCACGTCCCCGGAAAGGGCGTACGGCAACCCGCAGGCGGCGAAGGAGAAGACCCGGTTCCGCTCGACGACGCGGATCCGCGCGGTGGGATCGAGGCGCGCGAGGCGGCAGGCGCAGCGCAGGCCCGCCGCCGAGGCCCCGACGATGACGACGCTGCGCCCCTCCCGCCGCTCGATCATGGAATCTCCCGCACCGGCAGCTCGCCCCGGGTCACGAGGGCCGCCCGGTAGAGCATCGTGACGATCAGCGCCCCCGTGGCGTAGATGCCGAGGGCGATCAGCAGCTCGGTGCCCGTCGGGACGTAGGTCGTCACCGCCCCGGTCGGGGACGGCACGAACCCGGCGACGACCATCGCCCACCCCTTCTCCAGCCACGTCCCGAGGAAGATCATCCCCGCGGCCCAGGCGAGGATCCGCCGGTCCCGCCGCCAGGCCGGCCGCAGCAGGATGGCGGCCGCGGCGAGGCACAGCAGGACCGACGCCCACATGAACGGCACCAGTTCCCGGTGGCCGTCGAGACCGAGGAACAGGTACCGGAAGTGGACCGTGTGCTCGGGGATCGCCCCGTAGAGGGCGGTGAACAGCTCCATGCCCAGCAGGAAGAGGTTCGCCAGCAGGGCGTAGGTGATGATCACCGACAGCCGGTCGACCGCCTCGTCGGCGATGCGGAACCGGCTGACCTTCCCGACGAGGAGGCAGAGCAGCAGGAGCAGGGCGGGCCCGGAGCAGAAGGCGGAGGCGAGGAAACGGGGCGCCATCACCGCCGAGAGCCAGAACGGGCGGGCGGCCAGCCCCTGGTAGATGAACGCCGTCACCGTGTGGATGCTGAACGCCCACGGGATCGACAGCAGCACGAGCCAGTGCACCCAGCGGGGCGCGGGTTCCCCGCTCTCCTCGGCCCGCAGGCCCATCCGGGCGGCCACCGCGTTGATCAGCAGGTAGCCGTTGAGGACGATCATGTCCCAGAAGAGGATCGAGCGGGGCGACGGGTGGAGGATCATGTTCAGCGCCCGGTACGGCTGCCCCAGGTCGGCCAGGATGAACAGCAGGCACATCGTCACCGCCCCGACGGCGAGGCATTCCCCGAGCACCGCCACCCGCCCGAACGGCTTGAACCCGTGCAGGTAGTAGGGCAGCACGACCATCACGGCCGAGGCGGCGACGCCGACGAGGAACGTGAACTGGGCGATGTACAGCCCCCAGGTGACGTCCCGGCTCATGCCGGTGACGCCCAGGCCGACGCGGAGCTGGTGGAGGTAGGCGAGCCCGCCGAGGGCCGCGACCGCCGCCAGGAGACCGACCAGCGTCCAGTACCGGGTGCCGCCGCGGAGCGCTCTCTCGATCATCGTCGTCTCCCGTCAGACCAGGTAGAAGACCTGGGGCCCCGTCCCGAGGAAGTTCTTCCGGCGCAGGGAGGGTCGCTCGGCGAGCAGGCGCCGCAGGGACGACCCCGGGTCACCGAGGTCCCCGAAGGTCAGCGCCCCGTACGGGCACGCCTCCACGCAGGCCGGGGGCCGGCCCTCCGCCAGCCGCTCCTCGCAGAAGTTGCACTTCTCGACGACGCCCTTCGTCCGGGTGGGGAAGGAGGGGTCGATCGCGGGGATCGCCGGCCGCGGGTCGACCCAGTTGAAACTGCGGGACCCGTAGGGACACGCGGCGACGCAGTACCGGCAGCCGATGCACCGGTGCCAGTCCATCATCACGACGCCGTCCTCACGTTTCCAGGTCGCCTTCGTCGGGCAGACGCGGGTGCAGGGCGGGTGCTCGCAGTGGTTGCACATGACGAGGACCGGCAGCTCCGCCCGCTCCGTGCCCGCCCACGGGTTCTCCTGGGCGGGGAAGGCGTGCTCGAACGTCTCCTTCCAGGTCCACTTGATCTCCCGCTTCGGGTCGTCGAACCGGGGCACGTTGTGCACCCGGTGGCAGGCCGCGATGCAGTCCCGGCAGCCGGGGTGCTCTCCGCAGGCCGCCAGGTCGATCGCCATGCCCCAGCGGCTGCCGCGCAGCGCTTCCTTTTCCGCGGGCTTCCAGGTGGCGGGGACCAGTTTCCCTGCCGCGACCGCCCGCCGGACCGCGAGGGCGAGCCCCGCGAGACCTCCCGCCGCGAGGAACGACCGCCTGTCGATCGCCATCGTCACCTCCCTCCCGCCGCGGCGGCGGGGCGCGCACCCGCGTCCGAGTGGCAGTCCCAGCAGTAGACCCGCACGTCCAGCCACTCGTGGCAGCGATCGCAGCTCTTCTCCCGTCCCCGGTGGCAGGCGAGGCAGGACTTCGAGAGGCTCTTCCTCACCGGCCGCCCGGCGGCGTCCCGGGCCACCCGCCGGTCGCGCCGGACGACATCCTCCCGCCACCGGATCAGCAGGCGCATGTGCTCGTGGCGCATCTCCGCGGCCGGCAGGATGCAGGCCGTCCCGTCCACCGGCCGCTCGATCCGCGGCGGGGCCGTGTCCGCTCCCCGCGCGGCGTTCCACCAGAAGGGCGTCGCGACCAGGAGGACGAAGATCGCGAGCCCGGCGAGGATCTTCCCGGCGTCGTACATCGGCTCACGCCTCCCCTTCCGCGGCGGCGGCCCCCGCGGTTTCGCCCGTGGGGCGCACCAGCGGGTCCCCCCGCAGGTCCGTTTCCCGCACCTTCTCGCCCTCCATCACCAGGGCGTTGCCGACGAGCTCGTGGAGCCCGGACACCTGGACCTCCGGGACCCAGTACTCCATCAGGGGCGGCAGGGTCGCCCGGTCGATGGCGCAGATGCAGGTCAGCAGGTTGACCCCGTGCCGCTCGTGGACGTGGCGCACGGCGTTCGCCCGGGGGAAGCCGCCCCGCATCCGCATCTCCATGTTCTCGTCGTTGCCGAGGCCCGCCCCGCCGCCGCAGCAGAACGTCTTCTCGCGGATCGTCTCCGCCGGCATCTCGTGGAACCGGTTCACGACGTGCCGCAGGATGTAGCGCGGCTCCTCGAGGATCCCCATCGCCCGCGCGGGGTTGCACGAATCGTGGAAGGTCACCACCCGGTGGTCGTTCCGCGCCGGGTCGAGCCGCAGCTTCCCGTGGCGCAGCAGGTCGGCGGTGAACTCGCAGATGTGAACCATCTTCGTCGAGGCGGCGTGGTCGAACCGCGTCCCCGTCACCGGGCTCACCGGCACCTCGAGGAAGTCGGCCGGGCCGTTCATCGTGTCCATGTACTGGTGGACGACCCGCCACATGTGGCCGCACTCGCCGCCGAGGATCCACTTCACGCCGAGCCGCTTCGCCTCGGCGTACATCTTGTAGTTCAGCCGCTTGATCGTGTCGTGGGAGGTGAAGAGGCCGAAGTTTCCTCCCTCCGAGGCGTACGCCGAGAGGGTGTAGTCCAGGCCGATCTGCTCGAAGAGCAGCAGGTAGCCCATGAAGGTGTAGATGCCCGGGTCCGCGAAGTAGTCGGCGGAGGGAACGATGAAGAGGATCTCCGCCCCCTTGCGGTTGATCGAGGGCTCGACGTGGACGCCGGTGGCGTCCTCGAGTTCCTCGCAGAGGAACTCGATGTTGTCCTTGAAGGTGTGCGGCTGGATGCCGAGGTGGTTGCCGGTGCGGTGGCAGTTCGCCACCGGCTCCATCACCCAGTTGATGTTCAGGCCCACGAGGTTCATCAGCTCGCGGGCGATCATCGTCACCTCGGCGGTGTCGATGCCGTAGGGGCAGTAGACGGAACAGCGGCGGCACTCGGTGCACTGGTAGAAGTAGTAGTACCACTCCTTGAGCACCTCGGGGGTCAGGTCGCGGGCCCCCGCCAGGGAGCCGAGGATCTTCCCCGCCGCGGTGAAGTCGCGCCGGTAGATCGACCGCAGCAGCTCGGCGCGGAGCACCGGCATGTTCTTCGGGTCCCCCGACCCGATGAAGAAGTGGCACTTGTCGGCGCACGCCCCGCACCGCACGCAGATGTCCATGAAGACCTTGAACGTGCGGAACTTCGCCAGGCGCTCGCGCATCCCCGCGAGGACCGTCTCCTTCCAGTTCTCCGGGAGCTGCCAGTCCTCGTCGGTCGGGGACCATTCCCGCGGGTTGGGAAAACCGAGGTACTCGAGGTTTTTCGGGGCGGCGGGATAGGACCAGGTGCCCCGGCGCGCCTCGAAGTCGACGTGGGGATCCATCCAGTCCCGTGCGGGGGGCGTCCAGTCGATGTCGAGGAGTTCCTCGGGCGACTTGTCGAGCATCATCCCTCCCTCTCGACCTCGATGCCGGCCGCGACCAGCCTGTCCCGGAACTCGTCCTCCCACTGCTCGTAGGTGTGGACCTCCACGTCCGGGTTCCAGGGGTTCACGTGGCGGCGGGCCCGGTTGTTGTTCGCCAGGTTGCGGGTCGGGCTGAGGAAGACCCCGGCCATGTGGACCAGCTTGCTCCACGGGAACCAGGCGAGAAGGACCGAGACGAGGAACAGGTGCACGAAGAACATCGTGCCGATTCCGTCCGGCACCACCGGGTGGAACGTGGCGAGGCCGAGCGCGAGCTGCTTGACCGCCACGAGGTCGGTCTTCGTGAAGTACCGCAGCGAGATTCCCGACCCGACGATCGAGAGCAGCAGGAACAGGGCGAACCAGTCGGACGGCAGGGAGAGGTAGCGGAGGCGCGGGTCCGCCAGCCGCCGGCCGAGGAGGTAGAGGAGGGCCCCGGCGATCACCACGTCCGTCACGAAGAGGGTCGGGCTGGCGACCTGGAAGAACCCGTCCACCGCCTCCAGCCAGCCGACCAGGGCGGGTACCGGCCCGGTGACGTACCGGAGGTGCCGCAGCAGGACGACCAGCAGGCTCCAGTGGAAGGCGATCGCCCCGGCCCACAGCCACTTGTCCGACTCGATGACGAGCCGCTTCCGGGGAGTGAGCCGCGCCCGGCTGCCCCGGAACAGGCTGCGGAACGCGAGCACCTCGAGGGCCATCCGGGCCGCGGCCTCCCCGGCGGTGAAGGGGCTGTCGAGGGGATCCCGGGGGATCCAGTCGAGGCTCTTCTGCTGCCCGCAGACGGTGGGAACGCGGAACGGCACCGGGGAACGACCCCAGCCGATCACCCGGGCGACGATCCCGGCGAGAAAGAGAACGAAGGCCAGGTACGGGATGCCCACGGCGAAGAGCCAC
>CAZOTT010000054.1:0-18002 GCA_964582785.1 uncultured Acidobacteriota bacterium | reverse complement strand
GGGGTGTCGGATAACTCCCGTTCTGGCAGGTCGGGTGCGGGATAAGGCCCGTTTTGGCAGGTTCTGGTGCCGAAAACGCCCGGAAACCTGCCACAGGGCCGGTTATCCGACACCCTCCCTGCCGGAATCGCGGTTATCCCGCCCGTTCTCGGGGCCGGGGACCCGCGGTGCCGGTTGCGGCGGCGGTTCGGCGAGGCCGGGATCCGCCGGGGGCGGCCTCCGGCCGTCTCGCCGGCTCGACCGGCGGCGGTCGCGGGGCCCTCCCCGCCTGGCGGCTCGCAGGCCGCCGTCCCGGCGTGTCATCCGACGGCCCGCACGGGGAGGGGGCCCAGCGAGACCATGTTCCGGGCGGTCGCCCGCCAGCCCCAGGCGAGGAGCCGGACCCCGCCCGCGGTCGCGACCCGCCGGAGGGTCCGGGCATAGACGGGGTCGATCCGCTCCGCCGGGGCCACCGCCCGCACGTCCCCCCGCTGGACGATGAACAGCAGGGCGGCCTCCATTCCCTTCCGCCGGCGGAGTTCCGCCAGCAGCTCCAGGTGGCGGGTGCCCCGCGCGGTCACCGCGTCGGGGAAGAGGCCCAGCCCGTCCTCCGCCAGGGTGACCGACTTCACCTCGAGGGCGCAGGGCGGGCGTCCCGGCGCTCCCTCGAGGACGAAATCGAGCCGGCTGCGGCCGAAACGGACCTCCCGCCGGACCTCCCGCCAGGGGGCGAGGGCGGGGATCGCTCCCTCCGCGAGCAGCCGGGCGGCCAGGTGGTTCGTCCGGCCGGTGTGGACCGCCACCAGGACCCCCCCCGCATCCACCAGTTCCAGGGTCCAGGCCAGCTTCCGTCCCGGGGTGGTTGCCGGCGACACCCAGCAGCGGCTGCCGGGGGCGCTGCAGCCGGTCATCGCCCCGGTGTTCGGGACGTGGGCCGTCACTTCCCGGCCGTCCTCGAGCCGCACGTCCGCGAGAAACCGCCGGTAGCGGCGCCGCAGGGTGCCGGCCACCAGGGGCGGGTCGAAGGGGACGACCGGTCCCGCCGCGTTCCCGGTCACCGGCGCTCCACCGGGCGCGCGCGCAGCCCCCGGAGCCGGGAGAGGGCGGCCGCCACCTCGTGGCGGCGCGGACGGGCGAGGTGCCCCGGGTGGCGCCCCGGGCGGTGGAACGGGTCGAGGACGTCCAGGCCCTCCCGGTCGAGGAGACCGTCGAGCAGGTCCAGTGCGCGGGAGAGGGGCACGTTCTTCCCGAGGAAGCGCGACGCGAGCAGGTGCAGGGCCAGGCCGATCGCCCGCGCCTGGGCGGGGTCCACCACCTGCTCGACGCCGCGGAGGTCGATCACCGAGGTGCCGAAGACGATCTCGTCCGTCCCCCGGGCATCGATCTTCACCTCCCGCCGCCCCCGGGAAGGGTCGAGGCTCCGCGGGTCGACCACCCGGCCCGGGGGGGCGGCCAGGGGCTCGTCGGCATCCGCCCGCCTGCCGGTCGGCCGTTCCGCGGCGATCCGCCGGGCGTCCCCCGTGGCGTCCCGGGGGAGGTAGTCCCGCATCAGGATCACCCGGTCCGCCACGTCGAAGTAGTCCCCCGACCCGCCCATCACGAGGACCGTCGAGACCCCCAGCCGCCGGTGGAGTTCCCGCACCCGGTCGACGAAGGGGACGATCGGCTCGTGTTCCCGGGCGACCAGGGCCTGCATCCGCGCGTCGCGGACCATGAAGTTCGTCGCGCAGGTGTCCTCGTCGAGCAGGAGCACCCGGGCACCCGCCTCGAGGGCCTCGACGATGTTCGCCGCCTGGCTCGTCGAGCCGGAGGCGTCGTCCGTGTGGAAGGGGCGGGTCCTTCGCCCGCCGGGCAGGTCGCGGATGAAGGGGGAGATGTCCACCGCCGTCACGGCCCGCCCGTCCTCGGCCCGGATCTTCACCGCGTCCGGGTCGGTGACCACGTATTCCCGGCCGTCCCCGGGCACGTGGGGGTGGACGCACCGCACCAGGGCGTCGAGCAGGGTGCTCTTGCCGTGGTACCCGCCGCCGACGACCAGGGTGACCCCGGCGGGGATGCCCATCCCGGAGAGTGCCCGGCTGCCCCCCGGGACGGCGGGGTGCGGAAGGTCGAACGTCACCCGGAGTTCCGGCGGCGCCCGGAACGGAACGGCCTCGTCGGTGCCGAGGGGCCGGTCGGACGCCCCCGACTCCCGGGGCAGGATCGCCCCGTCCGCGACGAAGGCCACGAGCCCACGGTCCCGGAGCCGGCCGCGGATCGCCTCCTGGTTGTCCACGCAGTCCACGTGGGCCCGCGCCGGCCCGTCGAGGGGCCAGGCGCCTCCCTCCCGGTCGGCGCCGAGGGCCGCCACGATCGCCGCCGGGAGTTCTTCCGCGAGCAGCCGGGCGGCCTGGCGTCCCAGCACGCGCCGCCCGGAGGCGGGCAGGCCGGCTTCCACCCGGGCCTCCAGGAAGCCGGGTTCAACGACCACCGAGGCCCGCTCGAGGACCTCCTGTCCTCCCGCATCGATCGCCAGCAGGCCCGACTTCCCGGTGCCCCCGACGGTGCCCCGCCGCCGGGAGAACTCCCGGGAGACCCGGCGGGCGAGGAAGTCCGCCAGGGCCGTCCGCCGCACGGGAGTGTCCGCAAGGTCGGGGGCGGCAGGGGCGTGCCGGCGCGGGACCCGGACGCGGAGGCGGGAAGGAGCGGCGAAGGGGTCTCCCTGGACGTGGTCGACGAACAGTTCCAGCGGGACGCCACCCGGCGCGACGATGCGCCAGGCCCCCGAGATCTCGCGGTAGGCGCGGTACCCCTGCCCGTCGATCCGGGAAAGGACCCCCGCCAGGTCGTCGCGAAGCGCCATCGGTCCCTCCGGGAAAGGAAACGGCCGCCCGGCGGGGCGGCCGTTCGACGTTCCTCGAGGGGGGCGGTCAGTGCCCCTCGTGCTCGCCTCCCTCGCCGGCCTCGGTGGCCTCGTCGTGGCCGGCCATCTCGCCCTCTTCCTCGTGGGCGGCCATCTTCTGCATCGGCTGAGTCTGGCCGTCCGGGCAGAGCTGGCCCTCGGCCTTCTCCGTGGCGGCCCAGGTCACCATGCCGTTCTGGTCGACGCAGTACCAGGCACCGTCGGGAAGCTTGTCGACGGCGACCGGCGGGTCGAAGGTGGTCCCCTCCGGGGAGACCTCGACGGTGGCGGGCGCCTCCATGGGCGCGGCCTGCTCGGTGGCGGCCGGGGCGGCGGGCGCCTCTTCCTTCTTCTGGGCGTTGTTGCAGGCGCCGACGGCGAAGACGAGGGCGAGGACGCCCACGAGCACCAGGATCTTCTGCATCGGTTCTCTCCTCCGTTTGGACGGGTCTCGAACGGGCGCCCGGGGCCATCGCGGACCCGGGCGAAGAAGAATCGTACCACGCCCCGCCCGGATGTCACCCTCCCGCCGATCGCCCCGGGGTCCCGGGCTGGAGCCGCCCCCGCCGGTTCGGCGCCAGCGCGGCCTCCGGCCTTCCCGCGGGCATGGCCGGAGTTCGGAGCACCAGGGGCCGGGAACGGGGGCCGCAGGGGCGCGGCCTCCGGCCGTCTCGCCGGCTGGACCGGCCGCGGTCGCGGGGTCCTCCGCGCCTCGCGGTTCGCGGGCTGCCAGCCGAGTGCCGGACCGGGGAGGGAAGCTGACCGGAGGGGAGGAACCGTGGGGCCTTCGGAGTCGGCTGTCTCCAGCGGCGCGCCGCTCCCGGTGCTTCGCGGCCGCGGTGATCTGGCTGGTTCTGCGTGCTTTCGCCCCGTGCAGGGGCGAGTGCGAGGGCGGGTCTCGCATGGCTCGCCGGACTCGGCCGTCTCGGACGGTGCGCCGCCGTGGTTGCTTCCCCTGCCGAGGCGTCGGCACAGGTGCTTCCTCCAGGGGCCTACCGCCGTCCAACCCGTCGTCGGGAGGAAGAGCGGGATAACGGGAAAATCGCAAGGGGGGTGGGTTTTCCCCGGCGGCCCCCCGCCGTCCAGGGGGTCGTGGGGAGGAGGAGCGGGATAACGGGCGAAATGGCAGGTGGGGTGTGGGATAACTCGAGATCTGGCAGGTCGGGTGCGGGATAAAGCCTGTTCTGGCAGGTTTCGGTGCCGAAAAGACCCGGAAACCTGCCAGGAGCCCGGTTATCCGACACCCGACCTGCCAGAAGGGCGGTTATCCCGCCCGTTTTCGGGACGGGGGACCGGTGCGTCGGTTGTGGCAGCGGTTCGGTGAGGTCGGGATCCGCCGGGCGCGGCCTCCGGCCTTCCCGCGGGCATGGCCGGAGTCCGGAGGGGAACGGCCTCCGGCCGTCTCGCCGGCTCGACCGGCGGGCCGCCGCGCCTGCCGCCTGCCCTCGGTCGGGATGCCGCTGGTGGTCGTCTCGAAGCACACAACCCCCGGTGAATGTCCCGACCAGGCGGTCCTGTGCCACCTCCCGCCGGGCGGCGGCGGCCCCCTTCAATCCCGGGGGGCCGGCCAGGCGCCAGCCCTCGTTCCCGGCGCACCGCCCGGGGGAGGAAATCGGGCTCGTTGCGATGTCAGTAAACGCACACTAACATGGCGTCCATGGAAACCGACCGTCGCAGGCAGGGAACCGATCGCCGGGAGCAGATCCTGGACCGGACACTGGAACTCGTCCGGGAGGGAGGCCTGGCGGGGCTGACGATCCGCAGGATCGCCGAGCGGGTGGGCTTCACCGAGGCGGCGATCTACCGCCACTGGCCCAGCAAGAAGGCGCTTCTCGCCGGCCTGGTCGACCGGCTGGAGGAGATGCTGCTGGGACCGATCCGCGCCCTCGCCGAGGACACGGAGAAGGACCCGCGGGAGCGGCTGGAGAAGGTGCTCGCCCACCACCAGCGGGTGATCCTCGAGACGGATTCCCTGCCGATCCTCCTGCTGGCCGAGGTCGTGGCCACCCGGGACGAGGAGCTCGTCGACCGGATGCGCTCCGTGCTGGCCTCCTACCTGGCGTTGCTGGAAGACCTCCTGGGCCAGGCGCGCAGGCGCGGGGAAAGGCTGGAGGCCCCCGCCCTGCCGCCCAGGGACGCGGTCCTGCTGCTGCTCGGACTGCCGGCGGCCCTCGCCATCCGCCACCGGCTGATTCCGCAGAAGGATCCCGGTCCACGGAAAAGGCGGAACCTGACCCGGGCGGTAGTGGCCGCGGCGATCGGGACCGGCGGGCTGGAGGGAAGGCCATGAGCGGACGCAGGGTGGCGGTCGTGCTGGCCGCGGTGGCACTGGGCGGCGTTCCCGCGGCGTGGGCGGCCGGGCCGACTGCCGGAGCGGTTGTCGGGGATGGGAAGCCCGAGCAGGAGATCGCAGCGCTGTCGGCCGCCGGGAGAACGGCCGGAGCGACCGCAGGGAATGACAAGCCCGGCGGGGCGGAAGCCGTGCCGGGTGAGGCGGACGGCGAGGGGACCGGAGCGCCCGCACGGAGCGGGCAGCCGGTTACGGTGGAAGCGGTGCCGGGTGAGGCTGGCGGCGAGAGGTCCGGAACGACCGCAGGGAATGACAAGCCCGGCGAGGCGGAAGCCGTGCCGCGCGAGGCGGCCGGCGGGAAGACCGGATCGACCGCGGGGAACGAGAATCCCGGCGCGGCGCAGACCGTCCCGCCCCCGGCCGCCGGCCAGGTAGGCGGGAGCGGCGCGGGGACCGGCAGGCCCGTTGCGGGCCTGTCCCTGGCGGACCTGCTCGGGGAAGTCTCCAGGACCGCTCCCGCCATTCACGCCGCGCGGGAGGCCGCCGCGGCGGCGGGGGAGGAGGTGCGGGCGGCTCGCGGCGCGCGGTGGGGCCGGCTGGACCTGGTGGGCAACGCGGGACGCCTGAACGACGACACGATCCTGCGCCCGATGTCCCGGGAGCTGTTCGCGGATGCCGGTCCCGCCGGCTTCCACGGGCTGCCCTTCGACCGCAACCAGCGGCACTGGGGCGCGGAACTCGAGGTTCCCCTGTGGCTGGGCGGGAGCCTCGCCAGCCGGGTGCGGGCCGCGGACCTCGGACGGGTCCGCGCGGAGGCGCTGGCGGCGGGAAGCCGCTGGAAGGCCCGGGCCAACGCGGCGGCCCTCTGGGCGGCGGTCGTGACCCTCGCGGCCCGCCGGGAGGCCCTGGACGGGTACGGGCGGTTCCTCGACGAGACGGTGCGCCGGCTCGAGCTGATGGTCCGGGAAGGGCGCCGTCCTCGCGTCGACCTGCTCAAGGTCGAGGAAGAACGAGCCGGGGTCGCCGCCCGGAAGGCGGCCGCGCAGGCGGGAGAGGACCGGGCCCGGGCCCTCCTGGTGGCCCTGCTCGGCAGGCCCGCGGGGAGCCCCCTCGAGGTGAACCCGGCCGGGGAGGAGGACGTCCGGGCCGTGCTCGCGGCGGACCTGCCGGGCCGGGAAGAACTGGCCGCGGCCGCCGGAACTTCGTCGCCGGTGCGGGGGGCCCGGGCCGACGCGGACCGGGCCGCCGCCCTCGCCCGGGCCGCCCGCGGGGAACGCCTGCCCCACCTGGTCGCCCGGGGTGCGTGGACCCGGCACGATGCCCCCTCCCTCGCCGATTCCCTCGATACCTGGCAGGTGGGCATCGCGGTCCGGATCCCGGCCTGGTCGGGGGGCAGCCTGCCGGCGCGGGACCGGGCCGCACTCCACCGCGCGGCCGCCGCCCGGGAGCGGGCCCGGGCGGCCCGCCTGGCGGCGGGGGCCCGGCTGGAGGCGGCCCTCGCCCGGCTGGCGGCGGCCCGGAAAGCGGTCCCCGCCGCCGACGCGAGGGTGGCGGCCGCGGACGAGGCGGCCCGCATCGAGCAGCTGCGCTACCGGAACGGGGCCGGGACGGTGGAGGACCTGCTGCGGGCCGAGGCGAGGCGGGCCGAGGCCCGCGCTGCGCGGGTGGAGGCCCGGGCGGAGCTGCTGGCGGCGGCGGAGGGTCTGTCGGCCACCTGCGAGCGGGAACTCTTCCCCGTCCTGGACGGGGACACGGCTTCGGCGGGAGAGGAGCGATGAGCGAGGCACGGAAAGCGGAAAGGCCCCGGGCGGGGTGGTGGCGGAAGGCCGGTTGGATCCTGCTCGCGATCATCGTCGTCGCGGGACTCGCCGCCGTGCGCGTCCGGCGGGCGCGGGAGCGGGATTCCGCGCCGCTGCTCCAGCCGGCGCCGGTCCCCGTGGAAACCGTTCCCGTCGCTTCCGGGAAGGTTTCCGCGACGCGCCACTTCCTCGGCCGGGTCCGAGGACGCGACGAGGCCGAGGTCGCCCCCCGCGTGATGGCCCGCGTCCTCGAGGTCCGTGTCCGGGAGGGTGACCGGGTCCACCGGGGAGATCCGCTGGTCCTGCTGGACGCGCGGGAGCTGGAAGACGCCGTCGCGGCGGCAGAAGCCGAGGTGGCGGCCGCGCGCGAAGCGGAGGCGGCCGCGGAGACCGCGGAGGCGGTCCAGCGGGACGCCACCGGGCGGGACCGGGTCCTGTTCGAGAACGACGCGATCTCCCGGGAACAGTGGGACCGTTCCCGTGCCCGGGAGGAAGCGGCCCGGGCGGCCCGGGAAGCGGCCCGGGCGCGCCGCGTGGCCGCCGAGCGCAATCTCGCCCGGGTGCGCACCCGCCTGGGTTACGCGCGGCTGACGGCGCCCTTCGACGGGCGGGTGTCGGCCCGGCTGGCCGATCCGGGGGACCTGGCGGTTCCCGGACGCCCCCTGCTGCGCCTGGTGCGGGACGGGGGGGTCCGGGTCCGCGTCCCGGTCCCGGAAGAACTGCTCTCCCGGCTGTCGCCGGGGAACCCCGTCCGGATCGTCCCGCCGGGGGGGGATCCGGTCGAGGTGCCCCTGGCCCGGGTCTTCCCGGCCGTGGGGCCGGACCGCCTGGGGACCGTGGAGGCGGACATCCCGCGGCCCCCGGCCACCCTCGTGCCCGGTGGCACCTGCGGGGTGGACCTGGTCGTCGCGACCGCCACGGGGCCGGTGGTTCCCCTGGCCGCGCTGCTGGAAAACGGGCGGGGGACGTTCGTCTTTCCCGTCAGGGACGGCCACGTGCGTCCCCTCCCCGTCACGGTGGCGGTCCGGGGGCGGGACCGGGCCGTCGTGCGGCCGCGGGAGGGCGAGCTGGCCCCGGGCACGCCGGTGGTCGTGGGCCGCCCGTCGCAGCTCGCGCTGCTCGGTCCCGGCACGGCCGTGAGCGAGGTGGAGCGATGAGCCTCGTCGAGCGCTACCTCGAGCGGCCCACCCTGGTGACATCCCTCGTGCTGCTCGCCGCGGTGGCGGGCGTGATCGCCTTCTTCCGCCTGCCGATCAACCTGTTCCCGGACTCCGAGCGGCCGAAGATCGCCGTGGTCACCGTCTGGCCCGGGGCCTCGGCGGAGGACGTGGAGTCGGAGGTCACGCGGCGGATCGAGGGAGAGGTCCAGGGGCTGGAACTGGTCCGCCTCGTCACCTCGACGAGCCGGGACGAGGTCTCCGCGGTGACCGTGGAGTTCCGCTACGCCAAGGACCTGGACGCCGCGGCGAGCGACGTCAGCGCGGCCCTGGACCGCATCCGGGCGAAGCTCCCGCCGGGGATCCGGCCCCCGATGCTGTTCAAGGTTTCGTCGGCCACCCGCGCCGTGATGACGATCGCCATGCGCCCGGCGCCGGGGTCCGCCCTGGACCTGGCCCTGGTGCGCCAGGTCGCGGAGAACCCGGTGCGGGACCGGCTGCTGGCCCTGCCGGAGGTGGCGAACGTCGAGGTGTTCGGGGGGCACGAGCCGGCGGTGGAGGTCCGCCTCGACCGGGACCGCCTCGCCCGGTGGGGACTGGCCGCGGCGGACGTGCGCCGGGCCCTGGCCGAGTTCGACGCCAACCAGCCGGTGGGAAGCGTGCGCGGGACGCGGGACGACTTCCTCTTCCGGCGGGAGGGGCGGTTCGCCCGGCCGGGAGAGGCCGGGTCGATCGTCGTCGCCCGGCGTCCCGGCGGAGAGGTGCACCTGGCGGACGTCGCCGACGTGCGGCCGGGCGAGGTGGAGGCCCGCAGCGCCTACCACGGTGACGGAGAACCGTCCATCGCCCTGAACGTGCAGCGACCCCTCGCGGGGAACGCGGTGGAAACGATCGCCGCCGTCCTGCGGGAGCTGCCGGCCATCGAGCGCGACTACCCCGGCATCCGGTTCTCCATCCCGGACAACCAGGGCGACCTGATCGATCTCTCGATCGGCAACATGAAGGGGGCCCTGCGGGACGCGATCATCCTCACCGTCCTCGTCATCTTCCTCTTCCTGGGCGACCTCCGGACGATGGTCCTGACCGCGATCTCGATCCCCTTCACCTACCTGCTGACCTGCGTGGCGATGTGGCTGCTGGGGATGGAGTTCAACATCGTCACCCTGACCGCGGTGATCATCGCGGTCGGGATGCTCGTCGACGACACGATCGTCGTCCTCGAGAACATCGACCGGCACCGCCGGGAGCTGGGAGAGGAACTGCGCCCGGCGGTCATCCGCGGGACGGGGGAGGTGATGCTGGCCGTCCTCTCCGGGACCTGGTCCATCGTCGCCGTGCTCGTGCCGATCATGTTCGTTGGCGGGTACGTGCAGACCGTGCTGCGGCCCTTCACCGTCACCCTTTCCCTCGCGCTGATTTCCTCGTGGATCGTTTCCGTCACCGTGATCCCCCTCTTCGCGCCGCGCATCCTGCGGAAGACCGCGGCGGTGCGCCCGAACCGGCTGGAGCGGCTGGTCGAGCGCCTGAACGACCTGGCCGTCATCCCCCTGCGCAACTTCTACAGCGGGCTGGCCGCCCTCGGCCTGCGGCACCGGCTGCTCTTCCTGCTGATCGGCGTCGCGGCCTTCGTCGTCTCGATGCGCCAGATGCCCCTCGTCGGCCGGAACCTGATGCCCCCGATGGACACCGGCATCCTGATGGTCGGGTTCGAGGCGGCGCCGAACACCTCCCTGCGGGAGTCGGAGCGGATCCTCTCCCGGATGGAGAAGATCATCCGGTCCCGGCCGGAGACCGTCTCCGTCTCCGCCGCCCTCGGCTCCGAGCCGGCCGTCATCTCCTTCGGCTCCGGCCACACGGAGCGGGAGGGTACGATCACGGTTCACCTGGTCGACCGGTTCCACCGCGACGCCTCCATCTGGCAGATCGCCGACGAGCTCCGGGGCGAGTTTCGCCGCATTCCGGGCCTCGCCTCCCTCGAGGTCTTCGAGTACGGGGCCACGCCCCTCTCCTCGATCCGTGCGCCGGTGGACGTGATGATCTCGGGGCCCGACCTGGCCGTCCTCGACCGGCTGGCCCGGGAGGTGGAACGCCGCCTGCGGGCGAACCTCCGGGACCTGACCTCGATCCGCCGCTCGTGGTCCCTCGACACGGAGGACGCCGTGTTCGTCTCCTCGCCGGAACGGCTGGCCGACATGGGGATCTCCCCCGCGGCCCTCGTGGCGCAGGTGGGGGTGGCGGTGCGTGGACTCCCCGGATCAACCCTCCGCGTGCCCAACCAGTACGGGATTCCCTTCGTCATCCAGCTCCGGGCGGACCAGCGGGAGCGGGTGCGGCAGCTCGCCGACTTCCAGGTAAGGACCGCCCGCGGAACGGTGCCCCTTTCCGCCCTCGGCAAGATTTCCTTCCGGCCCGTGCCGACCAAGATCACCCACCAGGGCCTGCGGCGGACGATCGACGTCCAGGCCTGGCGCGGGACGCGCCCGATCACCCACCTGCAGGAGGACGTGGAGCGTGCCCTCGAGGGGTTCCGGCTGCCGCCCGGCTACGTCCTGTCCCACGAGGGAGAGATTCGCCAGATGAACGAGTCGTTCGGCCGCCTCGGGGGAGCACTCCTGCTGGGGCTCGTGCTGCTCTACTTCGCCCTCGTCCCCGCCTTCGATTCCTTCCTCCACCCGGTGACGATCATGTCGGCGATCCCGCTCGGGGTGGTCGGCTCCGTGTGGGCGCTGCTGCTGGCCGGCCGGCACGGGTGCATGCCCGCGATGATGGGGGTGATCCTGCTGGCGGGCATCGTGGTGAAGAACTCGATCCTGCTGATCGACTTCACCCTCGAGGCCCGGCGGCGGGGGGAGCCCCGGGACCGGGCCCTGCTCGACTCGGTCCACGTGCGGACGCGGCCGATCCTGATGACCGCGTTCAGCACCGTCGTCGGGATGGTGCCGGTCGCCCTCGGCTGGGCGGTGGGGCTGGAGCGCCTGGCGCCCCTCGCCATCGTGGCGATCGGCGGACTGCTCGCCGCCACCTTCCTGACGATGGTCTACGTGCCGATCCTCTACACGCTGTTCGATGACCTGGCCGTCCGCCTGCGCCGGGAGCCCGCGGCGGAGCCGCAGCAGGCGTAGGACGGGCGGTCCCGGCGCCGGAACGGCCTGCCGCCCGCGCCGACCGGCCGGCGCCGCCCGGCGACCGCCCGGCGACCGGGAGCCGCCGGGCCGGGCGCGGGGTGTATCCTCCCCCGGAAGCGCGTCCCCACGCGCCGAGGAGACCGTCATGCGCCGAAATCCCCTCGCTCTTGCCACGATGTCCCTCTTCCTCGCCTCCCTCGGGCTGGCGTTCCTCGGGGGCTTTCCGGCCCTCGCCGACGAGGGAATGTGGACCTTCGACAACCCGCCGCTGAAGCAGCTGAAGGAAAGGTACGGGTTCACCCCGACCCGGGAATGGCTCGACCACGTGCGGCTCGCCTCCGTCCGGTTCAACGACGGGGGTTCCGGGTCCTTCGTCAGCCCGGACGGCCTGGTGCTGACGAACCATCACGTCGCCCGGGGCCAGTTGCAGAAGGTCTCCTCCCGGGAGCACGACTACACCCACACCGGGTTCTACGCGGCGACCCGGGAGCAGGAGATGAAGTGCCCGGACCTCGAGCTGAACGTCCTCGTGTCCATGGAGAACGTCACCGACCGGGTGACCTCCGCGGTCAAGCCGGGCATGTCGGACGAGGAGGCGCTCAAGGCGCGCAAGGCGCGGATCGCGGAGATCGAGAAGGAGAGCCTGGAGAAGACCGGGCTGCGTTCCGACGTGGTGACCCTCTACCACGGCGGCGAGTACTGGCTGTACCGCTACCGGAAGTACACGGACATCCGGCTGGTCTTCGCGCCGGAAGACGACGTCGCGTTCTTCGGGGGTGACCCGGACAACTTCACCTACCCGCGGTACGACCTGGACCTCGCCATCTTCCGCGTCTACGAGAACGGGAAGCCGATCCGGAGCCCGGCCTGGCTCCGCTGGAACCCCGCCGGGCCACGGGCCGGCGACCTGGTCTTCGTCTCGGGCCACCCGGGCAGCACCGACCGTCTCTACACCTTCGCCCAGCTCCAGTACCTGCGGGACTTCAGCTACCCGGTCCGTCTCGAGGTGATGAAGAAGATGGTCGGGGTGCTCGAGGACTACGCCGCAGAGGGCCCGGAGCAGCGCCGGCAGGCGACCGGGATGCTGTTCGGCCTGAACAACGCGATCAAGGCGTACACCGGCGAGTACAAGGGGCTGCTCGACGAGCACCTGATGGCGAAGAAGAAGAAGGACGAGCAGGCGTTCCGCTCCCGGGTGGAGGCGGACCCGGAACTGAAGGAGAAGTACGGCGACGCCTGGGGCCTGGTGGAACGGGCGATCGCCAACGAGAAGCAGCGCCTCCGGGAATACCGCTGGCGGCGGCTGCCGTGGTCCCGGATGGCCGGGACCGCGCTGGCGATCGTGCGGTACGTGGAGGAGGTCGAGAAGCCGGACGGCGAGCGCCTCGACGGCTTCCACGACGCCCAGCTCGATTCCCTGCGGTTCCGGATGTTCTCGCCGGCCCCCGTCTACCCGGCGATGGACGAGCGGATCGCGGCGGCGTTCCTCGAGATGGCGCGGGAACGGCTGGGTGACGACGACCCGTACATCCGGGCGGCCCTCGGGGGCCGGGATCCGCGGGAGGTCGCCCACGAGGTCTTCTCCCGGACGAAGATCGGGGACCCGGCCTTTCGCCGGGAACTGGTGAAGGGCGGCCGGGAGGCGGTGGCGAAGTGCGACGATCCGCTGATCGCCTGGGTGCGCCGGCTCGACCCGCTGCTCCGGGAGATGCGGAAGTGGCACGAGGAGAAGGTCGAGGCCCTGCAGACGATCGCCGGCGAGAAGCTCGGCCGCGCCCGGTTCGCCGTCTACGGCAAGTCCACCTACCCGGACGCGACCTTCACCCTGCGCCTCGCGTACGGCACGGTGAAGGGGTACCCGATGAACGGCACGGTGGCCCCTCCGTTCACGACGTTCTACGGGCTCTTCGACCGGAGCCTCTCCTTCGACCGGAAGCCCCCGTGGGCCCTCCCCGAGCGGTGGAACGGCGCGGAGAAGAAGCTGGACCTGGCGACCCGCCTCGACTTCGTCAGCACCTGCGACATCATCGGCGGCAACTCCGGCTCGCCGGTGATCGACCGGGAGGGGCGGCTCGTCGGGCTGATCTTCGACGGGAACATCGAGAGCCTCGTCGGCCGCTTCGTCTACGACGAGCGCACGAACCGGGCGGTGGCGGTTCATGCCGGGGGGATGATCGAGGCGCTGCGGAAGATCTATCACGCGGACGCCCTCGTGAAGGAGCTGCTCGGCCGGTAGCCCGGTCCGCTCCGCCCCGGGCCGCAGGCGGCACGAGCCCTCCGGCAGGCGGCCGGAGCCGGGGCCCTCCTCGCCGGGCCGCCCCGGCGAGGTGGACGGGCGGCGGGCCCCGGCTCGCGACGGGGCGCTTCCCGGCGGGTCGCCGGCCGGCCCCTCCGAGGGCAGGTGGACGGGGAACCGGTCCCGGCGCCACGTTCTCCCGGGGGGAGAAAGGAGCCGGCATGGCCGCCGAGCGGCCGGACCAGGGGGCGGGCGGCGCACCGTCGGGCCCGGTGCGGCCCCGCATCCTCGTCTCGGACGCCGGGGGAACCACCACCCGGTTCCTCGCGTCCCGCGCGGAGGAGCTCGGCGCCGAGGTGACCGGCATCGAGCAGGCGGCCAGCCTCGTGGTCCGGGCCTCCCGGGAAGGCGCCGACCTGGTGGTCGTGGCCCAGCCGGCGTCCTTCGCCCCCCTCGAGCGGCTGCGCAACGATCCGCGCACCCGGCACATCCCGGTGATCCTCCTGGCGAGCCCCACCGGCGACCAGGAAAAGGACCACCTGGCCCTGGTCGGCACCAGCCAGGTGCTGGACTGGCCCTACGAGGAGCATGCCCTCCTCGCCCACGTCCGCGCGTACCTGGGAAAGCGGGGCCGGGGAGCCGGCATCGGTTTCCACGACTACGCGATCGCCCGGGTCGGCGAGGACGTGGCCCTCGGCTGGGCCGGGCGGATCTGCTGGGTGACCCCGCGGACCCTGCGGCTGGAGACCGACGTGCTCCTGCCCGAGGGTTCGATCCAGGAAATCGAGGGGTTCCTCGTCCGGGCCCTCGGGCGGGAACGGCTCGCGGTCCGTGTCGTCTCGTCGTCCCGGGACGACGTGTTCTACAACCACGGGATGCGGAGCGAGCTGGCCCTGCTCGAAGAGGTTCCCGACGAACTGGACCCGCAGCGGGACCAGGCGTCGGTGGACCTGGCCGCCGCCGTGCGGGGGGAGCGGTTCGCGGCGGCCCCGCGGAAGCGGAAGGTGGCGGTGCTCTGCGGGCGGTCCACCCGGATGACCCGGGTGGCGGCCACCCTGGATCCGCGGCGCTGGGCCCTCCG
Source organism: uncultured Acidobacteriota bacterium (assembly GCA_964582785.1). GTDB lineage: Bacteria > Acidobacteriota > Polarisedimenticolia > J045 > J045 > JAMOQA01. The sequence continues at coordinate 3,454 of CAZOTT010000054.1, read as the reverse complement.
CTGGATCCGTTCCGCGGAGGAGCTGGCGAAGGCCCTGCCCCACCTGAACCCCGCCCTGCTGCTGGTCCATCCCCGCCTGCCGGACCTGGCGGAACCGCTGGCCGCGGGCAAGCTGCTGCGGGTGACCGCGGAAGGACCGCCGGTGGTGCCGTTCGGGCCGCCCGGGGAGGAGAAGATCTGGGAGAAGCTGGCCGCCCGGGGAACTCCCCTCGAGGTTCCGGATCCCGGGGACCGGGAGGCCTGGAACGAGCTCCTGGAACGGCTGCTCCCGCCCCGGGCGGAGGACCATCCCGACCGGGTCTACCTGGCCCGGGAGCACCGGTTCTCCCACGCGATCGTGCGGGGGACCGGCCGGCTGACCTCGATCTGCGAGGTCGGCGGAACCCTGGAGCTGCCCCTCGACGTGGCGGCCGAGGCCCGCGCCCACCTGGTCGTGCCGTCCCTGCTCCGCGCCGGGATCGCCCGGCTCCACGGCCGGGTGCTCGAGACCGCCCCGGCGAAACGGCCGGTCCGGATCGCCTTCATGGGGGTGGGAGGGGACCGCTACCAGACCCTGCTCCGGCGCCACGTGCAGGAAATCATCATGGAAGCCCGCCGGAAGGAGTTCCAGCAAGGCTGAACCGGCGACCGGCAGGCGCGGCGGGACCCGGGGGCCCCGCCGCACCGGGCAGGGGGTGGCCCGTCAGGCGCCCGCTTCCTTCCGCCCCCCGGCGAGGAAGGCCCGCACCATCCAGAGGACGGTGACGACCGTCGCGACGAGGAACACGAAGAACAGCACGATGGGGCCCCACTGGGGCTCGACCCACTTCGTCGGGGCGTAGCCGGCGATCTCGAGGAAGCCCCGGCGGACCTGGTCACGGTTGAGGACCATGAAGACCAGGGCCAGCAGCAGGGAGCCGACCGTAGCCGGGACCCCGCCTGCCGGGTCCCGCGCACCGGCCGCCCGCAGGGCGAGGACGGCGGCGATGATCCCCGCCAGCGCCCCGACCAGGAGGAAGGCGAGGGCCGCGAGGGACCCCCCGAGGATCCTGGTCCGCACCGGGCCGGGAAGCACCGCCAGGAGCCACAGCGCGGGAACCACGTTGACGAGGGTCAGGACGCCGAACCAGCGCAGCCCGTACCGCATCGCCAGCTCCGAGGGGCCCGGTTCCGCGCCGCGCCGGAAGAAACCCAGCAGGGCGACGCCGAGCCCGCCGACGGCGAGGGAACCGGCGACCATGTGGAGCCACCGGGGCCAGAAGACCGGGTCGGCCAGGTCGAGGTGCAGCCCGGCGGCGCTCGCCCGGTACATCGCCGCGAACCACTCCGGCCGGAGCATCAGCGACATGTTGCTCGCGAACATGAACCCGACGTACGCGAGGGACAGGACCGTGAACCAGGAAACCGGCACGAGCCAGCTTCCCAGCCGGTCGCCGCGGAAGGAGACCAGGTACGCCCCGTAGTAGCCGAGGATCAGCACCGGGACCACCGCGAACCAGAACCAGCCCATCAGGACGGACGTGGTGAAGAGCAGCCGCCCGAAGAGAACCTGGGCGAAGAGGAGCGGGGCCACCCCGATGGTGACCGTCGCGGCGATCGTCGCGGGCAGTCCCCGGGCGATCCAGTGGGCGACCCGGGCGGCGCGGGGGTCCTCGCGGCGTCCCCGGAGGATCGCCCCGATCACCGCCCCGCCGAACATCAGGTTCATCGGGATCACGTGCAGGAAGAAGGTCAGCAGCAGGAGGAACCACGCCAGCCAGAAGGGCGTGGGCATCGGGATAGGGTCGGGATGGGGGATCGTCGCCAGCGGCAGCATGTTCACACCCCCTTTCTCACTGGCCGTCCCCGCCGGAGGCGAGGAACTCGGCGAGGGCCCGGCGCTCGGCGTCGGTTCCCTCGAAGCCCGGCATCATGTCGTTGATCTCCGGGAGCCGGCCGATCCGCTCGTAGAGCTCGTCCACGTCGGCCCCCTTCAGCTTCTCGAGGATGGGCCAGTCCCCGTCCGGCCCGTGGCACATCGCGCACTGGGCCTCGAAGAGGGTCGCCCCGCCGCCGTGGGACGGGGCGGGAGCGACCGCGCCGCCGGAGGCGAGGAACTCGGCGAGGGCCCGGCGCTCGGCGTCGGTTCCCTCGAAGCCCGGCATCATGTCGTTGATCTCCGGGAGCCGGCCGATCCGCTCGTAGAGCTCGTCCACGTCGGCCCCCTTCAGCTTCTCGAGGATGGGCCAGTCCCCGTCCGGCCCGTGGCACATCGCGCACTGTTCCGCGAAGAGGTCCGGCCCGGGGCCGGCGCCCGCGGAAGGGGCCTCCATCCCGGCCTGCTCGTCGCCCCCGAGGCGGGCCAGCCAGACGGCCAGGGCGTGCTTTTCCGCGTCGGTTCCGACGAAGGGAGGCATCCGGCGGTGGCGCCAGGTGACGAGCCGCAGGTGAGGGTCGTCCCAGGTCGTCGGCTTCCCCGCCGCATCCACCGGCTTCGCCAGCCGGCCCAGAATCCCCTCGATGGCGGCGGTCTTCCGGCCCGTGACGAGGGGCCGGATCGCCAGGTAGCCGTCGATCGTGTGGCAGCCGGAGCAGAGCAGGCGGAAGACCTCCCCGCCGGCCGCCGCCTCCGCCTGCGCCCGGGCGGAAGCCTCTTCCGGCAGGTGGTCGAGGTCCACCCCTTCCGGCAACCGGGTCCAGAGGGCGGACCGGAGCACCCCCACCCGGTCGAGGGTCGGGACGTCGAACCGGTCCCGGACCTGCTCCGCCGCTTCCGCCGGGGGCCGCGGCACCTCGGGGGGAGCCGGCAGGCGCACCGAGTTGACGAACATGAAGTGGTCGATCACCCACGGCTTGCGCAGGTCTTCCCGGACGAACTCGCCGCCCCCCATCGCCAGCAGGCCCACCAGGACCATCAGCCACGGGTTCAGGGCGCAGTAGGTCCGCGGCCGCAACCAGCCGGCGACGACCGCCAGGAGAAACACGAGCAGGGAACCGAAGATCGCCACCTGGGCGCCGAGGATCGCGGGCGGATACCCGCTGTCGTGGGAAAAGGAGAAGATCGAGCCGAGCACCGCCCGGAGGGTGTTCTCCTTCGCCCCGAGGATCTCCCCGGCCGGCACGCCGCCCGCGAGGGCCCCGTGGAAGTACCAGGCGAGGGAGAGGGCCACGCCGACGGAGGCGGGCAGCACCCACCGGGTCGTCGTCCAGCGCGCGATCTTCTCCCGGACCGCCCCGTCCGCCACGTACCGGGCGGTGAGCAGGGCGTAGACCCCGGCGATCCCCATCGCGAGGAGCGTTCGCAGGACGGTGGAGGGCCAGTAGGTCGGGTTGAAGAACCCGTCCCAGAAGCTCCGGGTCTCCACCCACTTCCCGGCGGTCATCTGGCAGGAGATGATCCCGTTGATGATGACGAGGGAAGCCTCGGCGGCGATGAAGTAGATCCAGCCCACCGCCTCGTGGGTCCCGGGAGAAAGCCGGTCCCAGCCGTAGTAGT
>CAZOTT010000053.1:0-18156 GCA_964582785.1 uncultured Acidobacteriota bacterium | reverse complement strand
GGCCTTCCTCGCCGGCTTCCTGCTGGGAGGGATCCTGCCCGCCGGTGCCCAGGTGGTCCAGATCGGAACGACGGACGAGGTCCGGGTCGAGACCCCGCACCCGTACCCGGCCGGGACCCGCGAGGGCAGGGTCGTCTGGGAACATGTCTTCCGGTTCCCCCGCGCCAGCTACGTCAAGGTCCACTTCGGTCGCTTCGAGCTGGCCCCTGGCGACGAGATCGTGCTCGCCGATCCGGCCGGCCGGTACCGGCACGTCTACCGGGGACGGGGATACCGGGATCGGGGCGGCAACTTCTGGGCCCTGTCGGTCCTCGGCGACACCCTCGTGGTGCGGCTGGTTTCCCGGAACCCGGCCGCCCAGGCGTTCGGGGCCGAGATCGACCGGGTCGCCCACGGGTTCCCCCTCGAGGCCATCCCGCCGGAACCGGAGGCTCTCTGCGGCGCGGAGGACTTCCGGGACGTGGAGTGCTACCGGGACAAGTACCCGGAGGCCTACCAGAAGGCGAAGGCCGTGGTGCGGCTGATCAAGAACGGCAACGCCCACTGTACCGGCTGGATCGCCGACTGCGAGAACCACATCATCACCAACCAGCACTGCGTCGCCGACCAGGCGGAGCTGGACCAGATCGAGTTCCAGTTCGACTACAAGCGGCCCGCCTGCGGCAGCGGGACTCCCACGGTGGGGCTCCAGCTCCAGGGGGGCCAGCTCCTCGAGGTGAACCACGACCTGGACTACGCCTACATCCTGCCCGACCTGGCGGGCCACGATCCCCAGGCGACCTACGGATTTCTCCAGTGGGACAACGCCCGCACCCCGGACGTGGACGAGCAGATGTACATCCCCGGGCACCCGTCCGGCGACCCGAAGCGCCTTTCGATCGAGAGCACCGACCCCCACGACGAGTCCGGGATGTGCGAGGTCTACTCCCTCACCGAGCCCCCCTGCGTCGGCGGCGACGCGGACATCGGCTACTACTGCGACACCGAGGGAGGTTCCTCCGGTTCTCCCGTCATTTCCTACGTGACCCACCGGGTGATCGCCCTGCACCACTGCGCCCACTGTCCCAACCGGGGCGTGCCGATCACGGACGTCTACGCCGACCTGCAGAACTCCTCCCACCCCCTGCCCGGCTGCGCCGTGTGCGACCCCGGCGAGGCTCCCTCGAACCTCCAGTCCTCCGTTCCGGGTGACAACGTGATCCGGCTGACCTGGAGCCCCGCGGCCGACGCCGCGTCCTACCGGGTCTACCGCTCCCGCGACGGGTGCCAGGGGTCGTTCGAAAGGGTGGCCGAGGACCTCACGACCACCACGTGGGACGACACGAACGTCTCCGGCGGGAAGAGCTACTCCTACTACGTGACCGCCCTCAACGACTGTTTCGCCGAGTCCGCCCACAGCAACTGCGTGACCGAAACGGCGACGGGGGCCTGCATCGACCCGCCCCTGTTCGACGGCCTGCTCTCGGCGGAGAACGCGCGGAGTTCGCTCTGCGCCATCGAGCTGCACTGGGACCCGGCGACACCCCGGTGCGGCACGAAGGTGCGCTACAACGTCTACCGTTCCCTCGTGCCGGGTTTCACGCCGGGCCCCGGCAACCTCGTCGCCTCGTGCGTCGAGGGAACCTCCTACCGGGATACCGGGATCGACCAGCGGGTGGAGTACTTCTACATCGTCCGCGCCGAGGACGACTCCGGGGACGGGGCCGGCCCCTGCGGCGGAGGGAACGAGGAAACGAACACGGTCGAGCGGTCGTCGCTCGCCACCGGGCCGGACGACGTGCGCGTCACCTGGACCTTCGAGGGGAACGAGGGCTGGAGCCTGGAAGGCGAGTGGCAGATCGGGACCCCCGCCGGGCTCGGAGGCAACGCCAACGGGGGATCCGGCGGACCCGACCCCTCCGCGGCGTTCGAGGGCACCCGGGTGCTCGGCGTCGACCTGACGGGTCTCGGCGAATACCCCGGCAACTACGAGGACGATATCGACCCGGCCTGGTACGCGACCAGTCCGTTCTTCGACGCGAGCGACATGACCGAGGTCCTGGTGCGGTACCGGCGCTGGCTGGGCGTGGAGACGAGCACCTACGACCAGGCGACCCTCGAGGCGTTCGACGGCAACGGCTGGCAGGTGGCCTGGGAAAACCCGAAGTCCAACATCCACGACGACGCCTGGCAGCTCGAGGAGGTGGACGCCAGCCAGTACCTGGCCGGGAAGGCGAACGCCCGGATCCGGTTCGGGATCGCCTCGGACTCCTCGGTCCGCTACTGCGGCTGGAACCTCGACGTGGTGGAGATCTACCAGCACGGGGAGTGCCAGGAATCCCTGCCCGGCATCGCCCCGGTGCCCGACGGCTGGCTCGCCGGCGGGACGCCGATGACCGCGGAGAAACCGGGCACCGGGTCGTCCGCGGACGACGTGGTGGTTCACTGGGACGTGACGACCTGCCCCGGCCCGGCGTACCACCTGCTGATGGCCGATTCCGACCGGCTGGCGGACTACGGCTACGAGGCGGGCGTCTGCGCCCTCGATCCCTCGGGAACGGCGACCGTCCCGGTGACCACCCCGGCGCCGGGCCACTTCACCTGGTGGGTGATCGTCGAGGCGGACGGCACCACCGAGGGACACCACGGGTTCCGCTCGGACGGCACGATCCGCCCCGCGAGCGGCGTCGGCCTGTGCGGAATCCTCGACCACGACGACACCGGCACCTGCCCCTGAGGGCGGGCGGCGCCGGATTTGACATCCCGGCGGGCGCCCCTATAATCCGCCGCACACCCGGGCGGGAAGCCGTGCGGGGCTATCGTCTAGGGGTCTAGGACGCGTGGTTCTCAGCCACGAAACCGGGGTTCGAATCCCCGTAGCCCTGCCACCTCCCGGGAGCAGCGCGGCGGCCGGTCCGGCCGCCGCGATCGCGTTCAGGGCCGGGCCGGCCGGCAGGCCAGGGCCTCCCCTTCCAGCCGGACGTCGTCGATTCCGGCCTCCGTCAGCTCGTCCCCCGGCGAAAGGTCCGCGGCCCGGAACCGGACCAGGAACCGCGCCGAGGGACGGACGAGCCCGGAAAGGTCCCGCTCGACGGGAATCCACCCGCCCCGGCCCGCCGCGACGGCGTCCACCTGGAGCCAGGTCTCGCCCCCGTCGTCACTGACCTCGGCGGCCAGCCAGCCCCCCGCCGGGAGGACCTGTTCCCCTTCCCGGCGGAACCAGCGGCGGAACCGGAGGCGCAGGGTGGTGAACCGCCGGGCATCGAGCACGGGAGAGCGCGCCTCCGTCGGGCCCCCGTCCAGGTCGTCCGCCAGGGGATCTCCCCCGGTGGGACCCGTGACGAGGCAGGTTTCCCCGGGATCTTCGCTGTCCCCGGGAGGGTTCCCCCAGGACCCGTCCGGCAGCCGTGTTCCCACCGGGACGGCGCGGGCGAAGCCTCCTCCGGCGACGGTACCGCCCAGCGTCCAGCCCCGGTCCCGGGAGAAGTCGTCGGCGAACAGGACCGCCGGCTCCGGGTGGCCCACCGGGACCGTGAACCGGCACCGCACGGGGTGTTCGCCGTCCCGCGCCAGCTCGAGGCGGAAGCGGACGCGGCGGGCGCAGGGACCGGTGACCCGGACGGGGAACGGGGCCTCCGCCGCGCCGCCCGGCGGCAGGGGCGGCCAGGATACCGGTCCGTCCCCGGCCACCTCGATTCCCCCTCCCTCCGGGACGAGGGTCCCGCGCAGCCCCTCGATCCGGCGGCGGGGATCCCGGTTGATGACGGTGACGTAGAGGAGCGGATTCTCCCCGGGGTCGGCGAACCCGTCCCCGTTGCCCCGGGGCGGCGCGTCCTCGAGGCGCCACCCGGACACCCGCAGCCGCCGGACCGCCCGGTCCACCGCGGCGAGGGCATCGAGCCGACCCGCCCCGGAGTCGTCGTCCCTGCCCGGCACCCCCAGGTCGACGGCGGTCTCCTCCAGGAGGCGGGCCACCTCCCCCGGCCCCAGGGACGGATCGGCGTCGAGGACGAGGGCCGCCGCCCCCGCCACGTGGGGCGCCGCCATCGAGGTCCCCGTCAGCAGGAGGTACCCCCCTTCCCGCCACGTGGAAGGCACGTCCACCCCCGGCGCCACCAGGTCGGGCTTGACCAGCCCCGGGGGAAAGGGCCAGTCGCGCCAGGGGGCGACGTCCTGCCAGGTGACCGGCCCCCGGGAAGAGAAGAACGCTACCGCGTCCCCGGGCCGGCTGGCGCCCACCGCCAGGACCCCCGGCACGTCCGCCGGGGTGCGGACGTTGTCCGGGGCCCGGCCCCAGCCATCGTTGCCGGCGGCGGCGACCAGGAGGACGCCCGCCGCCCGGACCGCCTCCGCGACCCGCCGCCAGGCGGCCCGGTCCGGGTGCCAGTCGTGCCGCCAGCCGAGGGAGAGGTTGACGACCCGGGCCCCGTTCGCCACCGCGTACTGCAGTCCCGCCCAGACGGTCGAGGCCTGGGAAGCGAAGTGACCGACCCGGACCGGAAGCAGCAGGGCGCCGGGAGCCACGCCGGTGGCGATCCCGCCGGCCCCAGTCCCGGCGATGGTGCCGGCCACGTGGGTCCCGTGGCCGGACAGCCGGTCGTACGGATCCCCGTCCCCGTCGTCGAAGTCCCACCCGACCAGGTCGTCGACGAAACCGTTTCCGTCGTCGTCGACCCCGTTCAGGTCGTCGGGATCCATCACCTCCCCGTCGCCGTCCAGGTCCTCCCCGGGGTTCACCCGGATGCGCCCGGCCAGGTCCGGGTGATCGTACGCGACGCCGGTGTCGACGACGGCGACGACGACCCCGGTGCCGTCGATCCCGACCTCCCGCCAGGCGGCCGGCGCACCCACGCGGTCCACGCCCCAGGCCGGCGCCGGCCGGGGGACGGGGGCCGGCGCCGGTCCCGCCGCCGAGGGGAAGAAGACTTCCCGGGGCGGGTCCGGGACCACCCGTTCCACCTCCGGCCGCGCGGCGATGAACGCGCGGAGGGCGGGCCCCGCCTCGAGGGCGACGGCATCGACGATCCACAGGGGGCGCACCCGGGCCAGTTCCACCCGCCCGGCCCGCCGGGCCAGGGCGGCGAGGAACGGGGCCTGGGCGTCCCGGGCCACGGCCCGCAGCCGGGCGAGGGCGCGGGCCCGGCCCCCCGGCCGGGCGGCGAGCGCCGCCAGCTCGGAGGCCGCCACCTGTTCCCGCAGGACGACGAGAACGGGGACGCGCCCGGGCGGTGGCCCCGCCGGGCGCGGCAGGACGGCGGCCGCGAGAACGAGCAGTGGAACCGGCAGCACGGCCGGGAACCCTCGCCGGAACCTCACCGGCGGCCCTCCCGGGGTGGCAGGGGACGGGTGAGCACCCCGAAACGGAGCACGACCCGGTCGTCCCGCACCTCGACCCCCTGCACCGCCAGGGTCACCCGCGCCCGGCCGGTGGGTCCCCCGGGGACCTCCCGGTCCAGGAGCCGCGGCAGGGCCAGCACCGGCAGCAGGCGGGCGGGATCGACGGGGAGGGTTCCCGCCGCGTCCCGGGGCACCTCGGGCACCAGGAGGACCGTTCCCCGGTCCGGGTCGACCCGGGGACGGTAGCGCACCGGCAGGACCGTGGAGACGCCGGCCACCGGCAGCTCGACCCGGACCCGGAACTCGATCCCGCCGTCCCGGAACTCGACCGGCCCTTCCCGCCCGAGCCGCAGGCCGGCGGCGCCCGCCGCGGGAATCCCCCGCGCCAGCACGTCGGCCAGCTGGAGGTCGACGAGGGCCGCCACGGCGCCCCGGTCCAGGGCGAGTTCCCCCGCCCCGGAGCCCCCGCGGGCGGCGGCGGCGCCGGCCGGGAGCAGGACGGCACAGAGGATCGGCAGCAGGAACCGGCGCGGCGTCATCTCGCCCTCCTTGCCCGCAAGGTACCGGGCACCCGGGGCTCAGTCGAGGGCCTCGACGGAAAAGGGCGGCAGCGGCAGGGGGGCACAGCCGAGAAGCACCTCGTTCCCGCCCGGGTCGGCGGGGGTTCGCCACAGGCAGAGGCCGGGACGGGACCAGGAACGGTCCGGCACGGCCAGCAGGCCGCCGCCGTCGACCTCGATTTCGGGCACGTAGTCCCGGGTGCTCCAGGTTTCCCGCAGGACCCGGCCGGCCGCGGGATCGAAGGCGAGGACGCGGTTCGTCCAGTCGGCGGTGGACACCACCACGTAGCCGAGCCGGGGCCCCGCCATCGCCAGCGCCCCGATGTTCCCCCCCGCGTCGTCGTCGTCGAGGGCCTGCCGCTCGACCGCGAGGGCGCGGGGATCGACCACGACGACACCCCCGGAAAGTTCCCCCGGCACGACTCCCGGGTAGATCCCGGCCAGCTGGACCCAGATCCGCTCCCGTCCCCGTTCGTCGTCGGCCACCACCAGGGTGCCCGGGTTCTTCCCGCCGAGGGGAACGACCCCGACGACCTCGTCGGTCCGGGGGTCGATGGCGGCGAGCTTGCCCTCTCCCCACGCGGCGAAGGACCGGTCGATGTCCTGGAGACCGACGAAGACCAGTCCCCCGGCCCGCGCCATCCGGTCCGCCCGGGGCGTCCCGTCCGGGTTCTCCGCCAGGTCCCCGAGGGGGATCGTCCCCCGGTGGGCCCCGCCCTCCGCCCGGGCGACCAGGAGGTCGTCGAACGGGGGCTCGTAGCGGGACACGTAGAGGACCCCCTCCCGGGCGGCGATCACGTCGTGGGGGTTCGACCCGTCCCCCGTGCCGGCCTGCCAGGCGGGGGCGAAACCGTCGGCGGGGTCGAGGCGCACCAGGTTGTCCCAGGAGAGCCGGTTGACCAGGAAGGCCATCCCGCCCGTCACCCGGAGCACCGGGTCGGAACTGGCCGGGGCGACCCCCTCCCGCACGGCCAGTTCCCTTCCCCAGCGGACCTCCACCAGGTCCACGCTGCCCCCGGAGTAGAAGTCGGTCGAGGCGACCAGGAACCGGTGCCGCCGGGCTCCCCGGAACGTCCCCTCGCCGCCGGTCCGGCTCTCCCAGCTTCGACCGGCGAGGGACCAGCCCCCGTCCGGGCTGGTGCCCTCGACCATCCACTCGAACGCGGTTCCCGCGATCTCCACCGGGCCGACCCGCCCCGTGCGGAACGTCCCCTCCCCGAGCACCACCTGCGTCCGTCCCGGGGAGCGGTCGGCGACCGGGACCTCGCTGCCGTCGGCGAGGCGGGCCCGGCCGTACCGCACCCGGGCCGGCCGGGACCCGGCCTCCCCGCCCTCCACCTCCAGGACGACCGGGAGCACGACCCCCGGTCCCGCGGCCGCCTCCGGGAGGAGGAACGGCAGTTCCACCCGGAGGTCGATCACCCGCCCGAGGGGCGCGGGATCCCGCCCGCTGGTGACGGTCCGGGGGGGCCGCGCGTCGTGGCCGCAGGCCGCGGCGAGAAGCGCCAGCGCGGCGACGAGGGACGCCCGGCTCACCGGCGCCACTCCCACCCGACGTGAACGAAGACCATCCGTCCCGGCAACGGGAAGCGGTACACGTCCATCGTCCTCCGGTCGAAGAGATTCCGGATTTCCAGGCCCGCGGAAAGGCCGTTCCCCAGGCGGCGGGCGACGTGGACGTCGTGCCAGGTCCGCGAGGGAACCCGTCGCAGCGGGGTGTTCAGCTGGTCGGCCCAGTTCGGCCCCACGTACGTCACCTCCCACGTCACGGTCCACGGGCCCCGCTCCCGGGCCAGCCGGAACCAGCCGGTCGTCCGGGGCCGGCCCGGCAGGTCCTTCCCGTCCGCGAACCCGCCCGAGCGATCCTCCGGGACCTGCCAGGTCCCGCTGGCGGCGAGGAACACGCCCCCTCCCAGCAGCGCCTCGAGGGACGCCTCGACGCCCCGGACCCGGGCGGCGCCGACGTTCCGGGCGAGAACCGTTCCCTGGCTGTTCGGCACCAGGAGAACCAGGTCCCGGGACCGGTTCTCGAAGGCGACCAGTTCGCCGCGCAGCAGGGCGGGACCGTGGGACGGGCCGGGGGGACGCCGCCAGGAGACCCCGGCCTCCACCTGCCGCCCCCGCTCCGGCCGCAGGCGGGGGTTGCCCACCACGGACCCCCGGTCACCGAACAGCTCGACCAGGCCGGGGGCATGGTGGAACCGCCCGGCGCTGGCCCGCAGCCGGAAACCACCCCCCGCGTCCCAGCCGACGGACAGCCGGGAGGTGCGGCGGTGGTCCCGCACGTCCGGCGCGGGAGGCGGCAGGCTGCCCCCGCCACCGGGGAGGAACTCGTCCCGCCGGGCCTCCCACCGGGCGGCGGGACTGACCACCCACCGGCCCCGGCGAAAGGTGTCCTCCACGACCAGGGAGACGACCCGGCGGCGGCCCCCGCCCCGGTCGGAGACCGCGAGGAGGTCGTCCCGGACCCGGGCCCGTTCCCGGCGCGCGTCCCCCCGGACGAGCCAGTGGTGGAAACGCCCCGCGGTTCCCCGCGCGATCGCCGCGAGGCCACCCCCCCGGAAGCGGGTCACCTGGTCGGTGGCGGGCCGGGGCAGCTCCCCGAGCAGGTCCCGCACGTGCTGCCGCCGGGCGAAGCCGTCGAGAAGCAGGTCGAGGCGGCCACCCCCGCCGAGGGAACGAACCCAGCTCGCCGCCGCGAACCAGTCCTGCTCGCCGAAGCGGGCGTGGAGGGCGCGGGTCCCCTCGGGGCCGGGAATCCCCCGGTCCCGGTCCCCCCGGCGCACCTCGAGGGCGAGGGTCCCCCCCAGCACCGATCGCCCGACGGCGTGTACGAACAGGTCCCGGGCCCGGACGTCATCGTTTTCCCGCCGGCGGAGCCGGTCGTCGGCGGTCGTCAGGAGGGTGCCCCCGGTGTCCAGGTACTCGAAGTCTCCGTCCGTCCGCCGGTGCTCGAACCCCGCCCGGACGAACCAGCGGGAGGACAACCGTCCGGTGGCGGCGCCGGAGACCCGCCGCGACCCCAGGCTGCCGAGGACCAGGTCGAACCTTCCCCCGGGACTGGCCGGGAACCGGGTCCGCACGTCGAGCAGTCCTCCCATGCCGGCCAGGCCGGCGCTGGCCGGGGGGAACCCTCGCCAGGCCGTGATCTCGGCCACGTCCGTCGCCGGGATCGCCGAGAGGTCCACCGGTCCGCCCAGGGCCCGGTTGCGCGGAATGCCGTCCAGCAGCACCGTCACCTGCTCTCCCGTCGAACCCCGGAAGGACACCGTCGCGAACTGCCAGGGACCCCCGTACGCCCGAATCAGCGCGCCCGGAACCCGGCGCAGCAGGTCGGCCAGGTCCACCGACCGCTCCCGGGCCTCGTCCACGTCGAGCCGGGTGGCGAACGCCTCCTCCTGGTCCCCGGGGGGAGCCGAGGCCCGGACCTCCACCGTTTCCACCGGCCCCCCCGGGCTCGCCGCGCGGGCCCCGGCCGCGATCCCGGCGAGCAGCGCGATCACGGGAACGAGCGCCTTCACGGGCACGCGTCGGTTTCCCGGGGTTTCGGCCCGGAACTCCAGCCCCAGGAGGGGTTCCCGTCCAGCCGGACCAGGTACTGCCAGGCCTGCCCGGGGGCCGGGTCGGCGCCGGGGTCCTCCAGCCGGACGCCGACGACCCCGTCCCCCAGGCACTCGCCGGGGCCGGGGTCGATCGAGGTCCCGCCGTCGAGGAGCCCGGACACGTCCCCCCGGAAGACGTCGGCCGCGATCCCGGAGCCGGGGAACGACCAGTCGATGACCGTCGCCCCGTCCCGGCGAAGGACGAACACCCGGGGTCCCCTCACCCGCCACGGCCCGGTGGCGGGGGACGAGGGATCCCGGCAACCCGCCACTTCCCTCCCGTCGTCGGTCCCGTCCCCGTCGGTGTCCCGCTCCAGGGGATCCGACCCGTAGATCTCCCGCTCGGCCGCGTCCGGCAGGCCGTCCCCGTCGGAATCGAGGGCCGGGGGAAACGCGGCGGCCGGACGGCCGTGGAGGACGATCACCGCGTCCAGGTCGAACCCCTCGGCGTTGCCGGGCACCCCGTTCTCGGCCCGGGCATCGATGATCCGGACGAAGCGCACCTCCGCCAGGCCGACCGTGGCGAGGTCGAAGGCATCCCCCCCGGCCCCGGAGATCCCGTGGGTACCCTCCGGGTCCCACTCGTCCGGATCGTCGGGCACGGTCCAGTTGCCGGAGAAGGTCGGCGTGATCCCCGCGAGTCCCCGGAGCCGCAGGTGGAGATCCCGGTCGATGTTCCGCCCGTGGGCCTCGGCGAGGGCGGCCTCGTCGTACGGGAAACGGGTCCAGTGGACCCCGTCCGGCGAGACCTCGACGAACCCCGGTTCGTCGAAGATCGTGTAGTCGTCCCCGGGATCCTCCGGCGGGCTCCCCACGAAGAAGGCGTTCTCGAACACGATGAAGTCCGGCCCGGGACGATCCTCGATGACGATGTCGTCCCAGGCCAGGACCGTCTCTCCCCCCGGGCCCAGGGAAGCCACCGAGGTCGACCCGGTGGTCGGGGACGAATCCCCCGGGGGTCCGAGGACGATCCCCGGCAGGTTGGCCGCCCCGTACCGGGCGCCCGGGTCCGGTTCGGCGGCCCGCCACGAACCGACCCGGTCCGGCAGGCAGTCCACCGGGTAGGAGGGGACCGCCGCCCGGGCGGCGCCCGCCCCGGCAACGAAAAGGATCGGGACGAGCGCCGGCAGGAACCTCGGGTTCACGGGATCAGTCCTCCCGCCCGGAAGGTTCGAGCCCCGGCAGGCGCCTCACGTCCAGCCGGCCGCGGCGGAACGCGAGCAGGTGGTAGGTGACGCGCCCGGTGAGCGCGGGGGTCTCGCCCCACTGCCAGCCGTCGTGCCAGAGGGTGATCCCGATCGTGTCGAAGGTGTACTCCGGCCGGGACAGCCACCCGAGGGGGATCACGGTCACGGCGCCGGGAACGGGCACCGGGTCTCCCTCCGGGGGGATCGTCCACACCTGGACGACCATGATCCCTTCCGCGGGCCGGTGTTCCAGTACCGCCAGGAGCGGTTCGCCGAGGGGCAGCGCCGCCTCGACCGAGCCGAAGGTCATGTTGGCGAACGAGCCGTACTGCGCGAAGAGCGGGTTCTCCGGGTCCGCGGCGCCGAACAGCGAGGGGGAGAGCCAGGGACCACCGAACCAGGGGGAGACGTTGGGGAACCAGTCGAACTCGGCCAGCTGGAAGGTGTCCCCCGCGGGGTCCGCCGCGTTGCCGGTCCGTTCGAGGCCGCAGGTCCCGGCGTTCCACAGCCCCCACGAGACCTCGAAGTAGCCGTTGGGATCGGCCACGAACCCCTCCGGATCGATCACGAAAACCGCCGCGGCGGTGAAGGGCTCATCCTCCGTCACCGGTTCGGGCAACCTCCAGCCGATCCAGCCCGCCGGGAGGTCCGAGGTGTAGTCCGCCGTGAGGGAGCCCGGCCGGTCCCCGGGGAAGGCGGGGGCATCGTCGTTCCAGGTGACCCGGGACAGGGCTTCGCCGGCGGTCACCACGCCCGGGTCGAGGGCGGGATCCACGTCGAAGGGAACGACGAAGGCCCCCGGGGCGGGAACGGCGCCGCCGCCGGCGGCGGCGGGCAGCGTGCAGGCGAGGACGAGGAGGAGGGCGGCGCCCACGGCACGGACCGGCCGGGCGCCGATGAAGCGGGTGGCGATCATGGAAGGACTCTCCCGGAGGTCGGCCCCACCGGGCCCCGCTCCCCCAGGGGAAACTCCGCCGCGATGCCGGGAGCCGGGCGCCGGCAGGCCCGCCTCCCGTTGCACGTGGAAATCCTCTGGCCCCCACCCGGCACGGCGGCACCTCCCGGACAGTTCCGGGCGATTCCGGGCCGTTCCGGCAGGGAGCGCGCGCGGGGAATGCGGCGGAACCTGCCCCTGGTCGGTTCTGCCTTCCGCGCCCGGGTCGGTCTCCTGGCTTGCGGGTCAGCCGGAACTCCGCCGCCTTCCCGGGGCCGTTGCCGCCGGCCCCAGTGGCGCCCGGGAGTCGTGTTCCCCGGGCCCGCGGGCTCCGTCACCGCTCACAGTCGCCGGGCGGCAGGGGATTTCCACCCCTTTCCCGTGCACCCGGACGCGCGTGCTGGCCCCGCCTTTCTACCAGAAATCCCGGGAAACGGGCAAGGGCTCCCTACCACCCGCAGGTGCGGCCCCGGTTCTGCTCGTCGAGCCACGCCTTCAGGGGAGCGAAGTAATCGAGGATCGCCCGGGCGTCCATGCGCCGTTCGCCGGTCAGGGCCTCGAGCGCATCCGGCCAGGGACGGGAAAGCCCCATCGCCAGCATCGCGCGCAGCCGTTCCCCGGCGGCCCAGCTGCCGTAGATCGAGCACCGGTGCAGCGGGCCCTCCCGCCCGGCGATCCGGCACAGGGCACGGTGGAACTGGAACTGCAGGATGTGCGCCAAGAAGTAGCGCGTGTAGGGGGTGTTCGCCGGGACGTGGTATTTCGCCCCCGGGTCGAAGTCGGCCTCGGTGCGGGGAACCGGGGGCGCGATCCCCTGGTACTTCAGCCGGAGGTCCCACCAGGCCTCCTCGTACCTGTCCGGGGGAATCTCGCCGGAAAAGACCTTCCACCGCCACTGGTCCACCAGCAGGCCGAACGGCAGGAACGCGACCTTGTCCAGGGCCACCCGCAGGAGCTGGCCGATGTCCCGCTCCGGGGGAGGAACCCTGTCGAGCAGGCCGATCCGCACCAGGTACTCCGGGGTGATCGACAGGGCGAGCGTGTCCCCGATCCCCTCGTGGAACCCGTCGTTCGCCGAGTCCCGGAACAGGGGCGGCTGGTGCCGGTAGGCGCGCTGGTAGTAGTTGTGTCCCAGCTCGTGGTGGATCGTGACGAAATCCTCCCCGGTGATCTCGATGCACATCTTCAGCCGGAGGTCCTGGTCCCAGTCCACGTCCCAGGCACTGGCGTGGCAGACCACCTCCCGGTCCCGGGGCCTGCGGAACAGGGAACGCTGCCAGAAGGTCGCCGGCAGCGGGTCGAGGCCGAGGCTGGTGAAGAACCGCTCCCCGTAGCGGACCATCTCGACCTCGTCGACCCCCTTCCCCCGCAGCAGGGCGGTCAGGTCGTATCCCGGGTCCGCGTCCTTCGGCGCCACGAGGTCGTAGATGTTCACCCAGCTCTGGGCCCACATGTTGCCCAGCAGGTGGGCCGGGATCGGCCCTTCCGGCGGGACCAGGTCCGTCCCGTAGACCTCGCCCAGCCGGGCCCGCACGTAGCAGTGCAGCGCCTCGTAGAGGGGGCGTACCTGGTCCCACAGGCGGTCGACCTCCCGCGAGAACTCGTCCGCGGGCATGTCGTACTTCGACCGCCAGAGGTCGCCCACGTCGCGGAAGCCGAGCTCGCGGGCCCCCTCGTTGGCCAGTTCCACGAACCGGGCGTACATCGGCCGCATCGGCGGGGCAACGGTCCGCCAGCCCCGCCAGGCCTCGAGCAGTTCCGCGGGGTCCCGGCTTTCCGCCATCACCCGGGACAGGGCCCCGAGGTCGAGGCAGCCTCCCGCCCCCGCCCGGGCGCGCAGGGGGCTGTTCTCCGGGGGGCAGTACTTCCCCGTCGCGTACATGCTGTCCATCCCGGTGGTCAGCCGGGTCAGCTCGTCCATCTTCGCCGGGTCGGACGGGGCCGGGACGGTGAGCGCCAGCTTGAGCAGCTTCAGCTTGCGCGCGACGTCGGCCGGCAGGTCCAGGCCGTCGAAGCGCGTCGCCTCCCGGGCGAGGCGCATCGTCGCCGCGATCATTTCCTGCTCCGCCTCCGCGGCGATGATCTCCGTGTCGTGCGTGATGTACGTCGCCCGGACCCAGCCGGCCCGCTCGGCCCGGATCCACTTCGCCAGCAGCTCCCGTTCCGCCCGCTCGACGAAGGCCGCCGCCTCCCCTGCGGTCGGTGGCTTCCCCCCGTCATCCGCCCGGGCACGCCCCGTCGCGGAGAACAGCACGACGGCCGCCAGGCAGAAGAGGGGCAGGAACTGGGAAACGGCAACCGGTTCACCACGCAGCATGGTCACGAGTCCTCCCGGAAACCGGCGCGGAAAATGGACCGGGACCCCCTCGGCGACAGCGGTCCCGCAGCCGGTAGATCCGGCTCGGCCCCACCCGGGCCAGGGGATCCAGGCAGGCCCGGAAGAAACCCCGCACGACCCGGCGGCCCCGCTCCCTGCCGGTCGCGAAGTACGCTTCCCGGCCCGCGGAGCGCGCCATTCTCCGCGCCTCTTCCCGATTGTACAGCAGGTGGGTGATCCCCCGTTCCCGGAGAAGCGCCGCCAGTTCCGCGGGCGAGGAAACCCGGTCGCCCAGTTCGAGCAGCAGGCGCTCGTGGAACGGATCCTCCACCACGACGTCCCGCTCGATGCCCGGGGACCGCGCTTCCGCGACCAGGAGGACCCGCGCCCCCTGCGGAAGATTCCGCATCCGGCAGGCCGGTCCGTTCACGTCCTGTCTCCGAAGACGCCGACCTTGTAGGTGAAGAACTTCAGCGGAAACACGATGGCCAGGGCGAGGAAGATCGCCACGTGGACCGGCCAGCCCGTCAGCCACTCGATGGCGTTGAACAGGCTCCAGTCCGTCAAGCGGAAGGTCCCGTTCGCCAGCAGGTACTTCGTCCCCTGCCGGGCCGCGTGCTCGGGAGCCGAGTCGAAGATCCAGTGGCGGTTCAGGACGAAGTTGACGACGAACACGACGACCTGGGCCATCCCGTAGGCGACGGGCCGCGGCAACCCGAGCCCCCCGAGGTAGAGACGGGTCTGGCCGAGAAGCAGCAGGTAGGTCACGCCCCCGAGCAGGGCGAACTTGAGGAACTTCCGGCCGGTCACCGCGACTTCACCTGCACTTGCGCACGACCAGCTCGGCCAGCAGTCCGAACAGCAGGGTCTGGAGCCCGAAGAGCCCGGTGCCGAGCACGAGGTTGACGGAACGGACCGGCTTGGCCGCCTCGCCGAGGGCCCATTCCGCCGCCTGCCAGCCCCCCACGGCCGTGGCGACGGCGAGAAACGCGACGCCCAGGGGCGCGAAGACACGCATCGGGCGGACCCCGACCAGGACCATGACGATCTGGGGCAGGACCTTGAAGGGGTAGCGGAACGAGACGAACGACCGCCCCGTGGTCCGCCGGCGGAAGGTCACCGGCACCTGCTCGAACCGCATTCCCTTCAGGTAGGCGTCGAGCAGGACCTGCTGGGTGTAGTTGTAGTCGCCGGGAAGGAAGAACACCTCCAGGTACGCCCGGCCCACGGCGAAGATCCCCGGCTGGGAATCCCGCACCGGCCACCCGGTCAGCCAGCGCATCAGGCCGGTGAAGACGATGTTCCCGGCACGCCGGACGAGGGGCATCCGGTACTCGATCCGCTCGAACCGGTTGCCGTAGACCACGTCCGCCTCGTCGTCCAGGATGGGACGGAGCAGTTCCCGGATGTCGGCGGGGTCGTGCTGCAGGTCCGCGTCGAACTTGACCGCCACGTCCGCCCCGTCGGCCCGGGCGGCGGCCAGCCCGGTGCGGACCGCCGCCCCCAGGCCCCGGTTCACCCGGTGCCGGAGGACCCGGTGGGCTCCCGCCTCCCCCGCCAGCCGCCGCGTCCCGTCCCGGGACCCGTCGTCGACCACGTAGACCCGCAGGTCGATCCCCTCCCCCGCCAGGCGTTCCCCCTCCGCCCGCAACGCCCGCACCGCGTCCCCGATCCGCTCTTCCTCGTTGTACGCGGGCACGACGACGATCACCCGGATGGGTCCCCCGGGCCCGGCGCCCGTCTCGTCCACGGCTCCTCCCTCCTGGCGCGCCCCGGGGCGAGCACTTCACCCGGCGGCGCCGGACAGGGGGAAGATAGCGCGCCCGGCGCGCCGCGGAAACCGGGGCGGCCGGGAGGATCGTTCCCGCACGCCGGGCGGTCCCGAATCCTGCTGCAGGACCCCGGGCATCGACGTACCGTTTTCGCACCAAGCGCCGCCCGGTCCGGGCGGCGGGGATGGAGGTTCGCCATGCGTCATGCCCCCCGGTTCGCTCTCGCCACCGGCCTGTCCCTGCTGCTGTTCCTCGCCGTCGCGCTCCCCGCCCGGGGAGCCTCCCCGCCCGGAACCCGCTGGCGGATGCGCGTGGTCCTGCCCGCCACCGAGGACGCCGGCGACCTGGCCCGCACGCTGTCCGCCGAGGGGGTCGACGTCGCCGCCGTGAACCGGGAGCGGGGCATCCTCGAGGTGATCGGGGGAGCCGACCTGCGCGCCCGCCTCGCCGCCCGGGGGTGGAACCCGGTGATCGTCGAGGAGTACGGACCGGCTCCCGACGGCGGCAGCCGGTCCCTCGACCAGTACCTGGAGCCGGACGAGATCGAGGCCCGGCTGGCGCAACTGGAGGCGGCCTACCCCGACATCGCGCACCGGTTCGCCTACGCCACGACCCACGAGGGCCGGACCGCCTGGGCGATGAAGATCTCCGACAACGTGGAGACCGAGGAGGACGAACCGGCGATCCTCTTCGTCGCCCAGCACCACGCCCGGGAGGTGATGACCCCCGAGGTGGCGATGGACATGATCGAACGGCTCCTCGAGGGGTACGGAAACGACCCGGAGATCACCCGCTGGATCGACAACTACGAGATCTGGGTCCTCCCCTGCCACAATCCCGACGGGGCCGACTACGTCTTCCACCACGACAGCATGTGGCGCAAGAACCGCCGGGACAACGGGGACGGCACGTTCGGGGTCGACCCGAACCGGAACTATCCCTTCCAGTGGGGCGGCACGGTCTGCGACGGTTCGTCCGGGAGCACGTCCTCGGACACCTACCGGGGGCCCTCGCCGGGGTCCGAACCGATCACGGCCGGGATCATGGACCTCGCCCGGGAACAGCGCCCCGTCTACGCGGTCTCGTGGCACACCTACAGCGAGCTGGTCCTCCATTCCTACGGCTGCGACGGGGAGTTCCCGGGGAAACCGGACCTCCTGCTGATCCGGGAACTGGCGGGCGAGCTGGCGGCGAAAATGGTCTCCGACGACCGGGCCCACTGGTACGAGTTCGGTTCCGCCGCCGAGCTGCTGTACGAAGTGGACGGGGAATGGGGCGACTGGTTCTACGGCGAGCTCGGCGTCCCGAACGTCACCTTCGAGCTCAACTCCAGCGCCCAGGGGTTCCAGCCCGACTACGACCAGTGGCGGGACGACACCGTGCAGCGGGCCCGGGCCGGCTGGAAGTACTTCCTCCGCCGCATGGAGAAGTCGCGGGTCACGGGACACGTGACGGACGCCTGCAGCGGCGCGCCCCTCGAGGCGACCGTCGGCCTCGCCGAACAGGTCCTGCCGCACGGCGAGAGCGAGCGGACGAGCGAGCCCGGGTTCGGCCGTTTCGACATCCCGGTGCTCCCCGGGAGCTACCACGTCGAGGCGTCCCTCGCCGGGTACCGCTCCCAGGACTGGCCGGTCGAGGTCGCCTTCGGTCCCCGCCGGCGGGAGATCCACCTGGTGCCCGAGGGTTCCCGCGCCGTCGCCCTCTCGCAGGTCGTCGTGCTCGACGGGGATGAGGGCGACGGTGACGGCCGCCTCGACCCGGGAGAAACGGCCGACCTCTCCATCGAGGCCTACGCGACCGGAGAGGCCGTGACCGGGGTCACGGTCGCGGTCACCTGCGACGATCCCTACGTCACGGTGCTGGACGGCGAGGCGACGATCGGGGACCTGGCCGCCGGGGAGCGGCGCGCCAACCCGGCCGGCGACCCGGTCACGCTGCGCATCGCCCCCGACGCGCCGGAAGGCCACGAGTTCCTCCTCCACGTGACGTTCTCCGCCGCGGAGGCCCTCTGCGCCGCCACGGAAGACCGGGCGCTGACGGTGACGAAGGGGTTCCGCGCCTGCCCGGCCGTCGAGGAGACGATGGACACCGACCCCGGCTGGGAAATCGACAACGGCGGCGCCGCCGACGGCTGGGAGTTCGGTCACCCCGACACGCCGGGGGGTCCCTCCGGGTGCGCGACGGGCGACACCTGCTACGGAACGAACCTCGACGGCAACTACGGGAACAGCGGCCGGTTCGACCTGACCGCCGGCCCCTACGACCTGTCCACCCTGGTCCACCCCGAGCTGCGCTTCGCCCGCTGGCTGGCGACGGAAACCGGCTACGACATCGCCCGGGTGCTCGTGCGCGCCGGGGCGGACGGGGAGTGGCAGGAGGTCTGGTCCGGGTTCGGACGGGACGCGGAGTGGGTCGAGACCCGCTACGACCTCTCCCCGTTCGTCGACCGCGAGGAGGAGGTATGGATC
>CAZOTT010000052.1:0-18299 GCA_964582785.1 uncultured Acidobacteriota bacterium | reverse complement strand
CCGGCTTCTCGGGAGCCGCGTTCCTCCTCGCGACCCGCAGCAGGGGGGGGTGGGTGGCGGCGGCCGCCGCCCTGCTGGCGGGCGCGGTCGCCGCCCGCCGGGGGCGGGCCCGGGTCCCGGGGGAGGCCCCGTGGAAGCTCCTCGCACCGGCCCTCGCGGCGGGA
This sequence comes from uncultured Acidobacteriota bacterium, assembly GCA_964582785.1. Taxonomy (GTDB): domain Bacteria; phylum Acidobacteriota; class Polarisedimenticolia; order J045; family J045; genus JAMOQA01. Next base: position 18,135 of record CAZOTT010000052.1, on the reverse strand, counting down.
GCCCTCGCCGGTGGGCTGGTTCCCGTCCGCGGACCCGAGCCCCTTCCCTCGGTGGGCCGGGCCGTCCGCCTCGCGGTCTCCGGCGAGGAGACGAGCCTCGCGGTCCGGCGCGCGCTCCGGGCGAACACCGGGGCGATGGTGCTCGCCCGCCCGCTCCTCGGGGTCGGCCCGGGCAGGTTCCGGGTCGCCTACGCCGACTGGCACGACGCCCGGCGCCCGACGCCCGGGTACGGGCCGGGGAAACGCCCGCGCCACGTCCACTGCGATCTCCTGGAGTGGGCGGCCGAACTCGGTCTGCCGGCCGCCCTCGGCCTGTTCGCCCTGCTCGGGGGCGGGTTCCTCCTGGCCGCCGTTCCGGGGCCCCGGGCCCCGGGCGGGGAACCGGCGGAGGTCCGGTCGTGGCGGGTGGCGGCCGCGGCGGGCGGGACCGGGCTGCTCGTCCATTCCCTGGCCAGCTTCCCCTTCCAGTCTCCCGCCAGCGCCTTTCTCGGGTTTCTCCTCGCGGGGAGCGGCTGGGGCCTCGCGGCACGGAGAGCGGGGCCGGGCCCCGCCCCGCGGGCGGGCCGGGCCGGGCGGTGGGTGGCGGCGCTGCTGCTCGCCGCCCTCGGGGCCGGGGGACTGGCCACCGGCGCCCGCATCCTGGCGGGCCAGCACGCCCTCGCCCGCTCCCTCGCCGCCTGGTCCCGGGGGGACTGCACCGCCGCCGTCCGGGAGGCCCGGCGGGTGTTCCGCCGGGAACCCTGGAACCGCCGGGACGTCGGGCTGGCGGCGGGGGTCCTCTTCCGCTGCGACCGTTCTCCCGCCGCCCTCCCCTGGCTGGAGCGGGCGTACGCCCTCGACCCCGGTTCCCTGGTCCTCGCCCTCGATGTCGGCGCCCGCCGCCTGAAGGCCGGCCGGCCGGGAGACGCGCTGGCCGCCTACCGGCGGGCGCTGGCGATCCGGCCCGACCTGGACCGGGCCTGGCTCGGTGTCGCGATGGCTTCCCTGGCCCGCGGGGACGCCGCGGGGGCCCGGGAGGCCTGCCGCCGGGCCCTGGGGGCGCCCCGCGGGGGGGCCCGGCGGGCCGCCGAAGCGTTCTGCCGGGGCAACCGGCTCGTAGAATAGCGACGGGCAGGAGAGTCCCGAGGAGGAGACGATGGCCTTTCCGCAGCCGTTCTACCGCTGGCGCCCCCATCCCTGGCACGGCCTGGAGCCCGGCGACCGGGCCCCCGAGGTGGTCGAGGCGTACATCGAGATCACTCCCTACGACCTGGTCAAGTTCGAGACGGACAAGCGGACCGGGTACCTGCGGGTCGACCGTCCCCAGCGCACGACCTCGACGCCGCCGGCGCTGTACGGGTTCATCCCGCGGACCTACTGCGGGGACCGGGTCGGACGCCTGACCCCCGCGGCGGGAAGGGGGGACGGGGACCCCCTCGACATCTGCGTGATCAGCGAGCGGCCGATCAACCACGGGGACATCGTCGTCTCCGCCCGGGTCGTCGGGGTGCTCAAGGCGATCGACCACGGGGAGGCGGACGACAAGATCGTCGCCGTCCTGGAGAAGGACAACATCTGGGCCGGGATCGACGAGGCCTCCCGCCTGCCCGGGGTGCTCCTCGAGCGGCTCGCCCACTACTTCAGCACCTACAAGCTGCGGCCCGGCGAGGCCCCCGGGGAGACCTCCCTCCTCCGGGTCGTCGGCATCGAGGGCCGGGACCATGCCCTCGAGGTGATCCGCGCCGCCCTCGCCGACTACGCCGACCAGTTCGGGGACTAGCCCTCCCCCGGGACCCCGCGGGGAGTGGCGGGCGGCCCGCGCCGGCCCCCTTCCCCGGGCGCCCGGGGAGCGGCCGTCCCGCCCGGTGCGGGGCTCCTCAGGGGCAGGCCTCGTAGGCCCCGGTGTCCCGGGCGGCCTGCCCGTCGCCGTTCCCGTCGCAGGCGCGGGGATGCCCGTCCCGGTCCTCGCTGCCGGCCGCCGGGGCCTCCGGGTGTCCCCGGTCGAGAGCCGGGCTGCCGGTGGCGGGGTGCAGGTCACCGCCGGCCCGGTCGGCGTAGAGCGGGTCCTCCGACCAGTTGTCCCGCGCCCCGGCGAGGGCGTTCACGTCGTCGATCGATGCCAGGTCGGAACTCCCCTCGTCCCGGTACAGGACGCCGTTGCCGAAGAGGTCGTTCCCGACCAGTTCCTGCGGGTCGGCGACCAGGTTGGCCGCCGGGTCGTCGGCCGACTCGGCGACCCCCGCCCCCGCGGCCCAGGTCAGGAGGTTGTCCCAGATCCTCGGCTCCGCCCGCACCTGGTGCACCGACGGATCCGCCGTGGCGTCGGTGCGGGAGGCGCTGACCGAGACGGCGTCTCCTCCCGCCCCGTCGATCGTGTTGCCGACCAGGACCGGCGCCGCCCGCACGGTCACGGCGCCGCCCAGGCTGTCGAACGTGCCGCCGGCCTCGACCAGGATGCCCGCCCCGGAGGTGTTCCGGACCACGTTCGAGCGGAGGGTCGGGGTCGCCGTCGCCCCGTGCCCGTCGTCGGTGCCGTGGGCGCCGACGACGATCCCGGCGGCGCCTCCCGACACCGTGCTGCGTTCCACCACCAGGTCGACGGAGGCGTCCGCGCCGGAGGGCCGGGCCTCGAGGCGGAGAGCGGCATCCGTGCCGCCGGCGAAGGTGCCCGCCCGGACACGGCCGGACAGGGTTCCGGCGTGAACGACGGCCCGGATCGCGCCGGCGCCGGAACCGTCGTGGTCGACGTCGGTCGCCCGGAGCGTTCCCCCCCCGCTCTCCACGGTGAGGTCGAGACCCCGGCCGGAGAGGGAGCGGAAGTCCACGCCGTCGAGTTCCACGAGGTTGCCCCGGGCGGTCATCCTCACGCCGTCGGTCCCGTTCTCGAGGGCGAGCCCGTCGAGAACGAGGGACGCGCCGTCCACCTGCAGCAGCCACGTGGTCCCGTCACCCCGCCAGGTGGCCGGGTGGGCGGCCGGGTCCCGCTCCCAGGCGTGGGTTTCCGTCCCGGCGAAGCCGCCGAGCAGGCGTACCGCCGGGCGGCGGGACCCGTCGAGGGTGACGCCGGTGTCCTGCACCGTTCCCCGCATCCAGATCGTCAGGCCCCGGTCCCGGTCCCGCGGGCTCTCGAAGGCCCGGGAGAGGAGCGTGTAGGCGTTTTCCCAGGAGGTTCCGTCGGCGAGACCGGTGGCGTCCGGGTCGACGTACACCCGCGGCCCGCAGGTGACGTCCCGGGCCTCCGGCCGGTCGGCGCCCGCCGAGTCGCGGCCGTAGGAGCCCTCGTTCCAGGCGCCGGTGTCCGGGTGCCGGGCGCTCGCCGTGACCAGCCAGTAGGAGGCCTCGCCCAGGGGCGGCACCGTCCCGTCCCGCGCCGTCGTCCCGTCCAGGGCGGCCCCGGCGCAGGCGTGGTCGTACCCGGCGAACCCGGCCGCGGGGATCGTGCCCCGGTAGAGGGCGTAGCCGGTCGCGCCGCCGACCGGGTCCCACTCCAGGGTGTCCTTCGTGCCGGGGGAGAAACGGAGATGCGCCGGTTCCAGGTCGCGGCAGGAGGAGTCCGCGCCGTCGATCGCGCCGTCGCAGTCGTTGTCCGTGCCGTCGTGGCACATCTCGTAGGCGCCGGGATGGATCGCGGCGTCGCCGTCGTCGCAGTCGGCGGGCTTCCCGTCCGGGTTTGCCGCGTCGCCCGGGCCGCAGACGTCCCAGCCGTCGCCGTCGGCGTCCGGGGCGGCGTCGCCGCCGTCGCAGTCCTGGTCGATCCCGTCGCAGGCGACCTCCGCCGCCCCCGGGTGGATCGCGCCGTTGCCGTCGTCGCAGTCGGCGGGCTTCCCGTCCGGGTTCACCGCGTCGCCCGGGCCGCAGACGTCCCAGCCGTCGCCGTCGGCGTCCGGGGCGGCGTCGCCGCCGTCGCAGTCCTGGTCGATCCCGTCGCAGGCGACCTCCGCCGCCCCCGGGTGGACCGCGCCGTTGCCGTCATCGCAGTCGTCCGAGTTGGCCACGTAGCCCGCCGGCGGGGTGTCGTGGCAGTCCTGGATCGTGTCGCCCGGGTCCCCGTACCCGTCCCCGTCGGCATCCCGCCAGTAGGTGTTCGTCGGGGCATCCTCGTCGATCGACCCGTCGCAGTCGTCGTCCACGTCGTTGCAGGTGGTCTCGTCGGCCCCCGGGTGGCGGCCGGCGTCGCCGTCGTCGCAGTCGCCGTCGCAGGTCGAGTAGCCGTCCCGGTCCCCGTCGGCCTTGGCCCCGGCCGGGAGCCAGTCGCCGTAGTCCACCGCGCCGTAGACGCTGTCCCCCGTCCCGGGGCCGGCACCGGAGGGACCGGTGTCCGCTCCCCACCAGTTGCGGCGGGCGGAAAGGGTCTCGAGGGCGGTGTTCCGCACGCCGGTGCTGTTGCGGTGGATGTCGTTCGACTCCAGGACGTTGGGCGCCTGCCCGGCCGAGCCCGCCCACTCGGACAGGACACCCGTGCCGTTGTCCCGGATATCGTTGCAGGAGACGGTCGTCCCGACCGGGTACCCCGGGTCGCCGTCCCCGTGGAAGAAGCGGATCCCCGCGCCGGACGCGTTCTCCAGCACGTTGTCCCGGATCGTGGTCCCGCCCGCGTCGTCGTGGCCGGCGGCGCACTCGCCGGCCGCCCGGCCCCGGATCCGGACGAGCTCGGTTTCCTCCCCGGCCCCCAGGGTGTTGTCGTGGATCGAGGTGTCGTCCGCCATCGCGACCAGCACGTCCAGGGCGAGGTTGCCGCCGTCCCAGGCGGGGGCGGCGCTGGCCGCGACCGACGAGTTGCGGATCTCGGTCTGCCGGGCCCGGCGGACGGACACGCCCCGCGCCACCCAGTTGATCGTGGCGTCCTCGATCACGTTGCCGTCGGCGAAGGCGTCGTTCCCGCCCTCGCAGGCCGCCCAGCCGTCCACGAGGATGCCGTCCCGCGAGCGGTGGCCGCACACGTCGTTGCCGTCCCCGTCCCGGATCATGCCGTCGATGTCGATCGACGAGAAGAGGTTCCCGTCGCTGTCGCCCCGGACCCGGATCTCGCTGACCCCGTTCTCCCTGAGGCACAGGTCGCGGAAGGTCGAGTTTTTCACGTCGAGCAGGTCCAGGCCGACCTCGTCCCCCGTGTTCTGGCCGCAGGTCGTGCCCTCCCCGGCGTTGCGGACCGTCAGGTGCCGGACCGTGATGCCGTCGGCGCCCTCGACGTGGAGGGCGGGCACGTGTCCTCCCCCGGACTGGGTCCCGTCGATGACGGTGGCGGAGCAGCTCCCCTTTCCGTCGATCCCCTCGAAGTCGAAGGACTTGCCGGCGACGGAGACGTGCTCCCGGTAGGAACCCTCCTGGATGATCACGAGGTCCCCGTCCGCCGCGGCGTCGAAGGCGGACTGGATCCGGTCGTAGCAGGAGGCCGAGGAGGTGTTCCACCCCGAGTCCTGGGGCTTGTGGACGATCAGCGGCGCCGCGTCCCGGGCGATCCAGTTCGAGACGTCCACGTCGCCGGCCACGGCATCGCCGGAGCCGCTGCCCGCCCCGGAGGGGCCGTCCGCCGCCCCCCACCAGTTGTGGCGGGCGTCGAGTGTCCCGTCGCCCCGCCAATCGAGGCCGGTCCCGTTCCCCTGGAACATGTTCTCCCGGAGCTCGAAACCGCCGCCGACCGTGTCCTCGAACAGGAGCCCGACGCCGTCGGCGTGGCCGGAGATGCGGTTGCCGCCGAACGGCGTGTTCCCGGACCCGCCGACGACCCGGATCCCCCGGTCGTTGCTCTCGATCCGGTTGCAGTAGAGCTGGGAGTCGGTGACGCCGTCGAGGAACATTCCCCAGGTGTCGATCGTCCCGTCCGGGCCGTGGTTGTCGTAGACCCGGTTTCCTTCCAGCCGCAGGTTCGTCACCCCGTGGAACTCCAGGGCGGCCTCGCCGTCCGAATCCGCGTCGCGGACGTTCCCGTAGACCTTGTCCCCGGCGAGAACGATCCAGTCGTTCGTTTCTCCCTGCGGCGGGGCTGCGAGGCGGACCGCCGGCCCGTCGTTGTTCCGCAGGTAGCTGCGCTTGATCTCGAGACGCCCGTTGCCGCCGGTCAGGAGAACACCGACCCCGGAGTCCGGGCTCCCGTCGGCGACCATTTCCCGGATGTCGGCGCCGGTGATCCGGTTCCAGACGCTGGTGTCGGAACCGGTGGCGTGGAGGTGGATCCCCACCCGGCAGCCGTGGAACCCGGCGTTGCCGAGGATCACGTTGCGCAGGTGCGCGTGGGTGTCGTCCCCCACCTCGATGCAGGCCTGGCCCGGGGTGTCGCCGACCTCCACCCCGTCCCACGTGACGTTACCCGAAAGGATGCGGACCACCGGGGCCGCACCGGTGCCCCGGAGCTGGGTGTTGATCGAGCTGCCCCGGTTGTCGATCTTGACCGGGTGCTCGATGACCACGTCCTCGGTGTAGGTTCCCTCGAGGACCCAGACCTTCTCCTGGTCGCAGGCCATGCGCACCGCGTGGGTGATCGTGCCGCAGGGGGAGGCCTCGTCGAGGCAGAGGTTCCCCGCGTCCGTGCCGGCAGGCCCGACGAACCGTTCGCCGCTGTAGCCGTCGACCGTGCCGTCGCAGTCGTTGTCCGCGCCGTCGCAGGCCTCGAGGGCCCCCGGGTGGACGTCCGCGCGGGTGTCGTCGCAGTCGGTGTCGTCCGCCACGTATCCCTGGTTGTTCCCCTCGCAGGTCTCCTTCGTGACGTTGGGATCGCCGTACCCGTCCCCGTCCGCGTCCCGGTACCAGGTGGACACGGGGAAGTCCTCGTCGACCGTTCCGTCGCAGTCGTTGTCCTGCCCGTCGCAGACCTCCTCGTTGCCCGGGTAGTTCAGCGGATCGTCGTCGTCGCAGTCGACACCGACACCGTCCGGGTTGTTCGCGTCCCCCACGTCGCAGGTATCGACCCCGTCCCCGTCCCGGTCCGGGGCGTCCGGCGTGTCGGCCGAGCAGTCGTTGTCCGTGCCGTCACAGGTCGTCTCGGGGGCCCCGGGGTTGACGTCCGGGTTGCCGTCGTTGCAGTCGCAGGCGGCGCCCCACCCGTCGTCGTCCCCGTCCTCCTGGCCGGGATTCGGCGTGTGGGGGCAGTTGTCTCCCGGCTGGTTGACCCCGTCCCCGTCGTCGTCGCGGCCGCAGGCGAAGCGTCCCCAGGTGGGCCGCGCGTACACGTCGAAGCGGTGATCCGCCGCCTCGGCCCGCCAGGCCGCGAGGACCCGGCCGTGGGCCGCGGCCACCGACGTGGCGTCCGCCTGGTACGGGTCGTCGGCGACGACGACCGCGTCCACCTCGACGTTGTGCCGGTCGTCGGTGCGGGTCATCCGCACGGTGCGGCGGCCGTCCCGGTGATCGACCCAGGTGACGAAGTAGCTCGTGCCGTCGCTGTCCATGTCGACGGCCTCGGCCCGGACCGGGTCCGTCGTGATCGCCTTGGGGGCGAACGGGGAGCCGCCGTCCTGGGTCACCCGGACCGTCTGGACCGTCGCCCGGTCCTTGCCGCCGGTGTAGTCCAGGTAGGCGATCCCGAACGTGGCGTTCCGCGGGTTCCAGGCGATCGCCGGGCGCAGGGAGTCCCCGGCCTCCTGTTCCAGCCGGACCTCCCCGGTCGTCGTCGCGCCGGTGCCGTCCACCGCCCGGTAGTAGAGGGTCCATTCCCCGGTGCCGTCATCCTGCCAGGCGATCCCGAACCGCTGCCCGTTCCAGGCGATGTCCGGCCGGCGCTGGTTCCCCGCGCCCCCTCCCGTCCCGACGACGATCTCGTTGCCGGACTTCGTCCCGTCCGCCGCCACCCGGACGAACCAGGTGTCCCAGGTGCCGTTCCGGTCGTCCTCGAAGACGATTCCCCACTGGGAATCCTCGCCGTCCCACGCGATCCGGGGATGGCGGCTGCTCCCCGGGGAATCGGTCAGCCGGACCTCGTTGCCGACGCGGTTGCCGTCCGCGTCCACCCGGGCGAACCAGACCTGGAGGGTGCCGTCCCGGTCGTCCTCCCACGTGACCCCGTACTCCGTGCCGGACCAGGCCACGTCCGGGTACCGGGAGTTCCCGGTGCCCCCGCTGACGGTCGTCACGCCCCGGAGGCTCCCGTCCTCGGCGAGCCGGGCCAGGCGGACGACGTCCCGGTCACCGTCCCGCCCGTGCCAGGCCACCGCCCAGCCGGTCCCGTCGCCGGTGGCCCGCGGGATGCCCTCGTCGGTGGATGTCGACGACAGGTCGGCGGTGTTCCCCGCCAGCCAGGTCCCGACCCGGAGGGTGAAATGCAGGACCTGGGACCCCTCGGCGGTGGTCACGTCCAGGCGGAAGGGCAGTTCCGTCTCGCAGTCCACGCTGGCGTCCAGGTCGATCTCGAACCAGGCGGTCTCGTCCCCGCCGCACGGATCGAGGTCCGGCCAGGTCGCCGCGGAACCGGTGACCGTGACGCCGGTGACCGGCGGATCGAGGGAGAGCGTTCCCTGGATCGAGGTGGCGTCGGCCTGGCCCTCGTTGGAGAGGCGCACCCCGAGCCGGACGGTCTCGTAGGGATCGATCACGCCGTCCCCGTCCCCGTTGCCGGTGTCGTCGATCGTCACCCCGACCACGTGGAGCAGCAGGTCCGTGGACTGGACGAGGTCCGCCTGCATCGGGTCGGCGGAGGGAGAGATCGAGTTGACCGAGACCCCGGAGGGCCGGTCTTCCCAGCGCCGCGACGAGGGGTCCGTGTCGTCCCGCCACGAGGTGCGCCCGGTACTGCCCGGCCAGGGATCGCCGGCATCCCCGTCGTTGCGGCCGTTCTGAAGGGACCAGCGGGCATCGCCGGGGACCAGGCAGGCCACGGGCCGCGCCTCGTCGTCCGCCCCGTCCCGGTTCTCGTCCACGTGCCAGATCAGGAGCCCGTCCCCCGGCAGGTCCTGGTCGAACCCGGTTCGCTGACGGTTCTCCAGCAGGAAGTACTCGTCGTGGGTACAGGCCGGGGCGCGCCGGAACTCCCGGGCGTGGGCGTTGTTCTCCGCCGCCGGGATCTCCGCGCCCGGTTCCTGCCCGGTGACCACCTGCGGCACGATCCAGCCGGCAAGGGCCTTCGTGTACGCCGAGGGATGGACGGGACGGGAGGGGGTCGCACCGTCCCCCCCCCACATGCCGCGGCCCATCAGGTCCCAGGCCCCGGCCCCCCGCGAGGAGCCGTCCGGGTCCCAGAGGGCGGGGAACCCGAGGTGGCGGCCGAAGAGGTAGGCGAAGGGGCCGATCGTCACCATCGAGGAACCGTCGCAGTCGAGGGCCGGCACCACCACGAAGTCCTCGATGACGATCTTGCCCCCCCCCGCCGCGTCGTCGTTGGTCGTGTACGCCGCGCCGAAGGTGCGGGAGTAGCGGTCGAGGTGGGACCAGATCCCGTCCCCGCCGCACTCCCCCCCGCGGGTGGGCTGCACGATGACCACCAGGTCGACGACGCCGTCATCGTCCCCGGAGTTCGGCTGCCCGTCCGGTCCGTCGTTGTCCCAGGCGGAGAAGTCCACGTCGGCGTCGTTGAGGTCCAGGACCTCCCTGACGAACGCCGCCGCCGAGTTCGTCGTCGAGGTGCACAGCCCGTGGCAGCCGGTATCCCCCTCGTAGTCGGCGCCGTTGCCGGAGACCGTGACGAACGGCCGGACCGTCCCGTCGACGATGTAGTGCCCGTACGAGACCTCCTGGAAGTAGTCCCGCAGCGACCCGGGACGCCCGTTCGCCGACCAGCCGGCGGTGAAGAGCTCGTCCTGGAGGTCGGCGGGGTCGATCGGGTCGGCGCCGGTGTCGGCGAACTTGCCCGGCAGGACGGGGTAGGAGAACGTCCCGTCCAGGACGCGCAGCTGCAGGTTGCCGGCGGTGCGGCGCCGCTGGCGGTTGTCGGGCACGACTCCCGCGAGGGGGTGGGCCGGGGACCACGCCCCGGACCGGTCGTCCCGGATGGCGTCGCGGGCCGGGTCCGGCAGCGGCGTGGCGGGGTCCTTCGGGGGCACCACCGCCGCCGCGGGAAGGGCGAGCAGGATCGCCAGGAGGAAGACGAGGAAGGGGACGCGCGGAATCGGGGACCGGCTTCCGGGCACGGGCGCTCTCCACGGCACGGGCGCCGCCGGGCGGTACCCGCCGGGCGGCACGTGCCGTCGTGTGCCCCCGGGGCGGGGACCGCGGGCGCCCGGGCCGCGGCGGGACGCTGCCGGGGGGGTCGTCTCGTGCAACCGGCGGGCCGATCCCCGGAAGGCGCCCCTCGCCTCGCCGTGAATCCACGTGGGCTTCATCGATGGTCGCCGATCCGGATCCTTCCCGCCGCGCGCGAACGCGTCCACGGAAGATGTACGTCCAACCGGGGAGCGGGGCAACGGTGACGGGAGGGTTCTTCCCGGCGGGACGGGGGATCCCGGGAGCGGACGAATCACCGCGAACAACGCCGGAACGACGGATTTCCCCGTCCGGGGCCCGGGTCGGCCCGGCGGGGACCGGCCGCGCGGAGACGCCGGCGGCCGCCGGGGTGGGCGGGGGACGGTCAGGGGGCCGGCCGGGCGCGGTGCGCTTCCCGCGCCCGCTCGAGAAGCGGCACGATGTCCCGGGGTTCCCGCTCCGGGAGGATCTCCGGCAGGCGCCGTTCCTGCCCCGCCAGGCGGGCGATCGCGGCCGCCACCTCCCGGGTGAAGGCGTGCACGTCCCGGGGGGTCGGCCGGTCCGCCGGTCCGCCCGGGAAGCGGAGCGGCTCCCCGATGACCAGCACGACCGGGTGGCGGCGGGGCCGGCGCCGCTGGCGGGGCAGGGCCTCGTAGTTCCCCCGCAGGGCGCAGGGCAGGACCGGGGCGCCGGAGAAGGCCGCCATCCAGCCGATGCCGTGGCGGACCCGGTTCATCCGCCCGTCGTGGGAGATCCTCCCCTCCGGGAAGAGACCGATGAAGTCCCCCCGGGAGAGGGCCTCCACGACCCCGAGGATCGTCTCCGCGGGACGCCGGCCGGAGGTCGGAATCGTCCCGTACCCGGCGAAGAACGCCGTCCACAGGCGGCTGCGCCGGTACCATTCCTCGGTGATCAGGTACCGGATCGGCAGGCGGGGCAGCAGCATCCCGGCGAACCAGGGGTCGAGGAACGACGCGTGGTTGAAGACCGCGATCAGGGGGCCCTCCCGGGGCACCCGCTCCCCGCCCAGCACCCGGGAGCCGCGGAAGAACCATCGTCCCGCGGGGATCAGCGCGCGCGTGGCGTGCTGGAGCCACATGGCCGGGCTCAGCGTCGCCGGCGGGCGAGCCCCGCCGCCGCTCCCCCGGCGACCAGGAGCAGGAGGAGTCCCGGGAGCCAGTCGCCGTGGCGGGCATAGAACGTGGGCGGGCCCCCGAGGGACACCCGGCCCCGCAGCACCGTCCGCTCGAAGAGCCGGGTCCGGGCCCGCAGCCGCCCGTCCCGGCCGGTCAGGGAGGAGACGCCGGAGTTCGCCGCGCGCACCACCGGGACGTCCTCCTCCCGGGCCCGGGCGGCGACCATCCGGGCGTGCCACGGGGCGAAGAGGGAGCGGCCCCACCAGGCATCGTTCGTCAGCACGGCGAGGAGGTTCGCTCCCCGCCGCCGGAAGCGGCGCGCCAGGGACGGGTAGAGACCCTCGTAGCAGACCAGGACGCCGATGCGCGCCCGGCCGACCCGGAAGACGGTCGCCCGGGGGCCGGGAGAGAAGTTCCCGAGCATCGTCAGGTAGCCCCCGGACGAGTGGTCCCGGCGCGACGGGTCCCAGCCGAACAGGCGCGCGAACGGCACTCCCTCCGCCAGGGGCAGCAGGTGGATCTTCCCGTACCAGTCCACCGCCCCGCGCCGCGGATCGACGAGGACGACCCCGTTGTAGAGGGCGGTCACCCGCCGGCCCCGGTGCCGGGCGATCTCGCACCCGTAGAGGATCGGGACCCCCGCCTCCCGGGAGATCTCCTCCACCGCGGGATCCCGCAGCGGACTCCCCTCGGGCCACAGCAGGGGACCCGGGCGGGCGGTCTCCGGCCAGAGGACCAGGTCCACGTCCCGGGCGGCCCGCCGGGTCAGGGCCCGGAGCAGTTCCAGGTTCACCCCCCGGCGGGACCGGTCGAGCTTGTCTTCGACGGTCAGGGACGGCTGGACGATGCCGACGCGGAAGGGGGTTCCCTCCCCGTTCCCGGTGGAAAGCAGGCCGGCCAGGGGGGGCAGCAACCAGAGAACGACCGCCCCCGCGAACGCCAACGCGCGCCGCCTGCCCGGCCATCCGGGCCGCAGGGCGGCCTCGGCTCCCCAGCCCACCAGGAAGACCACGAGACTGACGGCGTACGGGCCGGTGATCCCGGTCCAGGCGAGGAACGACGGCGCGGTCCCGAAGGCGTGGGCGAGGAGGTCGGCGGGAAAGGAGAGGTCCCCGAGGGTCCGGGCGTACTCGAGGAGCGCGAAGAGGACCGCGAACCACGCCCCCCGGGGCAGGCCCGACCAACGTTCCAGGCGGACCGCGCCCCAGGCCTCGAGGACGGCGAAGGGCAGGATGTAGGCGATCGCCAGCAGGTAGAAGGCGATCGCCAGGGGGGAGTACCGGAGCAGCCAGAGCAGGAAGTGGGCGGCGACGGCGTAGCGGGCGGCGCCGAAAACGAGGCCGACGAGGACGGCCTCCCGGGGCCCCGCCGCCCCCCGCAGCGCCCGCTGGGCGAGGGCCGCACCGACGAACATCACCGGGGCCAGCCCCAGCGGGAGCCAGCAGAGCGAGCCGACGGCCCCCCCCGCGGCGGCGAGGAGCAGGAGCCGCCGGCGACGGGTCACGCGGTCTCCAGGACGAGGCAGGCGTTGTGCCCGCCGAAACCGAAGGAGTTCGAGAGGGCGACCCCGGGGCGGATCGGCGTGTTCTCCCGGGGGAAGGGGACCACGTCGCACTCCGGGTCCACTTCCACCAGGTTGACGCAGCGGTGGGCGATCCCGGCGGACAGCGAGAGGGCGGTGACGATCGCCTCGAGCCCTCCCGAGGCCCCGATCGCGTGGCCGGTCATCGCCTTCGTCGAGGAGACCAGGATCCCGTCCGCGGCCCCCCCGAGCGCCCGGCGGATCGCCCGGGCTTCCGACGGGTCGTTCAGGCGGGTCGCCGTCCCGTGGGCGTTGACGTAGACGACGTCCTCCGGCCGCCGGTCCGCGGAGGCGAGGGCGCCGCGCATCACCCGGACGATCTGCTCCCCGTCCGGGGCGAGGGCCATCATCGAGTGGGCGTCGCAGGTCGCCGCGTACCCCGTCACCCGGGCGAGGATCCGGGCTCCCCGGGCCCGGGCGTGCTCTTCCCGTTCCAGGACCAGGATCCCGGCGCCGTCGGCCATGACGAACCCGTCCCGGTCCCGGTCGAAGGGCCGGGAAGCGTGTTCCGGGTCGTCGTTGCGGCGGGAGACGGTCCGCAGCACGTCGAACCCCACCAGGGAAAACCCGTCCTCGTCCCCGAGGGCCTTCTCCACCCCGCCCGTGACGGCCAGGTCCAGTTCCCCGTCCCGCAGCAGGCGGAAGGCGTCGCCGATCGCCATCGTCCCCGCGGCGCAGGCGGTGGTCACCGCCTTGCACTCCCCCTGCAGCCCGAACTTGATCGCCACCTGCCCGGCGGGGGCGTTCGGGATCAGCATCGGGACGGCGTAGCGGAAGGTACCCCTGATCACGTGCTCCCGGATCCACTGGGTGTGGGAACGCTCGACGGAGGTGATCCCCCCGATCCCGGTCCCGATCACGGTGCCGGCCCGCTCCGGGTCGATCCCGGGCACCCGCCACCGGTTCTTCCGCTCGTCCGCCAGCTCGGGCCGGAACCCGGCGTCCTCGAGGGCGAGCCGGGTCGCGGCCAGGGCGAGGACCGTCACCGGGTCGAGCAGGCGCGCCTCCGCCGGGGTGAGCAGGGCCTCTTCCGGGGGGGGCGGGTTCACGGGGGCCCCGACCAGGCACCGGAAGGGGGGGACCGTGGCCCAGTCGAAGGGAAGGGAGCGGGTGCCGGTCCGGCCGGCGAGGATCGCTCCCCAGAACTCGTCGCGGCCCCGCCCGTTCGCGGCGATCGGGCCGACTCCCGTCACGACCACGGGGTGGGTTTCGGGTCGGCGTCCCATCGGGTCCTCCCTGGGGTGTCGTCCACCGGCCCCCCTGCGGGGGTCCGGGGAGTTTCCGAACGGTACGATGCCGCCCGGTGGCGGGCAAGGGGCCCGGGCGGCCGCGGGTTTCGCGTTGCACGAGCGCGGAGGCCGTCGTACGTGAAGACCGTCTCCGGCGGGAGGGGAAGGTGCGCCGGGGACCCGCGGAGGAGGTGGGGCACGTGTCTCCCGGTCTCGTCGCAGCAGGCTGGCCGCGGCTGCGCCGGCTGCTCCTGCCGCTGGCGACCCTGGTCCTGGTCGCGGGCGTTTCCGTCGGCGTCGCCGGCGCCGGTCTCGGCTCCGCCGCGGCCCTGGTGACCGGCGTCGCGGCCGGGATGGTGGCCGGCGGCCTCCTGGCCTGGGTCCGGGAACGGCGGGCGATGCGGGAGGCGGCGGCGGCCGAGCGGGAGGCGGAGGCGGCCCGCCGGGAGGCGGCCTGGCGGCTGTTCTGGGAGGCGTCGTCGGACCTGCAGCCGGGCGCCTGGGGCCGGCGGGACCTCGAGACCCTCCGGCTGCTCGTTCTCAACCTGGAGCCGGGCCAGGTCCCGGGTCCGAGGCTCGCCGCCCGGCTGCGGGACGCCTCGTCCCGGGTTCTCGCCGGGGCGGTCGACCGGTGCGGAGACCTTCTGGTGACGGTCCGGCAGCTCGTCCCCGGGCACCGGGCCCTCCCGCGCCTCGAGGAAGGGGTCGTGCGCCTCGTCGACCAGCTCGAGGGGGAGGCCTGCCTGCCCGGGCAACCGGTCCCGTTCGACCCCCCCGCCGTCGCCCGGGCCTGCACCCTCGCCCTCGAGGCCTGCGATCTCCTGCGGCGGGAACTCGGCGGCCGGGTGGTGGCCGACCTGCGGGCGGTCCTCGCGTGGCTCGCCCGGGAGCGCCACGACCTCCCGGCCGCCCGGGGCGAGATCGTCTTCCCCGGGCCCGGGGGCCCGGAATCTCCCCCGGGCAGCGGGCGGCTGCTGGTCGTCGCCCGCCCGGCCGACCTCGTCGCGGCGCTCGACGAGGCCCTCTCCCGGGCCCTCGCCTACGGCGACCCGGTGGGCCCGGTCCGGGTGAACCTCGCGGCGGCGCCGGACGCGCGGGTCGCGGTGACGATCGCCTGGCGGACCGCGGACCGCCTGGCGGTGGAGCCCCGGAAGATCCTGCAACCGCTCCTCCTGCTCCGGGCCTACGGGGGGGAGGTCCGGGTGGAGGAAGACCCGGGGGAAGACCGGATCGCCCTCCGGCTGGAAGTCGACCCCGCGGGGGCGGCCCCGGCGGAGGGCGGGGCGGTGGCCCTGCCGGGTTGACCGGTCCGCCCGGGCCTCAGGGCCGGGCGGCGTCCTCTTCGGCCCCCGTCGGGAGGGGGTAGTCGAGTTCCCACGGGGGAAGGACCGTCTCTCCCCGGGCGAGGAAGTGGTCGAACCACCGCATCATCCTGAGGTTGTAGTCCAGCCGGGCCGCGGCCCGCCGGTTGCCGTGGCCTTCCCCCGGGTACCTCACCAGCCGGACGGGGACCTTCCCCCGGAACTTCAGCGCCCGGTACAGCTCCATGGACTGGCCCGGGTCGACCCGGCGGTCCGCCGTGCCGCCGAGGATCAGGAGCGGCGTCCGGGCGTCCCGGGCGTGGAGCACGGCGCTCCGGTCGAGGAAGAGCCGGAGGTTCTCGTAAGGGGTGGTCA
The DNA here is from genome assembly GCA_964582785.1 of uncultured Acidobacteriota bacterium. Taxonomy (GTDB): domain Bacteria; phylum Acidobacteriota; class Polarisedimenticolia; order J045; family J045; genus JAMOQA01. The sequence continues at coordinate 2,426 of CAZOTT010000052.1, read as the reverse complement.
GCCAGTGGACCAGCTCCATTTCCCGGGGGATGTCGGTGGTGCCGGCCTTGGAAAGCTGGTCGGAGATCCCGACGAACATGACCGCCGCCCGGAACCGCCTGGTCCAGCGGGTGGCCGCCCACCCGGTGAAGAACCCGCCGTAGCTGCCCCCGGTGATCCCGACCCGGTCCGGGTCGGCGAGGCCGATCGAGACCAGGTGGTCGATCCCCGCGAGGACGTCCTCGAACTCCCGTCCCCCGCCGTCCCCCTGGTCCGCCTTCGAGAAGCCGACCCCGTACCCGGTGCTTCCCCGGTAGTTGGGGTAGAACACCGCGTACCCGCGGCCGGCGGCGACCTGGCCGGGGGAGGCGTACCGGGTCAGCCACCCGTTCCGGTAGTGGCTCTCCGGCCCCCCGTGGCAGACGACGATCAGCGGGACCCGCTGTCCGGACCGCCGCTCCACGGGGTGGATCAGCAGGCCCTCGATCTCGAGCCCGTCCTTCGCCTTCCAGCGGACCACTTCCTGCCGCCCCAGCCGCCGGTCCGCGAGCCAGGGGTCCAGGTCGGTCAGCCGTTGCGGGCCTCCCTCGCCCGGCCGGAACGAGAACAGCTCCCGCGGGTGGGTGGGAGACTCGCCCACGAGGGCCAGGCGCCCCCCCGCCGCGTCGGCGGTCATCCCGGTGAACACCGGGTCGGTGGACTCGAGGAGGATCTCCATGCCGGTTCCGTCGGGGCGGACCTTGCCCACCCGGGAACCGACCCCCACGTCGGCCAGCCAGAGGATCGTGCCGTCCCGGGCCACGGAAAAGGTGACGACGTGCCCGGTCTCCCGGAGGGAGGGCAGCAGGTCGCGGGGGGTTCCGCCCGTCGCCGGGGCCGCCACCAGGCGGCCCTCCTTCGGGTCGTGGAGGTCGGCGGCGGAGACGAAGACGACGGTGCGCCCGTCCGGGGTCCAGTCGAAGCGGCCGAGCTTCCCCGGGTTCGCGATCTTCGCGAGGACCCGGCCGGTGGCCGCGTCGATCACGTGGAGGCGCCGGAACATGTAGCGGTCGTCGGTCAGCGGCCGCGGGGAAAGGTCCACGAGGAGCCGGCCGCCGTCGGGGCTCCACCGCACGTGCCACGGCTGGCCCGGGAGGTCCCCGAGGGAACGGGGCTCCCCCGCCGTGGCTCCGGGGGCGAGGGGGTCCGCGGGCAGGTCCACCACGTAGACGCGCCGGGGCTGCCAGTCCTCCTCGAAGATCTCCTGGTCGAAACCCTGCTCCCGCAGCTTCTTCCTCGCTTCCGGGACCGGCTCGGCGGCGACGAAGGCGAGGCGCCGCCCGTCCGGGCTCCAGTCGAAGGCGAGGATCCCGCCGGGGAAGGAAACCAGCCGCACCGACTCCCCCCCGTCCACCGGCAGGGCCCAGATGGCGGCCTCCTCGTCGTCACCCCGCCGGGCCAGGTAGGCGAGCCAGCGGCCGTCCGGGGACCAGGCGAGGGCCGAGGGACGGACGTCCGGGGGCAGCCAGCGGCGGGCCCGGTGCCCGTGACCGTCGATCGCCGTCACGAACAGGGGCAGGCGCGCCGGACCGTCCTCGTCCCGGCCCGGGATGCGCGGGTCCGCCATCCGCCAGGCGATCCGCTCCCCGTCCGGGGAAATCGCGGCGTCCACCACGAAGCGGGTCCGGGCCACGTCCATCTCGTCGAGGGGCCGGGCCGGTTCCGCCCCGGCGGCGGCGAGGGCGGCCGGCAGCAGGAGGGACAGGACGAGCGGGCAGAGCACCCCCGCCTTCATCGGGCGCCTCCCGGCGTCCGCTTCAGCCTGCGCCGGGGGAGGGGGATCGTCGTCCCGGTCTCCATCCGGGGCAGGGTGTAGTCCGGGTCGATCGGGCCCGGGAAGAGGAAACAGGTCACCGGGTCCCGCCCCGGTACCTCGAAGGTGACCCGGTCTCCCCCGCAGAGGGCGAACCGGCGGCCGACGAGGATCGCGGCCTCCTCGGGCGGGGTCTGCATCCGGGGGATCTGCTCGTACTGGTACCGGACGTCGTGGAGGCGGGGTTCCTGCAGGACCTCCGCGAGGAGCCGGGAGAGGGGCAGCCCCAGCGGATACCAGTTCCAGGCGAAGACCGCGTGGTCCTCGGCCACCGGGCGGCGCCACTCGTCCCCGTCTCCCGCCTGGTAGTAGTAGCCGAGGAAGCGGGGGACCAGGGGCGGGGACGGGAGGGCCGGCAGCTCGATCCAGCGGGGGTCGTCCTCCTCCCACCGGAACCGGGCCCCGTGCAGGTCCGTGACCGTCCACTTTCGCGCCCGGTCGGTGACCCAGACCTCGGTCCCGTCCGTCAGCCGCAGGACCAGCTCGTGGTTCAGCGAGTAGGTCCAGTTGGCCCCCCCCCGGGTCAGCGCGACGAGCCGGTCGAGCTGCCGGGTGACCTCGGGGGCGAGCAACGCCGCCCCGCTCGCCACGGTGC
>CAZOTT010000051.1:0-18322 GCA_964582785.1 uncultured Acidobacteriota bacterium | reverse complement strand
GGGGCGATGATGAACGGGTACACCACCATGTCCCGGAGCGGCAGGACGGGCAGCACCTCCGGGATCTTCACGGGGTCCCTCTGGTCGATCGTCGCCATCAGCCTCGGTCCTCCGTCACGGGAGCCGCCTCCCTGCCGGCCGGCCGCGCCCCGTCCCCGGGGGTCTCCACCGGGATGCGCACCGCCTCGCCCCGCCGGTTCTCCACCTTGGGAAGCTCGACCCTGAGCACGCCCCTGTCGAGCCGGGCCCGCGCGCGGCGCGTGTTGACCGCGGTCCCCAGGGGGATCACCCGCTCGAAGATCCCGTACTCCCGCTCGTCGTGGAGGACCTCCGCCCCGTCGCGCAGCCGCTCCACGGACGGGTCCCGCCGGCCGCGCAGCAGGAGTTCTCCCCCGCGGGTGATCACCTCGAGGCTCGCCGGGTCGACCCCCGGGACCTCCGCCTCGACGACGAGGTGGGTGGCCGACTCGGCCACGTCCACGGCGGGGGACCAGCCGGAGACGGGGGAACGCCCCCCCTCCCGCAACCGGAGGAGCGCCTCGAACAGCCGGTTGACCTCGCTCTGGATCCGGGCGACCTCCAGGTGGGCCGCCGGGCGACGCCCCCTCATGCCTCCTCCTTCCGGGCCCCGCCCCGGCCGCCGACCAGCTGCCGGAGTTCCTCGAGGAACTCCTCCACGTCCTCGAACCGGCGGTAGACCGACGCGAAGCGGACGTAGGCGACCTTGTCCAGGTCGCGCAGTCGCTCCATCAGGTGCTGCCCGATCCGCTCCGTCGAGAGTTCCCGTTCCGGCGCCTCCTGCACCATCGCGGACACCTCCTCGACGATCGCTTCCAGTCGACGGACCGGGACCGGCCGCTTCTCGCAGGCCTTGAGCAGGCCGGCCATCAGCTTGCGCGAGCTGAACAGCTCCCGCCGGCCGTCCTTCTTGACGACCATCGCGGGGGCCTCCTCGATCCGCTCGTACGAGGTGAACCGGCGCCCGCAGGCGAGACACTCCCGCCGCCGCCGGATCACCTCTCCCTGGCGGGACTCCCGCGAGTCGACCACCCGGTCGCGGTTCTCGCCGCAGAACGGGCACTTCACCGGGCCGCCTCCTCCGCCGGCATCGCCGGGCTTTCTCCGCGGGAAAGCCCCCCCAGGGCGACGAACAGCCCCCCGGCGGCGAGGACCGGCAGCCAGGTGAAGGCGTGGACCACGAGGCCCGCGGCGCCGGCCTGCACCCGGGGCGTGCCGAAGAGGCCGGCCAGCCCCCAGGTCATCGCGGCGTGGTAGGAACCGGTTCCGCCCGGGGTGGGAATCCCGATGCCGACCGCCAGGATCGGCAGCATGACCAGCGACGAGAGGGGCGCCAGGTCCACCCCGCAGGAGGCGATCCCCGCCTCGATCCCCGCGGCGATCACTCCCCAGATGACGAACGTTTCGGCGAGGACCGTCGCGAGGCCCCGCAGGGTGGAGAACGCCCCGAGCCCCGGGAAGAGCCCCGCGATGAACCCGGCCGGTTTCCGCAGGAGCGCCGGCCCCCCTCCCTCCGCGTAGGCGCGGAACCGGGCCTCCCACCCGGACCGGTCCCGCGCGAGCCAGGTCACGACGGCCAGGGCCAGGAGGCCCCCGGCGAGCAGGGCTCCCCCGAGCAGCCGGAGGAAGGCGACCAGTTCCGGGTCCGCGTCGGCGCCGACCCCGGAAAGCCGGGAGGGGACCAGGAGCGCTCCGCCGCCGAGCACGACGATCGCCAGCAGGTCGAGGACCGCCCGCTCGACCCCGACGGTGGCGAGGGCGGCGGCGAACGGGGTCCCGGTCCGCCGGGAGAGCAGCGCGGGCCGCAGGACCTCGCCGACCCGGCCGGGAAGCAGGCTCGCCATGTAGCCGATGCTGACCGCCGACAGCAGTTCCCGGTACGGGACGGCGGGAGCCACCGGGGCGAGCAGGGTCCGCCAGCGCCAGGACCGGAGGGCCAGGTGGGCGAAGACGCTGGCCACCGACAGGCCGAGCAGCACCGGGTCCACGCCGCGCACGACCTGCCACGGCTCTCCCAGGTCGACCCCGCGGAAGCAGAGCCACAGGAAGAACGCGGCCAGCATCGGACCGGCGATCCAGGCGAGGATCCTGCGCATGCTCCTCCGGCCGTCCCCGGGCAGCCACACCGGGGGACCGCGTCCTCCCGGCACGGGGCGCCGAGGCCACGATAGGGTGCGGACCGAGGCGGGTCAACGCGAACCGGCGCCCGGCGGGCCTTCCCCCCGGGGCGGCACCGTCACGCGGACCGTGCGGGCCCGCCGGACGGAGACCGCGCCGGGGGGCGCGCCCCGGGGCTTCCGGACGTGCTTGCGCCGGGTGACCCAGACGTCCACCGCTTCCCCCGGGGGAGCCGAGGACGCCGCGGCCGCCGCCCGCGCGGCGAAGAGCAGGTCGTCCCCGGCGAGTTCCGTCCGCCCCGCTCCCCGGACGACCACGTGGGCTCCCGGCCGATCCCTGACGTGGAGCCACCAGTCCTCGGGGGCGGCCAAGTGGAAGGTGAGGCGGTCGTTGCCCCGGGCGGACCGGCCGACGAGCACCTCGAGGCCCGACGGTGAACGCAGCACCCGGGGCAGGTCCCGGCGGCCGGCAGAGCCCCGCCGCGGGGACCCGGCCAGCCGTTCCTCGTCCCCCGGGGTGGGCAGCCCCAGCCGCCGGAAACCGGCCCCCGCCGCGTCGATCTCCGCCGCCGTGTCCGCCGCCTCCAGGGACGCCCGGACCTCCTCGAGCAGGGCGAGACGCCGGGCCAGCTCCGACCGGCGCCGTTCCCGGGCCGCCCGGCCCCGCTCCACCCGGGCGGCCCGCCGGTAGAGCCGGTCCGCCACCGCGTGGGGCGCGGCCCCCGGCGGGTCCGCCGGGACGAGCAGTTCCCTGCCCGGGTCCCAGGGATCGGGCACCCGGAAGCGGTCCCCTTCCCGGGCCAGGGCGTTCCCGGCCGCCAGGAGGGCCCCGGCTTCCCGTCGCAGCCGTTCCGGGTCCGGGGCGGCGGCCTCCTCCCGGTCCAGGGCCGCCAGCGCCCGGCGGATCCGCCTGCCTTCCGCCGCCAGCCGGCGCAGCCCCCGCCGGCGCCTTCCCGCCAGTTCCTCGCACGCGAGGGCCACCGGGTACCAGGCGGCCCCGGAGGCGGCCGGATCCAGGCCCTCCCCGGCGGGGCCCGCCGGGCGAAGTCCGATCACCCCGGCCGCGGAGGCCCGGGGCCCGTCCGGGGGAAGACCTTCCGGCACGAGGCGCTCGACGGGGGGTGCGGCGAGACCGGGAGGTTCCCACCGGGGAACTTCCCGGGCCCGGGGATTGCCCAACCGCTCCCGGGTTTCGCTCCCCCGGCGCAGCAGCAGGGCGCCTCCCCCGGGGGAGGCGATCCACTCGAGGGCGAGTTCTCCCGCGAACCACAGCCCCACCGCCACCGGCCGGAGCGAGACCGCGACGGCTTCCAGGGTGCCGCCGCGGAGCAGGCGGTCCGCCAGGCCCGCCAGGGGCGGCCATGCCCCCCTTCCACCCCGCACCCGGGGGGGGTGACGATCCAGCAGGAGAACCGTCCCCCGCCCCGGAAGGGTATCGAGGCGCAGTCCCGGGCCTCCCTCGAAGGAGACGTGCAGGCCGTGACGGGCGACGGGCGCCACCCCGACGACCGGCCCGCGGGGAGGATCGGCCGCCAGCCGGCGGGCCGTGACCAGCGCCAGGAGCTCCCCGGGGGAAAGGGAGCCGGTCATCGGATCAGCGAAGCTCCGCCTGCCTCGCCAGGCCCGAGAGGGCTTCCTCGACCTGCTTTTCCATGGCCGGCAGCGTCGTCCGGCAGGCTTCCGCCAGCTCGCTGACCACCAGGGACCGGGCCCGGTCGAGCATCTTTCGCTCCCGGTAGGACAGGGCCTTGACCGAGCTGAGGAAGGTCAGGCTCTTGAGCACCTCGGCCACCTGCTCGAGGTCCCCGGAACGCATCTTTTCCTGGTTCTCCTGGAAACGGCCCTTCCAGTCCTGGGGGACCGAGACCTCCTCCTCGCGGAGCTTCTGCAGGACCTTCCTGACCTTGGCCCGGGAGACCAGTTTCCGCAGGCCGACGGTCTTCGAGTTTTCCACCGGGACCATGACGATGCTGTCCGAGGAGAGAATTTTCAGGCTGATGAAGGTGGACTGCTGTCCACCGTACTTCAGCTCGCGGATCTCCTGGACGACGCCGACCCCGTGGTTGGGATACACGACCTTGTCACCGACCTTGAACTTCAAGACGGACCTCCTCGCGGGGTAAGGACACGGATTAGGTTGATTCTAAACGACATGGCGAACCGCCGCAACCCGCCCGCCGGGATCCCGGGCTGCGGGCCGCCCGGGAAGGCGGGATAATCCCCGCCGCGGGGGACGCCCCCCGGGAGGAACGATGGGACGTGCGCGGCGCGTCCGCGATCCGCTGCCCGTCGCGGCGGACCGGGATGGAAACCTGTTCCCCGTGGAGGGATGGCGCTCCCTGGGCCGATCCGGGGGGACGGCGGTCCGCCCCGACCCCCGGTCCTGGGTTCCCCTTCCCGAGGGTTCGCTTCTCTTTCACCTCCCGGGACGGCGCCCGGTCGCGTTCGACCCCCGCCGGGCCCGGGCACGGGTCCTCCCGGATACCGATGGTCGCCGGCTGCTCGCCGCCGCGGCCTTCCTGGCCCCGGCCTGGACCGCCCTCTTTCTCAGCCCCTGGGAGAGGGCCCCCGGGGCGGAGCCCCTGCCCCTGTTCGCCTACTGCGCCGTCGGCTGGGACGAGGACCGGGGGTTCGTGGTCCCGGCGATCCGGGTCGACCCGGACCCCCGCCAGGACCCCGCCCGGTTCGACGAGGGGGCGATCGCCCGGGGGGCGCGGGAGATGCTGCGGCGCTTCCCGCGCAACCGGCTGGCGGAACACCTGGTCCGGAACTGCGCCCTCGAGTACTGCTGCCCGGCGGCTCGGAACTGGGTCCTCGGCCGGCACGAGGCCCCGTTGCCGACGAGCCCGGCCTGCAACGCCGCCTGCGTGGGCTGCATCTCCTCCCAGCCCGGGGGCCGGGTCCCGGTGACCCAGCCCCGCCTCACCTTCGTCCCGGACCCCGGGGAGATCGCCGAGATCGCGGCGGATCACCTGGAGCGGGTCCCCGGGGCCGTCGTGTCCTTCGGGCAGGGATGCGAGGGAGAACCGCTGCTCCAGGGGGAGGTTCTCGTGGAGGCGGTGCGCCGGGTCCGCCGCCGCACCGCGCGGGGAACGATCAACCTGAACACGAACGCTTCCCGTCCCGACGTGGTGGCGCGCCTCGTCGAGGCGGGCCTCGACTCGATCCGGATCTCCCTCAACAGCGCCCGGGAGGAGCTGTACGCCCGCTACTACCGGCCGCGGGGCTACGGGCTCGGCGACGTGCTGGAGTCGGGGGCGATCGTCGCCCGGGCCGGGGGCCTCGTCTCCCTGAACTACTTCATGTTTCCCGGCGTGACGGACACCGAGGAGGAACTGGCCGCCTTTTCCTCCGCCGTCCGCCGCGCCGGCGTCCGCTTCGTCCAGATGCGAAACCTCAACCTCGATCCGGACGAATACCTCGCGGCCCTCGGCCTGCCCCCGGACCTTCCTCCGGGTTTCGGCATCGATCGGTGGCGCCGGCGGGCGCGGCGCCTGGCTCCCTGGCTGGGATTCGGGTACTTCAACCCGCCCCGGGAACGCTGGCCCGCCCCACCCCCGTCTCCCGGCGCGGGGTAAGATCTCTGCCGGCCGGGTCGCCGTGCCGGCGTGGCGGAACTGGCAGACGCAGGGGATTCAAAATCCCCCGGGCCCCGCGCCCTTGTGGGTTCGATTCCCACCGCCGGCACCAGCTTCCCCGCGCCCGCCGCCGCCTCCCCGGGGTGTTCGGAATCCGACACCCGGACACGAGGCCGTCATCGTCCCCCGCGGGCCCTCTCCCTGAAGGTGTCCGCCCCCGTCCACCCCCGCACGCTCCCGGTCGGCCCCGTCCCGGCACGATCCTTGCGAAACCCGGGAGAGGGGACTGTCCCCCCCGGGCCCGGAACCTATATTCGCCCGGGGGATCGTCCCGGCCCGGCCACCGGCCGGCCCGGGGAAAGGCGGGAAACGTGATGGCGAGGAATGCCCGGCTGCAGGCGGCGGGGGAAACGCCCGGGAGACGCGGGGACGAGGGGTTCTCGCTGCCGGAACTGCTCGCGGCCCTGGCCGTCCTCGGGATCGTCGCCGGGATCGGTTTCTACACGGTGAACACCGGGGGCTGGCGGACCGGCGCGGTGTCGGGCCGGCTCGCCCAGCGCCTCCAGCTCGCGGCGACCCGCGCGGTCTTCCAGCAGAACGACTTCGTGGTTCGCTTCGACCTGGCGACGAACACCTACTCGATTCACGACGACCGGAACTCCGACGGGACGGTGAACACCGCGATCGGGGAGACGGTCACGACCTACGAGCTCGACGAGGGCGGCACCCGGGTGGTCTTCGGCATTCCGGCGGGAGTGGAGGGGATCGACGGCGCCACGCCCTCCGCGGCGGTCACCTTCGCGGGGAGCCCCCCCCGCATCACCTTCACGCCCCGGGGAACCGCCACCACCGGGGAGATCTACCTCGTGCCGGCGGAGGACCTGGAGCGGGGAATCCCGGACCGGATGCGGGCGATCACCGTGACGGCCGCGACCGCCCGGATCCGGCGCTGGCGCTACGACGCGGGGGCCTCTTCCCCGGGACCCTGGAGGCTGGAACAGTGAGGACGCCGCGCGCAGAGACGACCGGGGCCCAGGCGGGCATGTCCCTCGCCGAGGCGGTGGTCGCCATCGGCATCTTCGGGATCGCCCTCCTGGGGCTCAACACCCTGCTGATCAGCACGATCCGGACCTCCGAGCTGGCCCGCGACACGGCGGCGGCCCGCTTCCTGGCCGTGCACCGGCTCGAGCAGATCAAGAACGCCCGCTACCGGGACGGCAACCGGGACGGGTGGCTCGACCCGAACGACCCCTGCACCGACATCGACGAGATCATCCCGGCCAACTGGTTCGACGAGGACTACGGCGAGGTCGACCTCCTGAACGGCACCCGTTTCAACTACCGTTCCTGCGCGGCAACCCCCGACATCAAGCAGTCCGGGATCCGCGTCACCCGCGACGACTACGACCTGGACACGGCGCAGGGACGCCACGACTGGGAGGTGAACCACGACCAGTACCGGAAGTTCCGCCGCGAGGTGTACATCGTCGACTCGGCGGACTACTCCGACGCCATCGTCCGCGTGACCCTCGACGGTCCCCGGGCCGACGCGCGGGACAACGTGGTCGTGGAGACCGAACCCCCATCCGCTGCCAACCCGGCCACGAACTACGTCAAGTACGTGCTGGTGCGGGTCAAGTGGAAGGACAGCCACGGCCAGGTGCACCACGTGACCCTCTCGACGGAGAAGGCGTTCTACATCCCGGACTTCTGAGGAGGACGCACCATGCTCCCCCGCCCCCCGTCTCCCGTGCCCCCCGCGCCGGCCCGCCCGCCGCGGGACTGCCGCGGGTTTTCCCTGTCCGAGATGATGGTCGCCCTGGCGATCACCTCGGTGCTCTTCCTCGCCGCCCTCTCGATGCTGGCCCTCGACCAGAAGATCTACAACCGCAACGACTCCGCGCTCGAGGCCTCCCGCGAGGCCCGGCACACGATGGCCACCCTCGAGCAGGACCTGCTGATGACCGGCTACCAGCTCGATACGCGGACGGTCGCGGACCCGGGGCCGGACGGGACGGAAAACACGGACGACGACATCAAGGGACAGGCGGCGATCGTCTACGCCGCGCCCTGGGAACTCGTCGTCAACGCCGACATCGACCCGGACATCGACGCGATCCGGGACGGCCTGGACAACGACTCCCTCCCCAGCGGCTACGCGCCGGTCACCTTCTACACGGGGGCCGAGACGATCCGCTACACGCTGGACTCGAGCGGTGACGGCGCCGTCACGGCGGACGACGACCGGGGGGACGACCCCGAGGAGGCGGTCAGCCGCAACGACGGCCTGTTCGTGCTGTGGAAGGAGGTCTACGGTTACGACGGCGCGACCAACGTGGTCAACCGGGCCCCGATCGCCCTGGTGCGCGGCCCGGTCGACTATCCCAGCGGGATCCACCCCGTCCCCCTCTTCCTCTACTGGGGACAGTTCGACTCCGACCCGGCCCTCGACCTCTGGGGGGACGACGGGTCCGGCGGGGGCATCGCCGGCAACGGTGTCCTGGAGGCCGGGGAGATCGCCGCGCTGACCCCCGTCACCGACGAGGACGCCGACGACGACGGCACCCTCGACCCCGGCGAGGACCGGAACGGCGACGGGATCCTGCAGCGGCGGGTGACCGACCTGATCGAGAAGGTCGAGATCCACGTGACCGCCGAGAGCCCCTTCCCCGACCCGGACTGGACGGACCCGGTCCGCTCGGCGGCGGACGAGCCGTTCCGCTTCCATTCCGTGACGATGACCGGGACGATCGAGCCCCGCAACATCCACCTCGCGGGAGGCGCCTGCGGAGACGATCCCGAGCCGACGACGCACCCGGCCCTGGTCAACGCCTGCAACGACGCCATGGCGGACGGCAAGGTGACCCTGACCTGGGGGCTTTCCCCGGACGACGGGGACTTCGAGGAGGACATCGAGCGCTACATCATCTTCCGCACCGACGTCAACTCGACCTTCGGTCCCACCCCGTACGACGAGGTCGCCGCGGGAACCGGCGACTGGGAAGACGACTTCATCGAGATGCGTACCTGGCCGCCGAAGCAGTACTGGTACCGGGTGCGCGCGATGGACTGCACTCCCGCCCTTTCCGTCGGCGACCCGGTCGCCGGGCCGTACCCCCCGGCCGTGGGCGCGGCGTACCCCTTCTCGGTGCGGGTGTCCGACGTGCCGGGCGACGCCGGGGATTCGCTCCGGCTGACGTGGACGGCCTCCATCGACGACCCGGCGAACACGTCCGGTTACGGGGGAGACGTCAGGGAGTACTGGGTCTACCGCTCCGAGAGCCCCGACTACCGGTGCGTTCCGCCGGTGGCGAAGGCCGCGGTGACCGCCAGCGGGGCCACCGAGTACACCTACCTGGACGACGCGACCAACAGCACCAGCGCCCCCGAGTTCGGGAAGCTCTACTACTACTGGATCCGCACGCGGGACGACGGGGGCGCCCTCTCCCCCTACAGCCCCCGCTACTGCGCCCGCCCCTGGCGGGGCCCGGCCTTTCCCCTGTCCCGGCACGCCCGCTGGGTCGATTGGGGCAACGGGACCCGGGGCGTCGAGGTCTGGTTCCGGGAGAACCCGGACAACGCGGCCGCGGGTTACGACCAGGAAAGGATCACCTACCGGGTCTACCGCGCCCACGACTCCACCGGGGACGGCATCCCGGACTCCCTCGTCGATGACAGCGTCGGCTACACCACCAGCGACCGCATCGGGGAGACCTCCGCCGCGGGGCTGGTCTGGGTCACGGGTCGCGGTGGGGCTTCCCAGCTCTGGCACTCGACGGACGGCGGGCAGAACTTCATGGACCTCGACGACATCGACCCGGGGACCGACCTGCAGGCCATCTCCTTCGGTGACCGGGTGCGCGGCATCGCCGTCGGCGATGGCGGGAACGCCTGGTACACGGACGACGGCGGCGCGACATGGTCCCCCTCCTCGACGTCCACCTCCCTCGACCTCGCGGGGGTGGCCCACGTCGACACGACGACCGCGGTGGCGGTCGGCGCGACGGGCACCCTGCTCCGGACCACGGACGGCGGGGCTTCCTGGACCGCCGTCTCCTCGGGTGTCGCCGACGATCTGCACGCCGTCGCGGCCGCCCGCCGGACCGTGGTGGCGGTCGGGGATTACGGCGCCCTGGTCGTCTCCGGGGACGGCGGCGAGAGCTTCTCCCCCACCTGGGTGACCACGGACAACCTCTATGCCGCCTGCGCCACCCGGGAAAGCGGCGGGGGAACGACCCTCTGGATCGGGGGGGAGAACGGTCACCTCTGGAGGTCCACCGATGGCGGCACCAGCTGGTCCCCGCGCTCCCTCGGGACGACCGGCGACGTGCGCGCCATCGCCTGCGCCCCCGGCGGACGGGCGGTCGCGATCGTGCCGGACGACGGCACCGTCTGGACGTCGGACGACGGCAGCACGTGGACGGTCGATTCCGGGTACGGGGGCGCCACCCCCGCCTGCGCGGCGATGCTGGAGAACGGCAGGCTCTTCGTCGCCGACAGCGACGGCGACCTCTGGGTCCGCGCCACCGACGGCTCCTGGGACAACGAATCGATCGACGGCAGCCTCGAGCCCCTGGGGCTGGCGGTCCGGCCCGAGATCGTCTACCTGGACGAGGACGCGACGGACTTCCCCTCCGGCACGACCCTCTACTACGTGGTCACGGCGCGGTACGACGAGGGAGACCCGGTCCTCGACGGCGAGTCGGGAATGCTGCCCGACCGGCCGGCGGGGGAAGAAACACCGGACGACAGCGACGACCAGATCCTCGTCGATTCGTGCAACAGCTTCGAGCTGGAGGCCACGCTGCCATGAGCGCGAGGGAGGACACCATGAACACCAGGCGGAGCCAGCGCGGGTCCGCGCTCGTCGTCGTGCTCTTCGTCGTCGCGGGGCTCACCCTGATGGGGCTCGCCCTGCTCGGCTCCTCGACGATCTCCCTCCGGACCGCCGACGTCAGCGAGACCGACAGCGAGCTGTTCTACATCGCCGAGGCGGGCCTGGACCGGATGATCGGCGACATCACCTGTTCCCTCGTCGGCCAGCCGGACCTCGACCACATCTTCGACAACTACGTGATGCTGCACATGACCCACGGCCGTTCCCGGGGGCCGGACGGGGTCGCGGGCACCTCGGACGACTCGGGGCGGGACTACGTCGACGTTCCCCACGGCCGGGGCACCTACACGATCAACATCCTCTGCTACCCCACGACGATCGAGCAGGCGCGGCAGATGGAGTTCGTCGACATGAACATCCGGTCGACGGCCACGCTCGAGGGGAAGACGAAGACGCTCCAGACCGTCATCCGCCTGAAGCTCGTCCCGTCCCGCGTCTTCGACAACGCATACTTCATGAACAACTTCGGCTGGATGAGCGGCTGGTGGTGCGGGAGCATCTACTTCCACGGGAACCTCCGGGCCAACGGCGACATCCGGCTCTACGGCTCCTGTATCCGCGGCCAGGGCACCCCCTACTACGAGAAGGTCATCGGCAACGACCTGATCGGGCGGATTCACGACGGGGGCCTGATCGCCGGGCGGCGGATCATCGATGCCTCGAACGTCCAGGGGCCGTTCGCCGACCCCGCGAACCAGCACGAGTTCCAGGACGTCGTGCCGATGCCGAACCTCTCGGACCTCTCGGTGTACGTCAAGGCCGCCCGGGAGTGGAACGGCGGCACCCCCGGCCCGGACGGGATCTGGGGCACCCCGGACGACACGGGGGGCTCGGTGCTCCAGGTCTGGGACCGGAAACTCGGCCGGTACCGCACCTACCGCGGGTGCATCGGGTGCAACGTCGGACCGGACGGGACCTGGAACACCGCCGACGACAACTGGGGCCGGGACGGCCTCCCGAACACCGACGACGACGAGTCGCCGTTCATGGTCCTCGACGGCCGGACGCAGCCGATCATCATCGACGGCCCGGTGGTGATCGGGTCGCCCGGTCCCGACGGAATCTGGAACACGGCGGACGAGTGGGACGCCGCGGGCCTGCGCCCGATGACCGGGGCGGTGGTGATCCTCGGCCACATCTCGGGGCAGGGATCGATCTACACCCCGGGCAACATCTACCTGCCGAACGGGCTCACCTACGACAACCCGCCGAACCCCCACCTGCCCGGGCCCGGTCCCCCCGACGGCATCGGGTACGGGCCGAGTCCCAGCACCACCTACCCCTCCATGGAGGAACAGGACATCGAGGCCTGGCGCTCCCTGACGATCAACTCGCCGCCCGCCGGGACCTACCACGTGCGGGACGCCGACATGGTCGGCCTCTTCGCCCGGGAGAACATCATCATCGGGCGTTTCCCCGACGGCAGCTACTGGAACTACGTGGATCACTGGCTCGCCGACCCCGAGAACGAGTCGAAGGAAGACCTGGGCCTGGACAACCTGCCGAACACCGGCGACACCAACGAGGGAAACGGGACCTGGGACGTCCGCTACTACGGGTCGGACGGCCTGAACCAGTGCGGTTCGGGCCTGATCCCGGCGGGCTACGAGGTGGGGGACGTGATCCCGGGCTCGGGGGAGGACATCGACGGCGATGCCCGTTTCGACGACACGATCACCAGGGGACGGCTGAACGCCCAGGGGCTGCCGATCTCCGGGTCGTCCAGCTTCGCCTTCCCCGAGAACATCAACGACCGGCTGGATTCCGGCGCGGCGGACCCGAACACCGCGCCGCCCCTCGACACGGACGGGGACGGCCTGATCTGGCGGGGAAGCCCCCTCTGGCTCGATTCCTCGACGACTCACCGCTGGAGCGAGGTGGCCCCCAACCCGCCGCACATCAACGAGCTCGACGCCGTCCTGTACACGAACCACGCGATCGCCGGCGTCTACTTTCACGGTTCCTCCGGGATCTGCGAGATCTACGGCGCATTCGTCTCCCGGGTGGAGGCGACGGTCGGTTCCAGCATCACCATGTTCACCCACGACCCGCGGCTGCTCGGCGGGGCCAAGGACTTCGGCATCTACCTCCCCCGGGAAAAGGCGATCGAGATCCGGGCCTGGAAGGAGGAGGTCCGGGAGTGATCACGCGCTGGCGGCCCGCCCTGCCGCCCCTGGCGGCGTTCCTCGCCGCGCTGGCGGCGCCGGCGCTGCTCGGGGCGGGCTGGGAGGCGTCCCTGCGCGCCGGGGCGCTGGTATGCCTCCTTCACGGCGTCGCGGCGATGGCGCTCCCGGGCGCCGCGCAACCCGCCCCCGCCACCCGGCTGATCGCCGCCGCGGGGTTCGCCTTCCTCGCGGCGGCCGCCGGAGTTCCCCTCCTCCCGGCGGCCCCCCGGGGCATTCCCCTCGCGTGCCTCCTTCCCGGCGGGATGCTCCTCGCGGCGGCGGCGGCCCGTGCCGTGGCGGACGGCCGCCGGACGGCGGCCGAAGTCGAATGGCTCCGCGCCCGGCTGGCGCGGCGCGAGGGGGACGTCCAGGCCCAGGCGGAACGGATCCGGCGCCTGGACCTCCTCGATCCCGCCACCGGCCTCCTGAACCGCCGGGGATTCTCCCTCGCCCTCGAGTCGGCCCTGGGGGAGTGCGCCGGGGAAGAACGGCCCCTGGCGCTCCTGCTGGTCGGCCTCGAGGAACCCCTGGCCACGAACCCGGCGACCACCGAGGGACGCCGGGCCCGCCTCCTCGGACGGGCCGTCCAGCAGGCGGTACGCGGCTCGGACCAGGCCGGGCGCTGGGGAGCGTCGGTCCTCGCGCTCCTCCTGCCCCGCTGCGAGGACCCCCGGCCGGCCGTGGACCGGCTCCGGCGCGGGCTGGCCGGGGCGGGAGTCGACGGCGAGGCGGTCCGCGTCGCCGGCATTCACGTCGGGCCCCGGGGCCCGTGGCCGGACGGGGACACCCTGCTCGCGGCGGCGCGGGCGGCCCTCGAGGCGGCACGCCGCGGCCCCGCCGGGGCCGAGCCCCCGGTGTGGCCCGTGGACTGGGGACTCGCCAGCCTGGAGAACGCCCGGCGGAGGCCCGCGGGAAGCGCCTGCTGAAGAGGGCGGCGGACCGCCCCGGTCAGCAGGAGCAGGAACAGGAGCAGGCGGTCGGCGCGTTCGGGTTGTCGACGACGAAGCCGGCGCCCCGCGCGTCTTCCACGTAGTCCACGGTGGCCCCCCGCAGGTACTGGAACGAGATCGGGTCGAGGGCGCAGGCCACCCCGTCCAGGGTCCACCAGAAGTCCCCTTCCCGGGGGTCGTCGAAGCCGAAGGCGTAGCGGAGCCCCGAGCACCCGCCCCCCTCGACGAAGACCCGGAAGACCTTGTCCCGGAACTCCTCGTTGGAGCGGGCGAACCCCTCGATCTTCTCCCGCGCGGCGGCGGTGATCGTCATCGGCCCGGGCGCGGGCAGCTCGACCCGGGCCGTGGGCGGAACGGCATTCGCGGCCATCAGGCACCTCCTCGGCGGGGCGGCGGGGCCCCACCGCACGAGCCTACCCTCGCCCGCGCACCCCGGCCAGCCGCCCGGTATGATCAGGGGGACACCCGGGGCGGGGCCCCGGGTAAGGAGGGTGCATGGGTCGTCGCCGCGTCGTGATCACCGGGATGGGGGCCGTCTCCTCGATCGGGACCGGGCTCGCGGAGGTGGAGACCTCCCTGCGGGCGGGCCGCTCCGGGATCACCTTCGTCCCGGAGTGGCGGGAGCGGGGTCTCGCATCCTGCGTGGCCGGCCTGCCGGAAGCGGAACCCGAATGCCCCCTCCTGACCCGTTCCGTCGAGAAGACCTCGACGAGCAACGCCCGGATGGCCCTCCGGGCCACCTGGGAGGCCCTCGTGACCGCCGGCCTCGACCCCGGCGAGGTCCGCGGCGAGCGGATCGCGGTGCTGATCGGCTCGGGTACCGGGTCCACGGCGAAGAACTGGGAGGCCTGCCTGGCCCTGGAAAGGCATCGCTCGACCCGGCGGGTCAACCCCTACACGGTGCCCCAGGTCATGAGTTCCACCGCCGCGGCGAACGTCACCGTCGCCCTCGGGACCCGCGGCGAGAGCTGGTCGATCTCCTCCGCCTGCTCGACGGGGGCCCACGCGATCGGGATCGGCGCTGATCCGGGCGGGACGCTACGAGCGGGTCCTCGCCGGGGCATCCGACGAGATCGACTGGACCCGCGCGGGAGCGTTCGACGCGATGCGCGCCCTCTCCCGCCGCTGGAACGACGACCCGGCACGGGCCTCCCGCCCCTTCGCCCGGGACCGGGACGGCTTCGTCATCTCCGGCGGGGCGGGGGTCGTCCTGCTCGAGGAGCTGGACGCCGCCCGGCGGCGGGGCGCCCCGATCCTCGCCGAGGTGCTGGGCTTCGGCGCCACCTCGGACGGCCACCACATGGTGAAGCCGCTGACCGAGGGAGCGGTCGCCTGCATGGAGGAAGCCCTGCGGGACGCGGGGATCAGCCCCGGGGAAATCGACTACGTCAACGCCCACGGCACGTCCACTCCCCACGGCGACCCCTCGGAGGCCGAGGCGATGGTCCGGGTGTTCGGGGAACGGCAGCCCCTGATCACCTCCACCAAGTCCCAGACCGGGCACGCCATCGGGGCCGCGGGCAGCCTCGAGGTCATCTACACGGTGCTGATGATGCGGGGCGGCTTCGTCGCTCCCTCCCTGAACGTCGACGGGGGGAACGTCGATCCCTCCTGCCGGCACCTGCGGATCGTCCACGGCGGGGCCCTGGAAGCCGACCTGGAAACGGCGCTGTCGAACAGCTTCGGCTTCGGCGGGACGAACGCCACGCTGGTCCTGCGGCGCCGGGGCGGGGACGGGACGGCGTGATTCCCCGTCCCGGTACCCCGGCACTCCCCGGCGCCCCGCCCCACCGGTGGGGGGCGCGGTGGTGGGCCGAGGTCCTCGCGGTCGAGCTCCTGGCCGCCCTGAGCTTCTGGGCGGGGATGAGCTGGCCCGCCCTCGGGCCCTTCGCCGGGCTGGGATACGCCCTCGGCCTGCTGCCCCTGGTGCACTCCCGCTGGGACGCCCCCTTCCCGTTCTACGCGATCCAGTTCCTGCTGCCGGCATGGATCGTTCACGCCCCCCTCTCCCGCTTCGGCTGGTACGTGGCGGTGGCCCTGCCGCCCCTGCTCAGCATGCACTTCCTCGCCACCGGCCTCCTCGCCCGCCTCCTGGCCCGGGTCGGCCGCGTGCCCCCCTGGCTGGCGATCGCCCTGGCGATCCCCGCCGGGGAGTGGACCCGGCCCCTGCTGGGGGTGGGCAGCTACGACATGTACGAGGTGGGGACGATGCTCTGGGACTGGCCGCGCCTGATCCAGGGGGCCGACCTTGTCGGATCCCGGGGGCTCTCGTTCGCGGCCGCCCTCGCCTGGGGGGTGCTGCTGGTCGCCCTCGTGCCCCGGGACCGGTCGGCCCCCGCCCGCCCGCACCTGCGGGCCGGGGCGGCCCTCGCCGCGACCGCCTGGGTCCTCCTCCTCGGCTGGAGCTTCCTGCGCCTTCCGGAGGATCCCCGCCGGGCGTACCTTCCCGGGCCGCGCATCGCCCTGGTGCAACCCTCCGAGAACCACTCCCGGCAGCGGACGCCCCGGGTTCTCCGCGTGGAACAGCAGATGACGGTGAAGTACGTCGAACCCGGCTCCGTCGACCTCGTCGCCTGGCCGGAGAACGCCGTTCTCGCCCCCCTGCGGCGGGAACCGGCCTACCTGGAGACCGTCACCTGGGTCTCCCGGAAGGTGGGGGCCCCGCTGCTGCTCGGGACCCAGGACTTCGGGCCGGACGGCAGGCGGCCGACGAACACCGCCTTCCTGCTGGACGGGGACGGCAGGATCCTCGGGCGGGTCGACAAGGTGGTCCTGTTCCCCTTCACCGAGCGGCGGGCCCTTTCCGGCCTCCGGGAGCTGTTCCCCCCGGTCGACCGGTTCCTCACCCGCCTCACCCTGAAGGCGTGGCGGGAAGCTCCCCACGGCTGGAGCCCGGACCGGCCGAGCGTGGTCCGCTGGCGTTCGCCGTCGGGCGAGGACTGGTCCTTCTGGACACCGATCTGTTACGAGAGCTCCTACCCCCGCCTCGCCCGGCAGGCCCGCCTCGCGGGGGCCCGGTTCCTGGTGAACCTGGCCAGCGAGGGCTGGCTCGGGCGGGGCGTCGCCTGGTACATGCTCGGCGCGAACGTCCTCCGGGCCGTGGAGAACCGCTTTCCCCTCGCCCGCTGCGCGAACACCGGGATCACCGCCCTCGTCTACCCCGACGGCCGGATCGACCGGGTGCTGCGGGGCCTGCGCCACGGCCGGACCGTGCTCGACATCGGGGTGCTGACCGGGCGCCTGTGGTTCCGTCCGGGCGGGCCGACGGTCTACACCCGCATCGGGCGTTTTCTCGACCCCGGGTGGTTCGTGGCGGCGGTGGTGCTGGTCCTCGCGGGCCTGGTCCGGAGACTCCGCCGGGGGGAGGAGCCGTGATCTCCCCGGCGGCTCCGCCCGGGCCGGCCGCCGGCCGCGGGCGGGCGTTCCGCGCGGGGATCGTCCGCCGCCTCGCCCGGGCCTCCCGCAGCAACTTCCTCTACGCCTTCGCGGTCCTCCCGCGGCCCCGCCGGGAGGCGATCCTCGCCGTCTACGCGTTCTGCCACCAGGTGGACGATGCGGTGGACGAGGCCCCCGACATTCCCACGGCCCGGCAGCGGCTCGCGGCCTGGCGGGAGGACCTCGACCGGGCCTTCCGGGGCGATCCGGCCGGCCCGGTGGCCACGGAGGCCGCCCTGGCGGCGGCCCGCTTCGGGATCCCGCGGGAACTGTTCGACCAGGTGGTGGACGGGGTCGCGATGGATCTCGTCCCCCGCCGGTACCGGACGATGGACGACCTGCTCGGGTACTGCGACCTGGTGGCGGGTGCGGTCGGCCGGATCTCGGTGCGCATCTTCGGCCGGGGGGACGCGGAGGCGGACCGCTACGCCGGCGACCTGGGGGCCGCCCTCCAGCTGACCAACATCCTGCGGGACATCGGCCCGGACGCGCGGAAGGAACGGTTCTACCTGCCCCTCGAGACCCTCGAGCGGTTCGGCGTCAGCGAGGAACAGGTAACGGGCGGGGATCCGGCGCGGTTGCCCCTCCTGCACGCGGTCGCCGACCGGGCCCGGGAGTTCTACGCCCGGGCGGCCCCGGTGGGGCGGCGCCGGATCCGGGAGTTCTACGCCGCGGAGATCATGGGCCGGATCTACCGCGAACTCCTGGAGCGGGTGGTCCGGGCCGGCTTCCCGGTCACCGGACCCGTGCCCCGGGTCGGCCGGGGGCGGAAGGGGTTCCTCGCCCTGCGGGTCCTCGCGACCCGGGCCCTCGACCCCTTCCTCCGTCCGGGCGGAACGTAGTACGATCCGCCCCGGGCTGGCGCGACCACGGACGGACAGGACGGAGGGAGGCATGGCCCGTTGCCCCGAGTGTGGTGGAGGTCTCGGTCCGGCGCGGTTGTTCCGGGTGAGCTCGCGGGACGCCCTCCGGTGCCGCTGGTGCCGGGCGGCGGTGGCGATTCCCCGGTGGTTCTCCCTCGCCCGGGACCTCCTGGTGGTCCTGGCCGGGAGCGGAGCGGCGGCCTTCTTCCTCTCCCGCCGGCTCGACGGGGGGACGGAAGCCGACCTGCTGGCGGCCCTCGGGGTCCCCCTCCTCGCGATCGCCGCCGGCTGGATCGCCG
>CAZOTT010000050.1:0-18541 GCA_964582785.1 uncultured Acidobacteriota bacterium | reverse complement strand
TGACCATCCGCAGCCCGTCGTAGCCGAGACCACCGTGCCCGAAGGCCGCGGCGACGACGCGGTCCGTCGCGGAGAGGAACGCACCGGGGAAGACCGACAGGCCCATGATCAGCACGAGCAGGACCAGCTCCGCCGCCAGCAGCGGCCAGGGCGCTTCCCGGGTCTCCCGCAGGTCGTCCCGGAGCTGGCCGAGGAAGATCGAGTGGATCAGGCGGAAGAGGTAGGGGAAGGCGATCACCGAGGCGAACATCATCACGGCGGTGAGGAAGAACCACCCCTTCTGCACGAGGGCCTGGTAGAGCAGCCATTTCGCCGCGAAGCCGGACAGGGGCGGCACCCCGGAGACGGCGATGATGCCGACCAGCACGACGACGAAGGAGACCGGCATGCGGGTGATCAGTCCCCCGAGCTGGCTGAACCGCCGGGCGCCAGTGCGGTAGATCACGCCGGCGACCGCCAGGAAGAGCATCGTCTTGAACAGGAAGTGGTTCACGACCTGGTAGAGCGCCGCGCTCCAGCCGAGGGGCGAGAGGATCGCCAGCCCGACGATCGCGTAGGCGACCTGCCCGACGGAGGAGTACGCGAGCAGGCGCTTCATGTCCTCCTGGAAGACGGCGAGCAGCGTCATCCCGAGGGCGGTCAGGCCGCCGATCCAGGCCACCGCGTGGAGCGGCTCGAGGCGCAGGGCGCCCAGCCGGAACGCCTCGCCCCCCGCCCGCACGGCGACGGTCATCAGGGCGAAGACCGGCAGCTTCGAGACGACACCGGAGAGGAACGGGCTGAAGGTGTCGGGAGCCTCGGCGTAGGCGCCGGGAGCCCAGACGTGCAGGCCCCAGGCGGCGGCCTTGGCGAGGAAACCCGCGGCCAGCAGGACGAAGGCCGCGAGGGCGACCGGCCCGGAAAGGTGGCCCAGGCCGTGCACCGTGTCCACCCCCGCCCCGAGGGCCAGGGCGAAGCCCCCGAGCACGGCGAGGCCACCGCCTGCGCCGAACAGGATGTAGAGCCACGCGGCGCGGGAGGCGCGCCGTCCCTGGCGCACCAGCAGCCAGCTCGACCAGGTCATGGTCTCCCACGCGGCGAAGAAGGCGATGAGGGTCTCCGCCCGGAGGATCCAGAGCGAGGACGCCACCAGCACCAGCAGGAGCCCCCAGTGTCCCTGCCGCTGGTCACCGGTGCCGAGACCCGCGAGGGCGACGAGGATCCCGCCGAGCAGGACCATCCCCCCGAACAGCCCCTCGAACGTCCCGAGCAGGAAGTCGGCCCGCGGAGGCAGCACCAGCCACGCCGTCACCAGCATCGCGGCCAGCGCCAGGCCCGCCCGCGCCCGGGGCACCCGTCCCGGCACGACCAGGAACACGAGGCCGAGGAGTCCGAGGCCGAGGAGACCGACGGCGTCCGGCGGCAGCATGTACGCCGTCCACCACAGCCCGTACGCCAGGAGAGCGCCGGCCATCAGCAGGGGTGCCACCGCTTCCGCGAGGGAGAAGGGAGCGCCGGACACCACCGGGGCCCTCCCTTCCTCCTCGTCCGGCCGCATCGCCCGCAGCCAGCCGAAGTAGTAGGCGAACTCGAAGAGGGAACCGGCCAGCAGGGGGACGATCCACCAGGCGAAGGGGGAGCGGGCCAGGTGGGCCACGACTTCCCACTTCCCCCAGAAGCCGGGGAACGGGGGCAGGCCGGTGATCGCGACCACCGAGGCGACCAGGGTCACCCCGAGGGCCACCCGCCCGCGGAAGGCGCCCGCCCACTCGTCCATCCGCTCGCCCCCGTGGAGGCCGGTCAGCCAGAGCAGGGCCGCCTTGGCCAGGGTGTGGTTGACCAGCAGGAGCGCCGCCGCGAGGAGCGGGACCTGACCGTCCCGCACGAGGGGCAGGAGGAAGACGAGCAGCCCGAGCTGGGCCGAGCTGGAGTAGCCGAGCAACCGCCGGACCCGGTCCTGGCGGATGGCGAGGAAGTTCGAGACGACGAAGGTGACCATGCCGACCGCCATCACGGTCGCGGTCACCCGCGCGTCGGTGGCCAGCAGCATCACCTTCCAGAAGGTCCACAGGACGGCGTTGACCACCGTGCCGACGACGAGGGCCATGACGCCGGGCTCGACGCCGTCGTAGAGATCGATCGCCGGGCCGTTGAACGGCCACATCTTCGTCTCGACCAGGAACCCGGTGACCAGCAGCAGCAGGACGCCCCCGAGCAGGGGAGCCACGGCGGGCGGCACCTCGTGGACCCGGTTCAGCATGTCGTCCAGGTTCAGGGTGCCGGTGGCCTTGTACAGCAGGGCGATTCCCAGCAGGACGAAGATCGAGGCGGCGGAGCCGACGACCATGTACTTGAAGCCGGCCTCGAGGCCGTCCCGTTCCCGGCCGAAGGCGACGATCGCGTACGTGGCGATCGAGCTGATCTCGAGGAACACGAAGACGTTGAACAGGTCCCGCGTCATGATCAGCCCGAAGGCCCCCGTCACCAGCAGGAGCTGGATCACCAGCCCCCGGACGTCGGACACCTGCTCCCGCCGGGCCAGGTGCAGGGCGGCGACGAACGCCACCGCCGCCGCGAGCAGCACGAGCACCGCCTCGGGCACGCCGAACCGCAGCGAGATCCCGATCGGCGGCGGCCAGCCGCCGGTGGTGATCAGCTGCGCCGGGACGCCGGCCCCGAAGGCCGCCAGCCAGCGGAGGGCGAGGCCGCCGGCGAACAGCAGGACCAGCAGGTGGAGCCCCCGGGCTACCGGCCGCCCCAGGCGGTCGGCGAGCGGCAGGAGGAACGCGGCCCCGAGGGGCGCGGCGACGAGCAGGATCGGGCTCACCACTTCAGCCTCCCGAAGTCCCGGATGTCGAGGGACTTCCCCTGCGCGTAGAGGCGCACGACGAAGGCGAGCATCAGGGCGGTGACGCCGACGCCGATGACGATCGCGGTCAGCACCAGCGCCTGGGGCAGCGGGTCGACGACCTTCGCGGCGTCGACGACCAGGGAACCGGCCCCCCGGAGCAGGCGCGGGTCGTCGATGATCGGGGCGGTCCGGCCCGGGATGTGCCCGAGGGTGACGATCAGCAGGTTCACCCCGCTGTCGGCGATGGAGAAGCCGAGCACGATCTTCAGCAGGTTGCGCCGGACGAGGGCGCCGGCGAGGCCGACGAGGATCAGCACGATCGCGGTTCCCACCGCGAGGGCGTGCAGGCCGAGGACGTTCATCAGTGGCCCTCCCCCGCCCGGTCGGCGTGCATCATCGTGTCGAGCAGGGCGGACAGCTCGGACCCGACCTTCAGCCCGATCAGCACGTAGATCACCGGGATCACTCCCGCCGAGAAGAGGCGGTTCCAGGAGCCGAGGTCGATCACCCCGCGGTTGGCGAGAAACGAGCCGGTGGCGGCGAGCCCGAGGAGACCCGTGACCACGTAGCCGAACCCGGAGAGCGACTCGATCACGGACAGGAAGCCGTGGGGCAGCAGCCGGTCCCGGTCGGCGAGCAGCAGCAGCAGGACGGCGGACGCGATCACCGCGCCCCCCTGGAACCCCCCGCCGGGCGTCAGGTGGCCGTGCACGAAGATGTAGGCACCGAACAGGACGATCGGGGCGAACAGGACCCGCGAGGCGGTCCGGACCAGCTCCGAGGCCGGGCGCTGGTGCTCGAACGCCAGCCCCTCCCGCCGCCGCAGGACGAACCCCGCGCCGCTGACCGAGAGGAACAGCACCGTCACCTCTCCGAGGGTGTCGAACCCCCGGTAGTTGACGACGATCGAGGTGACGAGGTTCGAGCCGCGGTTCTCGACGAGCCCCTGCTCGACGTAGTGGCGGGTCACGGGGCCGAGATCGGTCGGCGCCATCAGGGGCAGCAGGCCGACGAAGAGGGCGGCCAGGGCGAGGAGCGCGAGGAGACCGACGAGCTGCTTGATCATCGCTTCTCCTCCTCCTCGGTGCGCCGCACGGCGATGAGGAAGATCACCGTGGAGAGACCGGCCCCGATGGCGGCCTCGGTCATCGCCACGTCGGGCGCGGCGAGGCGCAGGAACAGGTAGGACACCGCCAGGCTGACGACTCCGGCCAGCACGACCGCGGAGACCAGGTTCCGGGCGAGCACCGCCCACACCGCGGAGACGATCGCCAGCAGGCAGACCACCAGGTCGATGAAGATCATGGCCCGGCCTCCTTCACCGCTTCCGCGGCCTCCGGGTAGGTCTCGGCGAGGGCATCCTCCACCGAGATGTCGGACAGCGGGACGCGGCCCCGGTGCGCCGCGCGGGCGAGGGCGTGGGACGAAACGGGGTTCGTCATCAGGACGAAGAGCACGACCAGCAGCAGCTTCGGGAGCCACGCCGGCTCGTAGATCGCGAGGCCGACCAGCGTCAGGATGTTCCCCAGGGTGGTCGCCTTCGTCCCGGCCTGCATCCGGTTGTAGAGGTCGGGCATCCGCACGATGCCGAGCGCCCCGAGGAACAGGAAGGCGGCGCCGCCGAGGGTGACGAGGGCCCCGACGAGCTCGCGGATTTCCATGTCACACCCCCCGGTCGCAGTAGCGCGCGATCGACAGCACGCCGAGGAACGACAGCACGCCGTAGACCAGCGCGACGTCCACGTAGATCCCCCGCCCCGTCCAGACGGCCAGCCCGACCATCAGCGGCATGGTGATCAGGGTCAGCGTGTCCAGGGCCACGGCGCGGCTCGCCGGGCACGGCCCGCGCAGCAGGCGCCAGAGGGAGAGCAGGATCCCCGCGCCCGCGAGGACCAGGGCGACCTCGAGAATCAGCCTGCTAGCCAAAGATCACCTCCAGGTACTTCTCGAACCCCGCGACGATCTCCTCCGTGGCCGACTGGACGTCCTTCGCGCGGACGTCGATCCAGTGGATGAAGAGGTCGTCGCCGCGGATGTCGACGGTGAGGGTTCCCGGGGTCAGCGTGATCGAGTTGGCGAGGACGAGCCGGCCGATCGGGTTCCGCAGCTTCGTCCTGACGCGGACGATCCCCGGCCGGATCGGCAGGGCGGGCGACACCACCCGCCGCGCCACGTCCAGGTTGGCCTTGACGATCTCCTTGAACAGGTACGGGAGGTACGCGAGGGCATAGGCGAAGCGCCGGGGCTGGAAGATCCGCAGGGTCTCCGCCCGGAACGGCATTCCTCCCGCGAGCAGGGCCACGAGAACCGACAGGACGGCGCCCGCCGCCAGTTCCTGGGGGTCGAGGCTCTGCGTCCAGGCCACCCACGTCGCGAACAGGGCGACGGAGGCGACGGTGATCGGGACGAGGGTCTTCATTCCTGCTCCTCCCCGGACCCGTGCCCGGGCGTCAGGGCCACCGCGTCGCCGGGCACGACCAGCGTCTTCTTCACTCCCGCTCCTCCCCGGACCCGGGCGGGCGCCGGGGGGACCGCCGCTCCGGGCGCGACCGGCGTCTTCATTCCTGCTCCTCCCCCGGCTCGCGGTCCGTCTCCCCCTGGAACCGCCGCGCCAGGCCGACGAGGAAGCGCATCGTCTCCACCGCCAGCGGGTCCTCCACCTGGTAGTAGACCCGGTTGCCCTCCCGCTCCCGGCTGACGAGCCCCGCCAGCAGGAGATGTTTCAGGTGGGCGGAGACCGTGGGCTGGCGTTCCCCGGTGGCCTCTACCAGCTCGCCCACGCAGGCCCGGCCGGCCAGCAGCCGGCAGAGAATCCGCAGCCGGACCGGGTTGGCGAAGTGGCCCAGCCAGTCGCACAGGGCCCCACAACCCCTCGACCCGGGGGCGAGGAGACGGTCGACGAGGCCGGGCTCGATCGGGCGGTCCATGGGCGAAACGGTATATCCTGATGATTCGTATATTGCAAGAGACTAAATCAGATTATTTTCTGCTAAACCGGCAAACACCAGGATTTGATCTGGTCAGGTCCCGTTTCCCGCCGAACAACTGCGGAAGCTGCCCCCTTTTCCCCCGAAGCCGTCCTGCTTGCGGGTCGCGGGGTCCGGAGCACCGGAAACGGGCCGCGCGGCGGTGGGGGCGCGACACGCGCGCGGCAAGCGGGCCGCCGGGGCTGCCGACTCCGGCGAGCCGTGCGAGACCCGGCAGTCGCGGGGTCCGGAGCGCCGAAACGGAGCCGCGCAGCGGCGGGGGCGCGCAGCGCCCGCGGCGAGCCGGCCGCAGCGCTACCGGGTGGCGCGCCGGGACGGCGGCCTGCGAGCCGCCAGGCGCGGAGGACCCCGCGACCGCCGCCGGTCGAGCCGGCGAGACGGCCGGAGGCCGCTCCCGGCGGCCCACGTGCCCACCCCCGGCACCGCCCCACGCCGGTCCAGCGGGCGAGACGGCCGGAGCCCGCACCCGGCAGACCCGCGCACGAACCGCGCGAACCGGCGCACCGGGGGCACCGGCATCGACAGTGGTTCGGCGCCGCCTGTGGCACAATACGCCCCGCACCCGGGTCGCGGGCCGGCCCGGGATCCCGCAAGAACCAGGAGGAGACCGTTGCCATGACCCTGTCCGCGCGCGTCGCGTTCGCCCTGTTGCCCGCCTGCCTGCTGCTCGGCGTTCCTTCCCTGGCCCAGCAGCAGCCCAGCCCCGCCGACCTGCAGAAGGCGCTGGCCCAGCTCCAGCAGATGCAGCAGAACGCCCCCAAGGGCGACCCGGTCGACTTCCATCGCCTGAAGGAGCTGCTGCCGGAAGAGCTGCACGGCCTGCACCGCACCTCCATCGACGGCAGCCGCACGGCCATGATGGGGATGAAGGTGTCCAGCGCCGAGGCGACCTACGAGGGCGGCGGCAGGACCATCAACGTGTCGATCGTCGACACCGTCGGGACCCCGTTCACCGCGGCTCCGTGGGCGATGCTCGGCCAGGGATACGAGCAGGAGACCGACGACGGGTACGAGAAGGTCACGACCGAGAACGGCAACCTGGTCCATGACTCGTGGCAGAAGGACGACAAGACGTCCTCCGCCGACATCATCCTCGGCAAGCGGTTCATCGTGACCGTCAGCGTCTCGCCGGCCGAGCCCGGGGAGGCCGTCGCCGTCGCCCACGAGCTCGACCTGGACGCCCTCGCGCAGTTGGCCGCCGCCCAGTAGCCACCGCGCCCGGGTCAACCTCTCCAGGCGGAGAAATCCCCGGGGGAACACCGGCCCCGGAGGAGGCCGCCGCCGCGCACCCTCGACCGGCCGGCGGGCACGTGGCGGCATCCCGGCTACCCGGGGCCCGATGTGACGGTTCCTTGACGTTTCTCCTCGGCCGGCCGGCCTTCCCCGGCGGGTCGGGCCGGGGAAAGGGAGCGGACGCTCGGCGTTCCGCCGGGGAGCGCGTTGGCCGCGCCGGGACCTGTCCGGCCGGCGCACCCGACAACGCCCTTTCGCTGCCTGCGCTTCCAACGGCGACGGGCCCGGTCCGCGGTCCCCCTCCCCGCTCCCCCGCCGCCGGGCACGGCACGCGGCCCGGGCGCCCGGCGCCGGGTCCCGTTTCCGCACCCTCCCCCGCCCTGCGGCACCGGTCTTGCTTTCGAGGTCGCCCCGGAGGAGGTGTGCCGATGGCCGAACTCGCCCTGCCCCACCCTTCGCCGGGCGCTCCGGCTGCCGGGGCGGACCCCGGGGCCCACCCCGGGGATCTCCCGGCTGCGCTCCGGCCCTGGCTGGGCGACGAGCCGTTCCTCGACGGCACGGCGGAGGCGCGGTTCGGCCCCCGCGTCGCCCGCCGCGAGCAGCTCGGCAGGGCCCAGGAGCACGCCCACCGGCTGCTCGAGCGGTTCCTCTGGGGAACGGACCCCTCGGGCCGGATCCTGCTGCCGGGAAGCCGGTCGGAAGCGTTCTGGCTGGAACGTCCGCCGGAGATGGACGCCCTGGCGCGCCTCGCCGAGGGGGGGCCCGCCGCGCCCCTCCTGGCCGCGACCCGAAAGGCCCTCGCGGCGCCGGACCCGCCGCCCGGGCCCCGCCGGATCGCCGCGGTGCTCGCCGCCTTCCACCGGGACCTGCGGGAAGCGGCCCCGGGCCTCCCCGGCCTCGTTCCCGGGGAACTGCGGCCGGCCGGGCCCTTCGACCCCGCCCGGGCGGACACGCCGGAAAGGCGGGCGGTCCTGGACGCGGGCCGTCTCCTGGGTTCCCGGTCCGACCTCTTCGACGCGGTTCTCGTGCACGGCTCCCTCGCGACCCTGGACGAGCGGCCGGGCGTCTCCGACCTGGACCTCCTCGTCGTGTTGACCGGGGACGCGGCGGAAAGCGCGGAAGGACTCCTGGCCGCCCGGGAAGCCACCCTCTCCCTCTGGCCGATCCTCCAGCGGGTGGACCCCCTGCAGCACCACGGGACCTTCGCGGTCACCCCGGCAGACCTGGCCTTCTACCCCCAGGTGTTCCTGCCCCTGGCCGTCACCCGGGAGGCCCGCGTCCTCGCCGGGCCGCCGGAAGGCTTCCCGGTGGTCCTCCGGCCGACCGGGCTGGCCCGGCGGCTCGTCCTGCTCCGGGCGGCGGAGATGCTGCGCCGGGAGCTGCCGGATTCCCTCTTCCTCGCGAAGCTGCACCTGCAGGTCGTGCTCCTCGCTCCCTGCTTCCTGCTCCAGGCCCGGGGTGGTTTCCTCTACAAGCGGGACGCCTTCGGCCCGTTCGCCGGGATCGCCCCGGCGGGGGCCGCGCGGGCCGTCGCGGCGGCCTCCCGCGCCCGGGCGGAGAACCTCTACGGGGCCGGGCTCGCCGACCTACCCGCGATCCGGGAGCGCGTCGCGGACGAGGGGCTCTCGCCGCTCCTCGAGGCGGCCGTGCTCCAGCGTCACCTCCTGCGTCCCCTTCCCCCCGCCCTCCGGGACCTGCTGGAGCCCGCCGCGGTCGCGGACCGGGCCGCCCTCGCCGACCTGCTGGAGGCGTCCTGCCCGCCCCCCGGGGACGACCTGGCGGACGACGAGTTCTCACAAGCGCCCGCGGCGGCAGCGCCCCACCCCGGCCTCCCCTCCCGGGCACACGTCGCGGAGAGGGGAGTGCGCCGGGAAGGGGGGCCGGACTCTCCACCGGCGGCGCCGGGCGCACCCGTTCCCGTCGCGGCGGCCGCCGGCGGAAAGGCCCCGGCCGTCCGGCGGTCGCCCGCCCCACCGGCCCCCGTCCCCGGCGCACCTCCCGCGCCGGGCGACAGTGCGGTTCGCTGGCGGGAGACGGCCCGGCGCTACGTCCGCGCCCTGGGGGCGGAGGAGGCGGTCCTCGCCGCCTGGGGGATCGGCACCCCGGACCCCGGCTCCGACCTGGACCTGGTCCTGGTCGTGGACCGGGCCCGGGCCCGCGAGGTCGACTGGACCCGCTGCCGGGCCGTCCTCGAGGAAATGCCCCCGGCCGACCGGGAACTGCTCGAGCACCCGCCCAGCGCCATCCTGCCGGCGGACCTCGCCTCCCGGGCCGGCCTCCTCTCCCCACTCTTCCAGTGCACCCCCCTCCTGGGCGACCCGCCCCCGCCGGAATGGTGGCGGGTTCCCGGCCCGGACCATGCCCTCGCCCTCGCCGCGGACTACGTGCTGGCGATGTACCCGGGCGAGATGCTGCGCCTCGAGACCACCCTGCGTGGCGGGGGTGACGAGGCCCCGTCTCCCGCGGCGGTCGCCCGGCGGGTCGGTGCGCTCCGCCACACCCTCGCACTCGTGCGGCTGGCGGGGCTCGAACCGCCCGCCGCCCTCGAGGCGCTGGCCCGCCGGGCCCGGGACCTGCGGCGGGATCCGGCGGCGCCCGGCGCGGAGGACGAGATTCGTCGACTCCCCGGCGAGGCGATCCTGCCCCTGGCGCAACTGGCGACCCTGCTCGCCGCGGAGCTCCGTCGCCGCGGCTTTCCCGCCGCCCCGGCCGGCCTCCCGCGGGTGCGGGGAACGCTGGGAGAGCGGATCGTCCTCGTGGAGGGCGCCTCGCCGCGGGACATCGCCACCCTCGCCCGGGCCCTCGAGGACACGGCCCCGGGCCGCTTCCTGACGAACGTCGCCCCCCTGCCCCTCGCCTGGGGGCTCCTCGATGCCCGGGGCCGGCACGGCATCCTGGAGGAGCTCTACGGGAGTGCCCCCTTCCGCGCCCCGGAAACCGGCATGCCTCCGCCGCCGACCGCCTTCCGGGAGCGGTGGGACGCGGTGGCCGCCCACTTCTCGTTCCTGGCCGAGGTCCGCTGCCCCTTCGGCTGGTTCTTCCCCAACCACTTCCTGGTGGACCCCGGTCCCTTCCTGGAAGGAGACGCACCGTGACCGCGACGTCCCCAGCACCCCCCGCCGTCGAGCCCGGCCTCGACGTCCGGACGCCTCCCTTCACCATCCTGCGGGATGCCGGCCTGCCGGCACCCCGCGGGGACGCGGTGCGCTTCCTCGAGGGAAACCTTCCTCCATTCCTCCGCCCGGGCGAGCGGGATCTCTTCGCCGCCTGCGCCGCGGGGGTCCACCCCGCCCGGAACGACGACCCGGCCTGGATGGGGCGCGAGGCGGTTTTCCTCCCGGGCCACGACCCGGCCGCCGGGGCCGTCGGGGTGGACCTCTGGGTCCCGCCGGAACTCGTGCGCCGGGCCCCGGCCGGGGTACACCTCCGGCTCGCCGGGGTCGACCTGGGCCGGGCCGAGGTGCGCGAGGGCCGGCAACGGGTCGAGGTGAACCTCCCGGCGGAGGTCCGCGCGCTGCCCCCCGGGTCCCCCCTGGTCCTGCGACTCTCCTGGGACCGGACCTTCCGGCCCGCCGACGAGGGAACCTCCGGGGACGTCCGGGAACTGTCCGCCATCCTGGTGGGCGCGGGACTGGTGGACGACCGGGGCTACCCCCTCCCCGACGTTCCCCGGCCGGCGCCGGAGGGCGGCCTTTCCCGGGTGACTCCCGCCCTGCACGGGACCTGCACGGTCTGCGGGTCGACCGGGGGCTTCTTCCGGACGCCGGGCCTCCCGGTCACCGAGGATTTCCGCTGCCCGGCGTGCGGCTCGTTCGCCCGGTGGCGGATGCTCGCCCGGGGCCTGCTCCTCTTCCTCGCCGGGCGGGGCTGGGCGGCCACCTCCGTGGCCTCCCTCCGTGACGGGCCCCGGGGCGAGCCGGTCCGCATCCTCGACACCTGCTCCTCCTGGCCCCCGGCCGGCCTGCTGCGCGGGGTGCCGGGGATCGACCTGTTCGTCGCGGAGTACGACCCCGACACGCCCCCCGGGGCACCCCTCGGGCCGGGCGTGCGGTGCGAGGATCTGGAGCGCCTCAGCTTCCCCGCGGCCTCCCTCGACCTCGTCCTCGCGGGGGACGTGCTCGAGCACGTGCGGCTCTACCGGCGGGCGCTGGCCGAGATCTTCCGCGTGCTGCGGCCCGGCGGCGAGTTTCTCTTCACGGTCCCCTTCATCGAGGGCGACCCGGCCGCCCGGGAGCACGTCGTCTTCCGGGAGGTCACCGACCCGGAAAACCCGGCGCGGGACCGGGACCTCCGGGAACCGACGTACCACGAGGACACGCGGGGAGGAGGGTCCCTCGTCTACCGGATCTATGCCCGGGATCTCCTCCTCGAGGAGCTGCGCCGGCAGGGGTTCGTCGTCGCCTTCGAGCGGCGCACCGTCCCGGGCCTGGCGCTGCCGGACCAGGCCCTCTTCCGCGCCGTGAAGCCCGGGGTCCCCGGCCCCGGGGGGAGAACCTGATGGACCGAACCCGTCCCGTCGTGATCTCGATCCTGACGATCAACCAGGAGCGGCTCCTCGCCGACTGCCTCGAGAGCCTCTTCGCCCACCCGCCCCGGGTGCCGTTCCTCGTGCACGTCTTCGACCAGGCGTCCACGGACGGGACGCCGCGGGTGCTGGAGGAATTCCGGCGGCGGGCCCCGGACCGGCTGGTGGTTCACCGCCACCCGGAGAACATCGGCTTCGTGCGGGCGAACAACCTGGTCTTCCGGAAGTATCCCGGCCACGACGTAGTCCTGCTGAACGACGACACGGTCCTGCTGCCCGGGTGGCTCGACGCGCTGGCCGCCCGCGCGGCCTCGGACCCCCGGATCGGGATCGTCGGCGCGCGGCTCGTCTACCCGAACGGGGTGCTCCAGGAGGCCGGCGGGGAGGTCTTCCGCGACGCCACCGGCCGCAACATCGGCAAGTGGGACGACCCGGCCCGCCCGGAGTACTTGGAGGCCCGGGACGTGGACTACTGCTCCGGGGCATGCCTCTACGTCCGGGCGGAGGTGCTGGCGGAGACCGGGGGCTTCGACGAGCGCTTCGCCCCCGCGTACTACGAGGACTCGGACCTCTGCTTCGCCGCCCGGACCCGGGGGTGGCGGGTCGTGTACGAGCCGGCATCCGTCGTCATCCACCGGGAGGGAGCGACGAACGGTGTCGACCTGCGGCAGGGCGTCAAGCGCTGGCAGGCGGTGAACCGGGAACGGTTCCTCGAGAAGTGGGGGGCCGTCCTCGCCCGCCACCGGCGGGGCACCTGGCACAACCCCCCGCCTCCCGGGGGACGTTCCATCCTGTTCATCCACGAGATGCCCCCCCTCTTCGACCGGGCGGCGGGGGACCGCCGGCTCTTCGAGCTGCTCCGCGGGCTCGCCCGCCGGCACGCGGTCACCCTGCTGGCGGTCGACGCGCGGGGGAACAAGGCCCGCTACGGGGACACCCTGCGGCGCGCGGGGGTCCTGGTGGCGCCCAACGACGCCCCCCGCTGGCCCCTCTTCGGGCTCGGCGGGGACGCCCCCCCGACCTCCTGCACCCTGGAGATGCTCCTCGAGCAGAACGACTTCGACCTGGCGGTGATCGAGTTCTACCGGGTGGCCCGGGTCTACCTGCCCCTCCTGCGGCGGCTCGCGCCGGACCTGCCGGTCGCCGTCGACTCGGTGGACGTGCACTTCCTGCGCGAGGAGCGGGAGGCCCGGGTCGCCGGCGATCCCCGCCTGTTCCTGCGGGCCGAGCGCACCCGGGCCACCGAGCTGGCGGTCTACGGGATGGCGGACGCGGTGCTGGCGGTCACGGACGACGACCGGGAGGCCCTCCGGGAGGCGGGCCTCGACACCCCCGTGCAGGTGGTCAGCCACCCGGTCTCCGTCGCCGGGGATGTGCCGCCGCGGGACGGCCGCCGCGGGATCGTCTTCATCGGGAACTTCAACCACCCGCCCAACGCGGACGGCGTCACCTGGTTCGTCAGGGAGGCCTGGCCCCTGGTCCGGGAGCGCCGTCCCGACCTGGTCTTCCGCGTCGGGGGCAGCTTCCTCCCGGACGAGATCCGGCGCCTGGAAGGAAACGGGGTCGAGGTGGCCGGCTTCGTCCCGGACCTGGACGCCTTCTTCGACTCGGCGGTGGCCGCCGTCGCCCCGCTGCGGTTCGGGGCGGGGATCAAGGGAAAGGTCCTCGAGTCGATGGCCCGCGGCCTGCCGACCGTGACCACCTCCGTCGGGACGGAAGGCATGGCCCCCGAGGCGGGCCGCCACCTCCTGGTCGCCGACGATCCCGCCGGGTTCGCGGAAGCGGTCCTGCGGGTCGTCGAGGACCCGGACCTGTGGAAGACCCTGTCCCGGGAGGGGCGTTCCTTCGTCGCGGAGCGCTGGGGCCTGCCGGCGATCCTCGCCCGGGCGGAACGCCTCGCGGCCTCCCCCCTGCCCCGCCGCCCCTT
This sequence comes from uncultured Acidobacteriota bacterium, assembly GCA_964582785.1. GTDB lineage: Bacteria > Acidobacteriota > Polarisedimenticolia > J045 > J045 > JAMOQA01. Next base: position 5,039 of record CAZOTT010000050.1, on the reverse strand, counting down.
CCCGGCCCGCACGTCCCTCGAGATCGACCTGTCCCGGCCGACGGAGCCCTGTCCCGTGGTCCCCGGCGTCCTCGGGCTCGTGGTCGCCGCCGACGATCCGCGGGACGCCGCCCTGCTGGTGGACCACGTCCGCAACCTCCACGGGGAGGTGGACGCCCTCGTCCTCACTGGCGGGACGGACCGGGAGACCTGGCACGAGCACGCCCTCCTCGGGAGGTTCCGGCTGGCCGTGCCCCCCGCCCGCGACCTGCCGGCGGTGCTGCGCGCCGCGGCCCCGCACCTGGCGGGGGACCGGGTCCTGTTCCTCTCCCCCCGGCACGCCTTCTTCCGGGAGACCCTCGACCGGATGAAGGAGGCCCTGGACGAAACGCCGGGACGGCCGGGGATCGTGCACGCCCTCGCGATCCCCGCCGCGCCCGGGCCCGACGGCCGGGAACCCCGGGAGCGGGCGGCGGACCGGGCCCGGCGGGAGCCCGGGGGACGGCCCGCCGAGGTGTTCCTCGCCCGGCGCGACGCCCTGCTCGAAGGAGAGGCGGTCGCCGCCCCGGCGCCGGGGGCGGTCGTGGTCGATCCCGCCCTGCCCCCGGAGATCCGGGTGCGGGAGCCGCGGGATCCCGGCCGCGCCCTCGTGGTGGTGCTCGGGGGCGGCGAGGAGGCCCGCGCGGCCTGGCGCCTGCCCGGCGAACCGGGGGAGGTCGTCCATCTCCCCGCGGCGGACCCCCCGGAGGGCGACCGCCTCGCGGAGCTGGTGGCCGGGTCCCGGGCGGGCTTCCTGCTGGTCGCGGATGGCCGCCACCGGCCCCTCGGCCCGTTCCTCCCCCGGGTTCTCCGGCTCGCGGCCGGCGACGCGGACGCGGCGGTGCTCTACCCGGTCCCGGCGGCGGATTCCGTGCCCTGGCCGGGGGACTGGTTCGTCACGACGCGGCTCGCCGGCGACCTCCCGGGCCTGCCCGGGATGCTCGCCATGGGGGCGCCCGCCCTCCTCTTCCGCGACCCCAACCCGGAGGACTTCGCCGGCACCCCGGCGGGGCCCGCCTGCCTCTGGCGGGCCTGGCAGCGGCGCGGGACGGCGCGGGCCCTGCCCCTCCTCCACGACGGGGAGCGGTTCCTGCTGGCCCGGGACTGGCCCGGGGCGGAGGAGATCCGGCGGGACACCCTCCGGGCGGCGGCCGGCCTCGCCCGGACCTGGCGGCTGACGGACCTGCTGCCGGTGGAACACCTGCGGGGAAGCTTCGCCCCCTGGTGGACGGCACCCGCCCGGGTGGTGGAACTGGTCGACGAGGCGATCGAGCTGGCGCGCCGGCCGGGGCTGGCGCGGCGCGTCACCTGGGACCGGGGGCCGATCGACCCCCTCCTGCTCTGGTTCCGGATCCAGCTGGAGGCGGCCCCCCTGTTCCGGGAAGCGCTGGAGGCGATCCGGCCCGAGAACGAGAACCTCCCGCCGGGCGGGCACCGGCCGGACCCGGAAGCCGCCGGGCGACGGTTCCTGGCGGAAACCCTGGCGGTCACGGCCCGCCTGCTGGCGGCCGCCGGGCGCCGGGAGGAGGCGCGGCGGCGCATCGCCGAGGCCCGGTCCCTCGCTCCCCGGGACCCGGTCGTGCTCGCCGCCGCCGCCGAGGACGCCCTGGCCGCGGGCGACGAGGCGGACGCCCTGGCCCTCGCCCGGGACCTCCGCCGCGGCCTCGCCCGAGACACGGAAGCCGGTCCCTGGCCCCGGGGCGGTGCCGTCGTGCGGGCGCTCGTCCTCGAGGCGGTCCTCCTCGCCCGGGCCCGGCGGGACCGGGAGCTCCTGGCCATGCTCGATCACCTCGAGGAGTGGCACCTTCGCCCGGGGGGAGAGGCGGGCCGGAAGATGCTCGAGCTGGAGGCCGGGGCGCTGGAGCGGCTCGGCCGGACGGACGAGGCGCGCCTCGCCCTGCTCTCGGCCCTCGCCCTGGCCCCCGGCGTGACGGACCGTCCGCCTTCCGGCGGGAGGCCGGCGGCCCGGCCCACCCCGCCCGCCGGGACGGGCACGGCCCGGGTGCCGGGTCCCGCGGCGGGCCCCGCGGTCCCGGCGGGCTGAGGCGGACGGAGAACGCGCGGCCCGGGAAGCCGGTCGCTCCCCCGGCCGCGGCACGCTCCACGAACCGTCACAACCGCCGGCCGGGAGCCGGGGCGACGCGGACCATCCCCTGCCGGTATCGCCCCCCGTCTTTCACCGGGCAAAGCCCCGGCAGGACCCGGGCAGGCGCGCGGGCCGCGTTCGGGTCCCGTGACCACCGGCCATGGGATCGCGCCTCACCGGCCCGGGGGACGGGCCTTCAGTCGTTCTCCGCGGCCCCCGCGAGCTGTTCCGCCTTCTCCTGCCGGGCGCGGAGCTCCCCCCGCCACCACTCGAGCATGTCCGCCAGGGTCTGCTCGAAGGGGATCCGGGGCTCCCAGCCGGTGGCCGCCACGAACTTCGAGATGTCCGGGACCTGGAGGGTGACGTCGGAGGGCCGCAGCAGGGCGGGGTCCACCCGGACCTCGATGTCCCGCGCCCGCGAGAGCCCGAGGAGCAGGTCGAGCATCTCGCCGATCTTCATCGTGCGCTTCCCGCCGATGTTGTAGACCTCTCCCGGCTCCCCCCGGGTGGCGAGGAGCCAGTAGGCGCGGACGGCGTCCCGCACGTCGAGGAAGGTCCGCACCGAGTCCAGGTTGCCGACGCGGATCACCGGCTCCCGCAGGCCGAGCTCGACCTCGGCGATCTGCTTGGCGAAGGCCGACACGACGAACGTCTCTCCCCGCCGGGGCCCCGTGTGGGTGAACATCCGGCTGCGGATCGTCCGCAGCTTCCAGGAGGTCCAGTACTGCCAGGCGATCATGTCCTCCCCGACCTTGCTCACCGCGTAGGGAGAGGCGGGACGGAAGGGGTTCGTCTCGCGGATCGGCACCTCCTCGGGACGCACCTGGCCGTAGACCTCCGAGGAGCTGCAGACGTGGATCACCGGGTCCAGGCCGTGGAACCGGATCGCCTCGAGCAGGTTGATCGTGCCGCAGACGTTCGTCTCGATCGTGTCCACCGGGGCGTCGAAGCTCGTCGGCACGTAGGACTGGGCGGCCAGGTGGAACACGATGTCGGGCTTCACCTCCCCGATCACCCGGACGAGGGACTTCAGGTCCCGCAGGTCGCCGTCCCACAGGTGCACCCGGTCCAGCACGCCGAGGATGTTGTCCAGGGGGCTCCGCCAACGCTTGAGCCCGTGGACCTCGATCTCCTCGTCCCGCGCGAGCAGGAACTCCGCCAGGTGACTGCCGACGAACCCGGTGATCCCGGTGACCAGGACCCTCATCGCTCTCCTCCTCTCGCCGTGCTTCTCCGCCGGCGCGCCGCGCGCCGGGCCTCGAATCCTTTCACCCGCCGCGTCCCGGGGACAAGGGGCCGCCTTCAGGCGGTCACCGGCGCCGCCGGTTCCGCCGCCTTCGCCGCCTCCACGGCCCGCGTTTCCCGCCACCCGACAGGCTCCTTGAACCGCCAGGCCCGGAGCCCGTTCGGCTCGAAGACCACCGGGGAGACCTCGCCTCCCATCGCCCGGAGCCGCTCCGCGATCGCCTGCTTCCGGGTCCAGGGGCAGAGCAGGAACATGTACCCGCCCCCGCCGGCGCCGCTGATCTTCCCGCCGACCGCGCCCAGCCGGCGGGCCTCCTCGTAGGCCTCCTCGGCGAAGGGGGTCGTGACGGTCGGCGCGGTCCGCTTCTTCTCCAGCCAGGCCTCGTGGAGGATCTCCCCGAACTCCTGCAGGCGCCCCCGGAGCAGGGCGCGCTTCGCGGCGACCGTCAGGTCCCGGATCCGGTCGAGGGCCTCCCGCACCCCGTCCCGGCCCTCCCGGTAACCCCGCACCTGGTCCTCGATCACGGTCCCCGCCGCGCGGCGTCCCACGTAGACGAGCAGCAGGTTGTACTGGAGCTCGTCGATCACCTGGGGATCGACCCGCAGGGGGTTCACGACCACCTGGCCGGGACCGTAGAACTCGACCAGGTTGAACCCCCCGAAGACCGCCGCGTACTGGTCCTGCATCCCGCCGGGAATCCCCACGTCGACCCGTTCCACCTCCCAGGCCATCCGGGCGAACTCGTACTTGTCGTAGCGCCACCGCCGCCACTCGGCGAGGGCCCCCAGGAGCGCCGCCACGAGGGCGGACGAGCCGCCGAGACCCGAACCGGCGGGCGCCTCCGTCTCCAGGTACACCTCGAGCCCCGGCAGTTCCCCGCCCCCCGCCCCCGGCAGCATCCGGTTCATCGCCGCCTTGACCAGGTCCAGGTGCCCGTCCAGCTCCAGCCGGTCCGCCAGCCCGTACTGGCCGTCCGCGTGGAGGTCCGCGGAGTGAATCCGCAGGACCTGCTCCGGCAGGAACCGGAGGGTCGCCCGGGCGTAGCGGGCGATCGTCGCCGAGAGGACCAGCCCTCCCCGCTCTTCCGGGTAGGGAGGCAGGTCGGTTCCGCCCCCGCAGAAGCTGAGGCGCAGTGGTGCGCGTGCCCGGATGATCATCCCGTCCCGCTCTCCTTCACCCGTTCCCCCGTCCCACCTCCTGATCGGCCGGAAGCGGGCGAACCTGAACACCGGCGGCTTCCGCCGCCAGCTCCGGGAGGACCGCCGGCGCCGCCCGGAACGATTCCGGGGTGCCGATGTCGAGGAGCCGCCCCGCCACGGGGAGGGCGGCGAGTTCCCCCCGGGCGGCGAGGGCCGGCAGGACCTCCCGCTCGAGGGAGACGGCCCGGCCCGCCGGGATCGCCTCGACGACCGCCCGGGACAGCAGGCAGACCCCGGCGCTGACCGTGCCCGGTCCCCCCGCCGGGTCCTTCTCCCGGAACTCCCGCACCCGGCCGGCCCCGTCCAGGGCCAGGGTGCCGAAGCGGGAGGCGTCCGGCACCGTGACGGCCAGGAGCGTGGCCGCGGCGCCGGTTTCCCGGTGCCGGGCCGCCAGGGTCTCGAGGGGGAGGGGAGCGACGAGGGAGTCCCCGTTGAACACGAGCAGGGGATCTTCGGCCACGGCGGGGAGGGCGAGGCGCAGGGCCCCGCC
>CAZOTT010000049.1:0-18890 GCA_964582785.1 uncultured Acidobacteriota bacterium | reverse complement strand
ACCCGGCCAGCGGGAACAGCGGGATCAGCCAGATGTACGGCAGCACGTTCATCGCGAGGACCTCCCGGTCACCAGCGGAGCATCCGGGCCAGGTCGACGTCGACCGAGCCCTTGTGGCGGAAGAGGGCGATTACCAGGGCGAGCCCGACGGCCGCCTCGGCGGCCGCCACCGCGAGCACGAGAAAGGCGAGCACCTGCCCGCCCATGGCGCCGAGCTCGCCCCCGGCGGGGGTGACCCGGGCCGCGGCCACCAGGGCCAGGTTCCCGGCGTTGAGCATCAGCTCGACACCCATCAGCAGCACGACCGCGCCGCGCCGGCTGATCACGCCGAAGATTCCGATCGCGAACAGGATCGCGGAAAGGACCAGCACCGCACCGGGATCGACCTGCATCACGTCACTCCTCGAGGCGCCGTTTCGCGACCACGACCGCCCCCACCAGCGCCGCCAGCAGGGCGAGGGAGACGACCTCGAAGGGCCAGAACCAGGCGCCGAACAGCGCCTTCCCCATCGCCGCCACCCGCCCGAACTGCGGGTTCCAGGCGGCGCCGGCGGCCCGCGGCCCGAACCCCGCCGCCGCCCGGCCGACCAGCCCGGCGAGCCCGAGGGCCAGGAGGGCCCCGAGGACGACGGTCAGCACCCCCGGTCCGCCACGGGCCTCCGGGCCCAGGTTCAGCAGCATGATGACGAAGGTGACGAGGACGACGATCGCGCCCGCGTACACGATCACCTGGAGCACGGCCAGGAACCAGGCGTGCATCAGGGCGTAGATCCCCGCCACCGCGAGCAGGACGACCACGAGGAAGAGCGCCTCCACCACCGGGTTCCGGTGGAGCACCACCCCGAGGGCCGCCAGCACGGCGACGGCGGCGAGGCCCCAGAAGGCGATCCGGGGCAGCGCGATCGCGAGGGGGAACAGCGCGGCGAGCGGGATCACGGCGTCACCCCCAGGACGGCGACGAGGAACGCCGCCCACGCGATGTTGAGAAACCCCAGCGGGACCAGGACCTTCCACCCGATCCCCATCAGCTGGTCGAAGCGGAACCGCGGCAGGGTCCAGCGGACCCAGACGAAGAACCAGAGGAAGAACCCCACCTTGAGGGCGAAGGAGAGCAGCTCGGCCGCCGCGAGCAGGTTCCCCGTGAGGCCCAGGGGACCCCGGATGAAGGCCGGCACCGAGTACCCGCCGAGGAACAGGGTGACCAGCAGCGCGGCCGAGACGATCATGTTCACGTACTCGGCCATGAAGAACATGGAGAACTTCATCGACGAGTACTCGGTGTGGTAGCCGCCCACCAGCTCGGACTCCGCCTCGGGCAGGTCGAAGGGCAGCCGGTTCGTCTCGGCGAACCCGGCGACCAGCAGCACCAGGAAACCGACCGGCAGGAAGACGACGTTCCAGAGGCCGGCGGCCTGCTTCTCGACGATCTCGACGGGCCGCAGGGTGCCGCAGAAGACGAGAACGGAGATCACGGCGAGGGAGAGCCCCAGCTCGTAGGAGATCATCTGCGACGAGGACCGGAGGCCACCCATCAGCGAGTACTTGTTGTTCGACGACCAGCCCGCCACCAGGATCCCGTAGACCCCGAGCCCCGAGGCGGCGAGCAGCAGCAGGACGCCCGCGTCCACGTCGGCGATCGCCGCGGGAATCGTCCTGCCGGCCACCTCGAAGCTCCCCGCCAGCGGCAGCACCGCCAGGGCCAGGATCGCCGCGCAGAGGGAGATCCCCGGGGCCAGCACGTAGGTCGGCCGGTGGACGAACGGGGGCACGATGTCTTCCTTGAAGAAGAACTTGATGCCGTCCGCCAGGGGCTGGAACAGCCCGAAGGGACCGACCCGGTTCGGACCGAGCCGGAGCTGGATGATCCCGGAACCCCGGCGCTCCACCCACGTCAGGATCGGCACCAGGCTGACCATCGCGAGGACGATGACGGTCACCTTGACGACGGTCGCGACCAGCAGCACGGCGTCCACGTCCGTCCTCCCCTCACTCCTCCGCCGGCGCCCAGCCGACGGCGAGCATCTTCACGAGGGCCCCGGTCGCCGGGGCGGCGGCGCGGGCGGCATCCTCCCCGGCCAGGTCCTGCCCGGTGCTCCCGGGCAGCGACGCCCAGTCGATCCCGGCGAAGGCGGGCACCTCCTCCGCGACCGCGGCCCGGATCTCGTCGATCCGCGGCGCACGGTCCCGGCCGGCGAGGCCGGCGAGGAGCGCCCCGAGGACCTCGACGCCCGGCCGGCAGTCCCCGCGGGGCCAGAGGGCCCGGGCCACGTGCTGCACCCGCCCGGCGAAGGAGACCCACGTTCCTTCCTGTTCCCCGTAGCCCGCCACCGGCAGGACGACCGTCGCCTCCTCGGCCAGGGGAGACGACCACGCATCCAGCACGACGCGGTGGGGAGCACACGCCGCCGCGTCGGCCGCCAGGACCGGGGGTTCGCCGTCCACCGGCCCGAGCAGGCCGGGCCCGATCGCCAGCAGCGCGGTCACCCCGCCGCCCCGCAGCAGGGTCTCGAGCTCGTCCACCGGGCGCGGCGCGCCGCCGACGGCGCCCAGCACCTCGCGCACGCCGCGGGCGTTCGGCGCCCGGTCGGCCCGCACCAGCAGGTCGTCGTCCTCGCCCGCCACGTGTTCCGGGAGGAACACCGGGGCCCCGCCGAGGGGACCGGCGGCCAGCTTCCCGAGGAGCCAGGCCTCCTCGACCGTCATCCGGGGGCTGGCCAGCACCGCGGCCTTCCCGGCGCGGGCCGCCTCCCCGAGGACGCGGACCGCCTCCTCCAGCGCCGCGCGCCACGGATCGTCCTTCCCTTCCACCGGGGAGCGCGGCCCGGAAAGTCGCCGTTCCGCGGCCGCCTCGAGGCGTCCGCCCCACAGCCGGCCCTCATCGCAGATCCACCAGCGGTTGACCGCGTGGTTCGGGCGCGGAGTGATCCGCTGGATCTCGTTGCGGAACGTCCCCAGGTGGACGGAGCACCCCCGGGCGCAGCCGGGGCAGACGGAAGGCACGTCGGTGAGGAACCACACCCGGCTGCGGAAGCGGAACTCGCGCAGGGTCAGCGCCCCGACCGGGCAGAGATCGACGACGCAACCCGAGTAGGGGTTGTCCAGGGGCCGCCCGGGGAAGGTACCGATCTCCTCGCGCACGCCCCGGTGGAACATCCCGAGCTCGGCCGTTCCGGTCACCTCCTGGCAGAAGCGGATACAGCGGGTGCACTTGATGCACCGCTCCCAGTCGTAGATGACGTGCGGGCCGAGCACGCGCCGCTTGGGACCGTGCTCCTTCTCCTCGCGGAAACGGGTGGCCGCCCGGCCGTGCCGGTAACCGTACTCCTGCAGCCGGCACTCGCCCGCCTGGTCGCACACCGGGCAGTCCAGGGGATGGTTGATCAGCAGGAACTCCATCACCGCTTCCCGCAGCCGGCGCACCCGGTCGGTGTCGGTGTGCACGACCATCCCCTCGGCCACGACCGTGTTGCAGGCGATCGCCGGCTTGGGAAACTTCTCCACCTCGACGAGACAGATGCGACAGTTCCCCGCGATCCGCAGCCCGGGGTGGTAGCAGAAGTGGGGGATCTCGATGCCGTTCGCCAGCGCCGCCTGGAGGACGGTCGTCCCGTCCGGCACCGTCAGTTCCCGCCCGTCGATCGTGAAGGTCGGCATCGCGTCAGGCCTCGCTCAGCCCGCCGCGACCGGCGACCGGCCGTGGCGGACGTAGTGCTCGAACTCGTCCCGGAACTTCTCGAGGAACGACCGGCAGGGCATCGCGGCGGCGTCCGCCAGGGGGCAGATCGTCACCCCCTGCATGTTCGCCGCCACCTGGTCGAGCAGCTCCAGGTCCTCCGGGCTCCCCTCTCCGCGGCGGATCCGGCGGAGGATCTTCTCGATCCAGCCCGTCCCCTCCCGGCAGGGAGTGCATTGCCCGCACGACTCGTGGGCGTAGAAATGGGCGATCCGTTCCATGACGGCGACCATGTCCGTGGACTCGTCCATCACGATGATCGCCGCCGAACCGAGCATCGATCCGGCCTTCGCCACCGAGTCGAAGTCCATCTTCAGGCCCCGGCACTCCTCGGCCCGCAGGACCGGCGTGGAGGAACCACCGGGAATGACGGCCTTCAGGGGTCGTCCTTCCCGCAGCATCCCCCCGGCGTGCTCCTCGATGATCTCGAGCAGCTCGGTCCCCATCGGCAGCTCGAAGACGCCGGGGTTCTTCACGTGGCCGGAGACCCCGTACAGCTTCGGCCCCGTGTTGCGCTCGTCCGTGCCGATCGAGGCGAACCAGGAGGCCCCGCGCTCGATGATGAACGGCACGCAGGAGAGGGTCTCGACGTTGTTGATCGTCGTCGGGTGCCCGTAGACCCCGTACTGGGCGGGGAAGGGCGGCTTCAGCCGCGGGTTCCCGCGCTTCCCCTCGAGCGACGTCATCAGCGCCGTTTCCTCGCCGCAGATGTACGCGCCGCCGCCCCGGTGCACGACGATGTCGCAGGACCAGCCCGACCCGAGGATGTCGTTCCCGACGAAGCCCGCCTCCCGGGCCTCGGCGACGGCCCGCTCGAGAACCCTCGCCCCGAGCACGTACTCCCCCCGGATGTAGATGAACACCCGGCTCGCCCGCATCGCGAAGGCGGCACACAGGCAGCCCTCCAGCAGCAGGTGCGGGTCGTGCTCGATGATGACCCGGTCCTTGAAGGTCCCGGGCTCGGACTCGTCGGCGTTGCAGACGAGGAAGTTGGGCCGCTCCGGGGTCGGGTCCTTCGGCATGAACGACCACTTGACCCCCGCGGGAAAGCCGGCGCCGCCGCGGCCGCGCAGGCCCGACGCCTTGACTTCCTCGACGATCGCGTCGGGATCCATCTGCAGCGCCTTCGCCAGCGCCCGGTAACCGCCCCGGCGGCGGTAGACCTCGATGCCGCGGGACCACTCGATGCCGACGTTGCGGGTGAGGACCCTTTCCACCAGCCCCCCTCCACCAGCACGCGCCGCGGACCCGGCCCGGGCGGAAACGGTGGTTCCTCTCCCGCCGCCAGGGCGTCCAGCAGCGCGTCGAGCCGGGCGACGTCCATGTCCTCGTAGTAGTCGTCGTTCACCTGGACGACGGGGGCGGTGCCGCAGGACCCGAGGCACTCGACGGTCAGGATCGTGAACAGGCCGTCCGGGGTCGTCTCGCCGACCTCGATCCCCAGCCGGCGCTTCGCGTGCTCGAGCAGGTGATCGACGCCGCGCAGCATGCAGGACACCGTGGTGCAGAAGTGGAGCACGTACTTCCCGTGGCGCTCGGTGCGGAACATCGTGTAGAAGGTCACCACCCCGTGGACGTCCGCCGGCGCCACGCCGGTTCGTTCCGCGACCCACTTCTCGGCGGCCAGGGAAACGTACCCCTCCCGTTCCTGGACCAGGTGCAGCAGCGGCATGACCGCGCTTTCCCGCCGGGGATACCGCGCGATGATCTCGTCCGCCCGCTTCTCGAACCGCTCGTCGAACACGTCAGCGTCTCCCGCGGATCACCGGTCGACCTCGCCCATCACCGGGTCGAGGCTGCCGATGATCCCGACCACGTCCGGGATCATCTGGCCCACGGCGATCTTCTCGATCACCTGGAGGTTGACGAAGGCGGCGGGGCGGATCCGGCAGCGGTAGGCCGACGCCCCGCCGTCGCTCACGATGTAGAAACCCAGCTCCCCCTTGGGAGCCTCGATGGCGTGGTAGACCTCCCCGACCGGCGGATGGAACCCCTCGGTCACGATGATGAAGTGATGTATGAGGGCCTCCATCGAGGTGAGCACCTTCTCCTTCGGCGGCAGGACCACCTTCGGCGCGTCGGCGTTCAGCGGGCCGTCCGGCATCCGGTCGATCGCCTGGCGGATGATCCGCACGGACTGCCGCATCTCCTCCATCCGCACCAGGTAGCGGTCGTAGACGTCCCCGACGGTTCCCACCGGGACCTCGAACTCGTACTGGTCGTAGTCCAGGTAGGGCTGCGCCTTCCGCACGTCCCACTCGACCCCGGAGCCCCGCAGGACCGGGCCGGTGCAACCCCAGGCGATCGCGTCCTCGCGGGAGATGATCCCCACGTCCTGGGTGCGGCCGAGCCAGATGCGGTTCCGGGTCAGCAGCCGGTCGCACTCGTCGATGACCTTCGTCACGCCGTCCGCGAAGCGGCGCACGTCGTCCAGCCATCCCTCGGGGACGTCCCGCGACATGCCCCCGATCCGCACCGTGGACGTGGTGAAGCGCGCACCCGTCAGCCGCTCGTACAGGTCGTAGAGGATCTCCCGCTGCTGGAACGTGTAGAAGAAGACGGTCGCCGCGCCGAGATCCAGCGCGTGGGTACCCAGCCACAGCAGGTGGGCGGAAACGCGCGCCATCTCGCAGAGCAGGACGCGGAGGACCCGGGCCCGCGCGGGCACCTCGATCCCGAGGAGCTTCTCCACCGCCAGCGCCCAGGCCACGTTGTTCGAGACCGGGGCCAGGTAGTCCATCCGGTCGGTCCAGGTGATGAACTGGGTCCAGGTCTTGTTCTCGGCGATCTTCTCGAATCCCCGGTGCAGGTAGCCGATGTCCGCCCGGCAGCGGGTCACGACCTCGCCGTCCACGTCGAGCACCAGGCGCAGCACGCCGTGGGTCGAGGGGTGGCTCGGCCCCATGTTCAGGACGACGGTCCCCTCGTCCCGTTCGGCTCCCGGCAGCTCCAGCGGTTCGCTCATGGAACAGGTCTCCCGGACGCGGCCCCGGCGGGCCGCGGCCCGTTCAGCACTTGAGGGGAAACTCCTTCCGCAGCGGCCAGCCCTCGAAGTCCTCCGGCATCAGGATGCGGCGCAGGTCCGGGTGGCCGGCGAACCGGATCCCGAACATGTCGTAGCACTCCCGCTCCAGCCAGCCGGCGGCGGGCCAGAGCTCGACGACGCTGGGCGCCTCCTCGTCCGCGGCCAGCTCCGTCCTGACCCGCAGGCGCACGTTCCGCGGGAACGAGTAGAGGTGCCAGACGACGTCGAAGGGCCGCTCGCGGGCCGGCCAGTGGACCGCGGTCACGTCGGTGAGGAAGTCGAAGGAACATCCCTCCGCGTCGCGCAGCCAGGCGAGCATCTCGAGGGCCCGCTCCCGCGGCACGACGATCGTGGTCTGGCCGCGGAACCGCTCCTCGCGAAGGATGCCGCCGGGAAACTCTTCCCGCAGCAGCTCGAGGGCCTCGCCGGGTTCCCAGCCCGGGGCCGGGCCGGTCGCGTGCAGGTCGGTCATTTCAACGATCCCACTCGAGGGCTCCCCGTCCCCAGGCGTAGACGAACCCGACGACGAGGATCCCGAGGAAGGCAACCATTTCCCAGAAGACGAACCTGCCGCCGGCCCGTTCCACCGCGTGGCGCAACTCGACGGCCCAGGGGAAGAGGAAGACCGCCTCCACGTCGAAGACGAGGAACAGCATCGCCACCAGGTAGAACTTCACGGGGAACCGGCGGCGGGCCGAGACGAACGGCCGGCTGCCGCACTCGTAGGGGGTCATGTCGGTGACCCGCGTGGACCGGCGGGGACCCACCAGCCACGAGAGCAGGAGGATCGAGCCGGGCAGGACGACGGCCAGCCCGGCCAGGGTCAGCAGGGCCACGAGGGTGGCATCCATCGGATCACGCCTCCGCGGGAGCTCCTTCCGGGCCGGCTCCCAGGGTCCGGACACCGCGGCATCGGGTGGCGGCACACGAGGGAGGGATGCTAGCAATCGCCCCCCCGCCGTGTCAACGGAAACCCATGGATCGCGCGGGGTTGCCGGGCCGGAAACCACCCCCCCGGCGACCCCGGCCGTCCGCGCCGGGGGACGGGGCGCCGTCACCGGCAAGGGACGTCATCCCGGCACGAAAGAGGAACCCCCGCGCCATGATGGCGCGGGGGTCCGGGCGGTTCACCGCGGGGTGAGTGCGGCCCCTACTTGCCGCCGCCCCCGCCTTCGCCCTCGAGCTTCCGCCCGGTCCGGGCCTCGTACTCCTTGATCTTGCGCTGCATCTCCGCCTGGCGCCGGCGCTCTTCCTCCTGGAGACGCTTGATGCGTTCTTCCTCCGCCTTCTGGGCGGCGATGTACTCCGCCGCTTCCTTCCCCTTCTTCGCGTCCGCCAGGACCTTCCGGGTCTGGGGGGTGTCCTTCAGGCTCACCGCCTTCTGGGCCAGCCGGATCGCCTCGTCCCAGTTGTTCTTCAGCTTGATGTAGGCGAAGGCGAGCTGCTGGTAGCCGAGGTAGTTCTTCGGGTCGCAGGACACCGCCTTCCTGCCCCAGGTGATCACGTCGTTCCACTTCTCGAGGGCCAGGTAGGCCTGGGCGATGTTCAGCATCGCCGTGCAGCTCTTCGGGTCGCGCTTCAGCACCTCGCGGAACTCGCGGATCGCGCCGTTGAAGTCGTTGGCGCCCAGGAGGGCCGCCCCGTAGATCTCGTGCGGATCCGTCTTCTTCGTCTCGACCTTCGCGTACCGCGCGGCGACCCCGGCCGCCCGCCGGAACAGGGCCTCCTTCGTCTTCTTGTCCCGGGTCCGGCGGGCCTTCTCGATCAGCGCCTTGGACAGCATCTTCAGCACCAGGGGGTCGTTCTTCCGCAGGGCGTCGGCCTTCTGGAAGCTGTCGATGGCGCAGGCATAGTCCCCGCCGATGTAACACGCCCGGCCCAGTTCCTTGGCGACGGTGAAGTCCTTCGCCGGGTTGGCCCGCCGCAGGTCCTCGATCGCCCGGTCGTACTGCCGGATCCGGGCGAGGGCGATGCCGCGGACCTTGTACAACCGTCGCTTCTCCGCCGGCGACTGGGCCAGCTCGACCGCCCGGTCCAGGGTCGTCACGACCTCGGAGTACTTTCGGAGCGCCAGCAGGGTCTGGGCGAGCATGTAGTGGTAGTTGAACTTGCCGGACTCCAGCTCGATCGCCTTCCGGAACTCCTGCTCCGCGTCCCGGAACTTCTTCATCTTGAAGTAGCAGTTGCCGAGCATGAAGTGCCCGAAGTCGTACTCCGGTGCGTTCTCCAGGACCGCCTGGAACTCGGCGGCGGCCTCGACGTACTTGCCCTGCTTGAAGTAGGCCATTCCCTGCTCGTAGTCCGCCCGGGCGAGGGGAACCGCGAGGAGCAGGAGGCCCGCCACCACGGCCACCAGGGTTGCGCTCAGGATCGTCTTCCGCATCGTGTCCTCCCGGCGGGCCCGGCGTTTCCGATCCCGCCTGGGTATCCCTTCTTGCAATGATGGTGCCACCGCCCCGGCACCTTCGCCACGCTTCCACCGGGTCGCCAACGGGAAGGGCCGGGCCCCCCGGACCCGGCCCCGGCACCCGCGCCGTCGTCCCCGGACCCCACGCCTACTCGAGCGTGAAGTTGACGACCACGGTGAAGTAGACGTCGACGGGATGCCCGTTCTGCATCGCGGGCCGGTAGCGCCACTGCTTCACCGCCGCGATCGCCGCCTCCGCGAACCCCAGGTCCGCCGCCGGCTCCTTGAGAACCTTGATGTCTCCCACCGTGCCGTCCTTCCGGATGACCGCCTGGAGGATCACCTTCCCCTGGATCCGGGCCTTGCGGGCCAGCTCCGGGTACTCCGGCTTGACCTTCGTCTCCGGGATCAGCTCCGGCTCGGTCACGCCGCCGATTCCCGGCATCAGCGGTCCGGAAACCGGGGGCGGCTCCGGGGTTCCGAGCACGACATCCACGTCCTCCGGGATCGGTTCCGGCTCCGGCTCGGGCTCGGGCTCGATGATCGGTTCCGGCTCGTCGGGCGTCGGGTCGGGAACCGCCACCTTCTTCGTGAACTTCTTCTGGATCTTCTTCTTCGGCTTCTGCTTCGGGGGTGGCGGCACGTACTTGCGCACCACCATCACCTTCCGCGTGCTCGCCACCTCCGGCGGCCTGTACTTGATCTCCGGGAAGGTGATCGCGAACAGGATCGCGTGGAGCACGAGGGCGATGATGATGAAGACCGCGTTGTACCGGAGGCCCGACTCCTCGAACTGCTCCTGGAGGAAGATCTCGTCGACCGCCATCGCCTCCGGCCGCGCACCGGCCCCTCCGGCGGCGCCGCCGTGGCCCGGCTTCTTCTGGGGATTGTCCGCCATCGGTCTCTCCCGGCCCGCCTACTGCTGCTCGAACGGGTTGTAGCCGAACAGGGCGATGTAGTCGTTGACCTCGCTCTGGGTCGGAATCGAGATGTTCGGCGTCTTGGCCAGCCCGAGGCCTCCCTTGTCCGGGGGCTCCGTCGCCTTCATCAGCTCGTCGTAGATCCGGACCATCGCCTTGTAGGGGGCATCCGGCCGCGTGTAGATGATGATCGGCTTGTCCGGCCACCGTTCCAGCTTCGGACCGATGTAGGGCAGGATCTCGTCCACGGTCGCCGGGCGGCCGTCCATCAGGAACGAACCGTCCTCGAGGACCTTGAAGAAGATCGCCTCCTGCGTCTCCGCCTGGGCGGTCTTGTCCTCGTCCTTCGGCAGCTTGAAGTCCAGCCCCTTCGTGGCCGCGAACACCGTCGTGACCATGAAGAAGATGATCAGCAGGAAGGCGATGTCGGCCATGGAGGCGGACGAAATCTCGGCCTCCTGCGGCTTCAGCTTGTCGGTCAGCTTGCCCATCTCGCTTCCTTCCGCGGCACGGCGACCGCACGGCCCCGCCGGACTAGTCGGTATCGTCCTTCGTACGCTGGTAGGTCAGCATGACGGTTTCCTGCACGCCGGCCCTCCGGAAGATGTCCATGACGGTATCGATCATCCGGTAGGGGGTGTCCGCCTCCGCCTTGATCACGAACGGCCGCGTGGGATCGACCGCCGCCACCGCACTGACCTGGGCCTCGAGATCGGTCAGGCTCGCGACGGGCGTGGACATCTGCTTCCCGTCGCTGAACTTGTAACCGTAGTTCCCGGTGCCCGGCTCCTTGTAGATGACGACGTACGCCGACCCCTTCGGAACCTCGACCCGCATCTGGGACTTCGGCAGGTTCACCCGGGTCCGGTCGACGTCGAACTGCGTCGTCACCATGAAGAAGATGATCAGCAGGAAGGCGATGTCGGCCATGGAGGCCGTCGGGATGAAGGCCTTGATCTCGGTGACCCGCTTCTTGAAGGCCATGATCCCCTCGTCAGCCCTGCTGGCCGGAACCCTTCAGCGCCACGTGCGTCTCCAGCACGATGTTCGCGGTGGTCTCCATCTCGCGGACGTAGGACGCCACCTTGCTCGTATAGAAGTTGTAGAAGGGCAGCGTGAGCACCGCCACGATCAGGCCGCCGGCGGTGGTGATCAGCGCCACGGAGATCCCCTTCGCCACCTTGCCGGGGTTGTTCAGCCCCTCCCGCGCGATGACATCGAAGGACTGGATCATCCCGACCACCGTCCCGAGGAAGCCGAGGATCGGGGCGATGTTCGAGATCAGCGCCAGGACCCACAGGCCGCGCTCGAGCCGGGCGATCTCGTGCAGCGCCGCGTTCTCGAGGAGCTTCGCCATCTCCTCCTGGTCGGCATCGTTCCAGCGGAGGAGGGCCGCCTTGACCACCGCCGCCATCGGACCCCGGAACTCCTCGCACGCCTTCAGCGCCGCGTCGACCTGCCCCTGGGCCAGGAGCTTCCGGACCTTCGAGACCAGCTCGGTGGTCCTCGTGCGGGCGGCAAAGTAGAGCATGTAGCCGCGCTCGAGGATGATCATCACGCCGATGATCGACAGGAAGAGGAGCGGCCACATGATGAGACCGCCCTGCTGGAAATAGTGAACGAGGGTTCCTCCGAATCCACTCACGGTGCCTCCTTCGGTGGCTCGTCACGCCCGGCGCCCCGGGCGGCTGCCTCGGTGCGGGATCCTCGTTCCCGCCTGCTGCCATCGATCCACGGGCGGCGGCGGGCCGCCCCTGCCTCGATCCGCTGGCAGGATAGGGGGGGATCCGGGGGCTGTCAACGAACCGGAACCCTCCGCGGGCAGGGGGCTTGCACGCGAAGAGCGCGGGGACGGTGCAGCAGGGACCGGCCGGAACCGTGGCGCACCCGGCGGCCGTGCTCCCCCCCGCCCCGGGATGAATCCCGGTCAACCGGGAAAACCCGGCACGGGGGGAATCGTCCCGCACGCGCCCGGGCTCCCGCGGGGTCCCGCCTCCGCGGCCGGTCCGCGGTCCCCGCCGGGGAGACGTCCCCGCGGCGGGACCCCCGGGCTACCGCTTCCCGGCCATCGGGACGCCGGCGGGAGCCGGCACCTCGATCCCCCGGCGCTCGAGGAGCACGCCCCGGACCCGCAGCAGCCGCACCAGAGCCTGGTTGTAGTCGACCGCGGCGCTGATCAGGCGCGACTCGGCATCCCGCAGGTCCGTCTGGAACTGGAGCACCTTGAAGGCGGTGGACAGCCCGTTCTCGAACCGCTTCTGCTCCGCCTCCATCTTCTTTCGCTGGAGGATCACGTTGGCCCGGGCGGAGGTCATCCGGCGGAAGGCGCTCTGCACGTCCCGCACCGCCTGGCGGACCTCGACCCGCACCTGCTGGCGGACGCCTTCCACCTGCAGGCGCGCCTGGTCCGCGGCGAGCCGGGCCCGGGCCAGGTCCGCCCGCGCCCGCCGGTTGCGGATCGGCAGCGTCAGGTTGAGCCCGATCGACCAGTTGCTGTTGTCCCGGTCCGGGATCTCGCGGAAGGCATCCGACCGCCCCTGGTCGTTCCTCAGCCAGAGCTCCTGGGGGGGCGAGGTGGGCATGATCACCCGGTAGTAGTCGTAGTTGTTGCCGGTGGCCCGCCAGGTGCCGACGACGGAGAGGTCGGGGCGCACCTGGTTCTTCCGGAAGCGCGCGTCCAGCTCCCGGTTCCGCGCCTGCAGCTCCGCGACCTTCACCTCCGGACGGTGGGCGAGCGCCTCGCGGATCGCCTCGTCCAGGTCCACGTCCACCCGCTCGGTGGTGGGACGGTCCACGGGGACGATCGGGCGCTCCCACTCCGGCGATCCCTCCGGCACGTGGAGCAGGGCGCGGAGCGTGTCCTCGGCGTCACGGACCGCGTTCTCCGCCACGATCACGTTGCCGTCCCGGTCGGCGACCTCCGCCTCGGCGGTGGTGATCTCGATCTCGGGCAGCGTGCCGACCTCGACCTTCACCCGCGTGTCCTTGAGGAAATCCTGCGCCAGCTTGAACGATGCCCGGGCCACGTCGAGCTGCCGGCGGGTGCCGAGCAGCTTCCAGTAGGCCGCTTCCACCTGCTCGACGACCTCCATCACCCGCTGGCGGAGCTGCTCTTCCGAGATCCCGAGGGAGTTCTTCGCCTGCTCGATGGCGGTCCGGTTGATCCGGAGACCGTAGTTGCGCAGCAGCGGCTGGCGCACCGTGAGCTGGACCCCGGCGACCATCGTCGTCGGGACGAGGCCGAAGATGTCCGACCCGGGCGGGTAGTTGTTGACCATTTCCCGGTAGAAGAGCCCGGCCTCGACCCGCCCCCCGGTGCGCAGCGGGTCCACCCAGGTGGCGCTGACCTGCTTGTCGGTCCGGCTCGCCGGCGAGAACCGGCTCGAGGGCTCCTGGGTCTGCCGGTCCCAGGAACCGCTCCCCTGGAGTTCCGGCTCGAAGACCGCGTCCTGGTAGGTCACCGTCGCCCGGGCCGTGGCCGGCTCGATCCGGGCCACCTGGATGTCCAGGTTCTCCCGGAGGGCCCGGGCCACCGCGTCCCGGAGGGAGAGCTCCCAGGGGGGAGGGCCCCCCTCCTCGGTCACCGGGGTCGGGGGCGGCAGGAGGTTCTCCCCCGTCTCCTGGGCGAGCACGGGAAACACCGCGGCGAGGCACAGGAACGCGAGGGCGGCCGTGGGGATGCGCGGGGTCATCGTCATGGACGGGACTCTCCTCCGGGCCCGCCGGCGTCGGGCAACGCGGGGCGGGGAAGGGAAACATCGGGCGGCGGCAGGCGGTCGGCAAGATGGCACGCGACGGACCGCCCCGGACCGCGGGGAACGAGGGCGGGCTCCTCCCGGCGGCACCGTTCCTCGGCGAAGGGGCACCGCGGGTGGAACCGGCAGCCGGGGGGAACGTCGACGGGGGACGGGAGCTCGCCGGGCAGGGGCACCGTGCGCCCCCGGGCGAGGGCCGGGTCCGGGAGCGGAACCGCGGCGAGCAGGGCGCGGGTGTAGGGATGGCCGGGTTCCCCCAGGAGGTCCCCGGCGGGGCCGGTCTCGACGACCTTGCCGAGGTACATCACCACCACCCGGTCGCACAGGTGGCCGACCAGGGCGAGGTCGTGGGCGATGAAGAGGTACGCGATCCCGTGCCGCCGCTGGAGCTCGACGAGGAGGTTGATCACCTGGGCCTGGATCGAGACGTCGAGGGACGCGACCGGCTCGTCGCAGACGACGAACTCCGGCCGGACCGCGAGGGCCCGGGCGATCATCACCCGCTGGCGCTGCCCGCCCGAGAGTTCCCCCGGCCGCCGGTCCGCGAGGGACGGGTCGAGGCCCACCTCGGCGAGCAGTTCCCGGACCCGGCGGCGGCGCTCCCGCCCGCGGGCCAGGCCGTGGATCGCCAGCGGCTCCCCGACCAGGGAGCCGACCCTCATCAGGGGGTTCAGGGCGGCGGCGGGATCCTGGAAGATCACCTGCATCCGCCGCCGCAGGGCTCTCATCTCCCGGGGGCGAAGGGAGAGCAGGTCGATCCCGTCGAACCGCACCGTGCCGGCGGTCGGCTCCACGAGGCGCAGGACCGCCCGCGCGAGGGTGGTCTTGCCGGACCCGGACTCGCCGACCAGGCCGACGATCTCCCCCCGCCCCACCTCCAGGTCCACCCCGTCCACCGCCCGGACCGTGACCCCGCCCCCGAGGAACCCGGTCCCGGCCCGGTAGTGGTGGACGAGGTCCCGGACCACGAGGAGCGGTTCCCCGCGGCTCACGGCGCCTCCTCCCGGGCCGGCGCCGGCTCGAGGCAGGCGACGGCCCGGCCCGCCCCGGCCCCTTCCAGGACGGGGACCGTCTCCCGGCAGCGGGGGGTCGCCCGGGAGCAGCGGGGCGCGAAGGCGCAGCCGGGAGGAAGGTGGGCCAGGTCGGGCACCTGGCCGGGGATCGCGGGCAGGCTCCCCCGCGGGATCCCGGGCCGGGGCACCCCGGCGAGCAGCCCTTCCGTGTAGGGGTGGAGCGGGGACCGGAAGACGGCCCCGACCGGGCCCTTCTCGACGATCCGCCCGGCGTACATGACGATCACCCGGTCGCAGGCGGCGGCGACCACCCCGAGGTCGTGGGTGACGAGCAGCACGCCCAGTCCCTCCCGGTCGGCGAACCCCCGGAGCAGGTCCAGGACCCCCGCCTGGAGGGTGACGTCCAGGGCGGTCGTCGGCTCGTCCGCCACCAGGACGCGGGGCCCGGCCGCCAGGGCCATCGCCAGGAGCGCCCGCTGTTTCATCCCCCCGGAAAACTCGTGGGGATACTGCCGGGCTCGCCGCGCCGGGTCCGGGATCCCGACCCGGGCCAGGGCGCGGACGGCCTCCTCCATCGCCTGCCGGCGGCCCAGCGGGCGGTGCGCCCGGAGAACCTCCGCCACCTGGGCCCCCACGGTCATCACCGGGTTCAGGGCATCGCCGGTCTCCTGGGGCACCCAGGCGATGCCGGCCCCCCGGCGGCGGCGCAGTTCCGGCTCCGGCAGCGCCAGCAGGTCTTCCCCGGCGAGGAAGACCCGGCCCCCGGTGATCCGGCCCGGGGACGGCACCAGCCCGAGGAGCGCGAGGCCCAGCGTGGACTTTCCGCAGCCGGACTCCCCGACCAGCGCGACGACCTCCCCCCGGTCGACGGCGAGGGAGACCCCGTCCACGGCCCGGACCGTTCCGTCGGGACGGGGATACTCCACGGACAGGTCGCGGACTTCCAGGAGGGCAGCCATCGCGGTTCAATCTAGCATCCGTCCCCCGGGTTCGTGGCGCTCTCCCTCGCCCGGCGGTTCCCCCGCCGGGGCGGGCGGTCTCGTCGGGGAATCGACGGGGGCCGGGAGGGGGTGTCGGGATTCCGTCGCGATCCCCGGCGGCGGGGGAAGGTTCCGGCCGCGGGATCGTGGCCCCTTTCTTGCATGGAGAGGAGCCCACGATCCCGATGGAGGACCCCGCGTGAACGTCGCCGTCCTCGTTCCCGGTCCGTGGGCCGCCGGGGCCCTCGGGGAACTGCTGTCCGCCCTCGGGCGGGAACCCGGCCTGGACCCGAGGGTCGTCGCCCTCGGCCAGGAAACCGCCGCCGCCCTGCCGGAGGGGCTGGACACATTCGTCTACCCGGTGCGGGAAGGAACCCGGATCCCCGAACCGTTCCTCGCCCCCCTCCTCGAACACCTGGCGGCGGAGGCGCTCCTCGCCCCCCTCGGGGCCGTGGACGCGGCCCCGGTGCCGGCCCTGCTGCTCGACCTGGGAGAGCCCGGCGGCGACCCGCCGCCCGTTCCCCGGGACCCGGCCCACCAGGCCTGGACCGAGGCGGTGACCGCCCGGCCGGAGCGCCGCCGGCAACTGGTGCGGGAGGGGCTCTTCACCGTCCACCTGCTCCCCGAGTGGTTCCTGGAGCCGGGCCGCCCGGCCGCCGCCGCCGCCGGCCCCGTGGCCCGGAAACTCCGGGAGCTCGCGCCGCTGGCCGCGGGAGCCGTGTCCCGCCCGCCGGCGGACGCCGTGATGATGGAAGAAACGATCACCACGCCCCTCGAGCCCCCCGCCCCGGCACCGCCGGAGGAGGAGATCACCGTGCAGGTCACGAGCCCCGCGCCCGCCCCCCCGGCGCGCACCGCGGCCCCCCCCGCCTGGGAACCCGAGACCCACGACCCGGAACGGTACCGGGACCGGCACGCCGGCCGGGGGGTCCTCGTCCTGGCGTCCCCGGAAGGGCTCGAGGCGCTGTCCCCGGCCGACCTGGCCGGTCACGTGGTGGTGGCGACCCCGGGCACCCTCGGGTGGCTGATCTCCCGGATGGGGATCGCCCACTACACGTGCGCCACCGCCGAGCCCGCCACCGTCGAGGAACGGGGCGCCCTGGCGGGGGTCCGGGCCGTTCTCGTCCACCCCTCCCACCTGGACGGCACGCGACTCGCCCCGGCCGCCCGGGCCCTGGTGCCCCTGGTGGACCTGGCCCGGGCCGGGGGTCCGGTCCTCGGGTGGTCGGACGAGATGGGCACCGGGTACTTCCCCGGCCCCGGGGACGCCGCCCTCGCCGTGCAGTGGGCGGCCTGGCTGGGCGCCGGCGAAATCCGGGTCGTCGGCGCGGCCCCCCTCGAGGCGGACCCCTCCTGGTCCGGGTTCGTCGCCGGGGCCCGGTCGATCCTCGCGGCGCGGGGCTGCCGGCTCGTTCTCCGGGGCGACGGGGCCCCCGCGGGGACCGGCGGCGCCGGGGCAGACCTGCCCGGCGGCCTCCGGGCGACCCTCGGCGGATAGCCCGGGCCGGGATCGCCGTTCGCCCCCCGGTCGGTGGCCCGGCTCCTGCCCGTCCCACCCACCCGCCGGAACGGGGCTCGTCCGCGCCGCGTCCCCTGCCGGGAAACCGGGGCCCTCGGGCGAAGTCGTGGTCTCCCCCCCGGAACTCTTCCACCCGCTGCCCGGCGTGGGAGTAACCTTCCGGTACTGGGCTGACGCCGTTCCGGGCCCCCCAGGCCCGGGGAGGAGACCATGCGAGGGTGGATACGGGCCGTCGTTGTCGTCCTGGTGAGCACGGTGGCAGGCACGGTGGTCGGTGCAGGAAGGGGGTCCGGGCCGGGGGAGACGACCACCCCGGCCCGGCGGTGCCTGCGACTCGTGAACCGTTCGGAAGCGACCGTGCGGGCGGCCGCCTACTGGGGCCTGGTGGGCGGGGAATCCCGGGTGCGGGCGGAGCGGACCTCCTCCCTGCTGATCGTTCCGGCGGACCCGGGAACCGTGCGGGTCGAACTCCGGGCGGAAGACTGGCACCTGGAGAGAAAAGTGGAGGGAAAAGGCACGGCCCGTTACTGGCTGCCCGAGCCCGAGCGAAACCGCGTCGTGCTGAAGGGCCGGTGGGACGTGACCCGTCGCCGGTGGATCGACCTGGAACTGTTCCCCTTGGAAGGAAACCTCCTGTTGTCGCGCCAGGTGCTGGAGTCGCTGGCCGATTCCCTGGCCGGCGCACCACGGAGCGAGTGGACGATGACCGCGGCTGGAGGGCGCGAGCTCACGATCCGGATCGAACGACCTGCTGCCCGGAACGCCGGGCGGAGGAAGGACGGTGCCGCGAGCTGGCCGGTGTCCGTGTTGTTCGACGGGAAGGACATCGGCGCCGGAACGATGACCTGGAAGGGGAAGCCGGATGCAGCCACGGCTCTCGTCTTCCGCTCCAGCAAGACCGTCCACCTCGAGCTGCAGCCGGGCACCGGGACCCGCCAGGTGGTCGACACGTCGGGCACCACGGAGGTGGCGCCATGTGTCGAGGACGGGGGAAAGTGATCGGCCGGCGGTGGCTCCTGCCCCTGCCCCTGCTCCTGGCGCTGGTAACGTTTTCCCTGTCGGCGGCCGGGGATTTCATTCGCGTAGAGGACCGGGAGGGGCACCCCCTGCCCGGCGCCTGGTTCGCGTGCGGGGGACCGGCCCCCGCCGGTTCGGTCGTGGCGACGGCGGGCCGGAACGGCCGGCTCCCGTGGCGGCCGTGCCCCGGCGGCCGGAGGACCTGGGTGGGCGCCCCGGGCCACCTCCCGGTGGCTGTTTTCCCGTCACCGGAAGGGCAGATCATCCGGTTGTCCCCGGGCGCCGCCGTCGCCGGCAGGATCGTCTCGCCGGGAGGACGGCCAGTGGCCGGGGTGGTCGTCGAAGTACGGGACCGGCTCCGGCGGCTGACCACGATCACCGGGGATGACGGTGGCTTCCGCCTCGGCGGCGTGGTGCCCGGCGAGGTGATCCTCCGGGCCCGGGCGAAGGGGTCCCCGGGTGTCGAGATGACCCTGGTCGCGGGCCTGCCGACGGTCCCCCCGGTGAACCTGGTCCTGCCG
>CAZOTT010000048.1:17009-18938 GCA_964582785.1 uncultured Acidobacteriota bacterium | reverse complement strand
CCCGCCGGGCCCACCATCAGGATCAGGCGGTGATAGAGCTCGCGAGCCTCGCCGAACTTTCGGCAAATCTCGTCAGCCGGATGGGGTGCCATCATTCCTCCCCTCCTTCCGGGGGGATCGTTCCGGTCGGATGACAGTCAACCATACCGCTCGCCAGCAGGGCATGGGAAGAGCTCCATGGAGGAGACCCATCTGCCGTATCGCCCGGGAAGGAAGGGTCCGGAATCCGGCTCAAGGACCCGGGCCATGGGCCCCCCGCCGACCCCCGCCTTCGACCTCCTCGCCGGCACCGACGCCTGGCGCCGCCGCATCGAGGCCGGCGCCTCCCCCCGCGACCTCGCCGCCACCTTCCCCGTCCACGAGGCGGAGCAGCGCTCCCGCATCGCCGAGTACGGTCTCTACTGAGCACCGCGACGGCCGGGAACGTCGGCCCCCCGGTTCTCCGCGGCCTCCACCCCCGGCGAGGGAGGACCTCCACGGGGTCCTTGAAGCGCCGGGCCATCAGGCCCCGCGCCGCCCTTCTCCGCACGCACGGCTGGCATTCCGGCGGGTCGGACAACGTACTTCTCTCCACTCCCCCCCGGCTCGGAACCTCCAGGCCCTTTTCCCCTGTCACAGCCCCTCCGTTCCTTCGTTCAGGATGGCCAGGTACTTGCCGTAGGCAAACACGCGGTTGCGCCGGCGTCCGGTGATTTCGCGCACGATTCCCAGGCGCTCCAGGGTCCGGATCCCCTTGGCCGCCGCGGGGAAGGAAAGCCCCGTTCTGTCACAGACCGCCTTCACGGTGAGCAGAGGGCGTTGCCGGAAGGAATGGAACACCCGCAGGGCCGTGGATGCACCGCGGCCCGCGGACTGGACCCTGCGGCCATCCGCCTGGAAAAGAGTCACGAGCCGCCGGGCCGTTTCCACGGCACTCGCGGCGGTCTGCCGGACTCCTTCCAGGAAGAAGTCCACCCAGGCTTCCCACTCTCCCGCGGAGCGCACCAGGTCCAGCAGGCGGTAGTACTCGTCGCGGTGCTGCTTGAAATAGAGGCTGAGGTAGAGCAGGGGCCGGGAAAGGACTTCCTCGTGGTGGAGGATGAAGGCAATCAGAAGGCGTCCCATTCGACCGTTGCCGTCGAGGAACGGGTGAATCGTCTCGAACTGGACGTGCGCCAGCGCCGCCCTGATCACCGCCGGGTACGGGGTGTCTTCGTCGTGGAGAAAACGCTCCAGCGCGGACATGCACTCTTCCACGCGCCGGGGAGGAGGTGGCACGAAGTGAGCGGTTCCCGGGCGGGCTCCACCCACCCGGTTCTGGGACCGTCGGAATTCTCCGGGGGATTTCTCGCTGCCCCGCCCACTCGAAAGGAGCACGGCATGCATCTCCCGAAGCAGCCGATTGCAGAGCGGAAACCCTTCCCGGAGGCGACGGAGCCCGTGATCCAGCGACGCCACGTAGTTGGAAACCTCGACCACGTCATCCAGGGGAATTCCGGGGGCCTGCTCCATCTCGAAAAGCATGAGCTGGGTCAGCGTCGACTGGGTCCCCTCGATCTGGGAGGAAAGCACCGCCTCCCGCCGGACGTAGGCGTAGAGAAAGAGATCCGGGTCCGGAAGCAGCAGGGTGATGCTGTCCAGGCGTCCGAGAGCCAGGGTCGCCTGCTCCAGGAGCTTGTGGCGGTCGGGGGTCATCTCCAGGGGCGGCCGGGGAGGAAGCGGATCGGGTACGAAGGCCCGGACCGTTTCTCCGCCGACCGTTGTCACCTCGGAGGTTCCCGTTCGACCGCGTCTCATCTCCGATGCTCCCGTTGTTCAACGGTCGAAGAATAGGACCTTTCGCTATTAAACAAAAGGATCGTTTCGTTGAACAGTCAGCGCTCGCCCCCCATGCCCCGGCGCCCCCGGTCTCTTCCTGGTCTCCCACTCCACCCTGCACGCCCCGGCGAA
>CAZOTT010000048.1:0-16909 GCA_964582785.1 uncultured Acidobacteriota bacterium | reverse complement strand
GCTGACCGGTTCGTGACATTCGGCGGGCAAGATGATCCCGGTCCGCCCGGTCGGCGGGACGAAGGAGGCGAGACGCGATGGATTCCACGACCCCCCAGGTGGCGGTTCGGACCCGCAGGGGAACGATCGTCGGTGCGCGCATCGAGGGGATCGGCGCGGCGGTGCCGGACAACGTGGTCACCAACCACGACCTCGAGCAGAAGATCGACACGTCGGACGAGTGGATCCGCACCCGGACCGGGATCGCGGAGCGGCGGATCGCGCCGCCGGAGGTGGCGTGCTCGGACCTGGCGGCGGAGGCCGCCCGGCGCGCCCTCGCGAGCGCCGGCGTCGGCCCGGAGGAGATCGACGCGCTGATCCTCGGAACCGCGACCCCGGACACGCCGTTCCCCTCCACCGCCTGCTGGGTCCAGGCGAAGGTCGGCCTGCCGAAGGTGCCGGTGTTCGACATCTCCGCCGCCTGTTCCGGCTTCCTCTACGGGTACGTCCTGGCCGACAGCCTGGTCCGGACGGGGACCGCGCGGAGGGTGCTCGTGATCGGCGCCGAGGTGCTCTCGAAGATCGTCAACTGGGAGGACCGGACCACCTGCGTCCTCTTCGGGGACGGCGCCGGCGCGGCGGTCATCGGCGGGAACGACGGGGAATCCGGCCTGCTCGCCCACACCTGGGGCGCCGACGGCAACCTCACCCGGCTGCTCTGGCAGCCCGCCGGCGGCTCGCGGACCCCGGCGACGGTGGAGACCGTCGAGCAGAAACTGCACACGATCCACATGAAGGGGAACGAGGTCTACAAGCACGCCGTCAAGGCGATGCAGGGGGCGGTCCTCGAGGTGATGGAGAAGGCGGGCGTCACCGAGGAGGACATCGACCTGTTCGTCCCCCACCAGGCGAACATCCGGATCATGCAGGCGACCGCCGAGCGGGCCGGGATCCCCCTCGAGAAGGTCTACCGGACCATTCACAAGTACGGCAACAGCTCCGCCGCCTCGATCCCGGTCGCCCTCGCCGACGCGGCGGCGGAAGGCCGGCTCCGCAAGGGAGACCTGGTCCTGACCGCCGCCTTCGGCGCCGGGTTCACCTGGGCGGCGACCCTGTTCCGCTGGTAGCCGGGGGCCCCGCCCCCCGGCAACCGGGCTGCCGGCCCTCCGGGACCCCCGCCCCCCGGCCGCCCGTTGCGCGGGGGTGACGGACCCCGGTTCGTCCCGGTTCGCTCCCTTCCGGAACCTGTTCCGGACGCGAATTGTCCTTGCACCGGACGGGAACCGCGGTATCGTCCTGTCAGCTATCGCTCCGTTGGACGGACGTTCAACGGGGAGAGGCCCGGCCGGGGGGCCGGGTGCCACGAGACGGGGTACGGGCCGGCGGCCACGGCCGGCCCGGGGCACGTGGACCAAGGAGGGAAGGCATGTTCCACCGACGTCGTCCCCGGAAGGGGACCGGGGTGCTCGCGATCACGGGAGGGGTCCTGGTCGCCGTCGCGGGGATCTCCGCGGCGATCGCCATGTCCACCCAGCCGCTCGCGCCCGCGATGTTCGGGGGCGGTGGCGTGCTGGCGGGCCTCCTCCTGGGCCGCTGGGGCGTCCAGCAGATCCTCTGGTTCAGCCACCGCTGACCGGCCCCGGCCCCGCCCCCGGCGATGGAGGGCGCGGCCGGTTCGTGACTCCCCGGTCCGGTCGGCTCGAGTCACCGGCGACCGGATCCGGCCCGTCCCCGGTCCCCGGGGAACGGGATCTGCCCGGGCCCGGCCGCCCGTCCCCGGAGGGCTTCCGCCCGTCGCCGGCCCCCGGCAACCGGGGCGGCTCCCCTCCCTCTTCTCCCGGACCGCTCCCCTGCCCCGCTTCCAGGACGGCGGACACCGGCACGGCCAGCAGTTCCGCGAGGCGGGAGCGGGCCTCCCCGCACCACGCGGTGAGCCCCCCGTCCCAGGGACTGTTCCCGGGCGGCGAGGCCGCCGGCCCCGGCAACCCGGAACCCGCCGCGTCCAGCAGCTCCCCCATCGGCAGGTCGTCCAGGTCCCGGGCGAGGATCCAGCCGCCCCCCTCCACGGGGCGGACGATCTCCCGCGCCTCGAGCAGCGCGAGCAGCTCTTCCACCCGGTCCGGCGGGATCCCCTCCTCCCGGCACGGGTAGTCCGCCAGCCGCAGCACGGCCCCCCGCCGCTGGGCCCGGCGCAGGTGCCCGAGGAGCCGGGCGAGGCGCACGAGCCGCCACTCCGGGCCGTCTTCCCCGGCGGCCCCCGGCACGAAGAAGGCGAGGGCCGACGCCACCTCGGCCCCGAGCAGGGCGATGTTCCAGGAGAGGTCGATCCACACGATGAACAGGGGCACGGTGACCAGGGCGCCGTAGATCCGCTCGTAGGTCGGCACGTGGACGACCCACCAGGTGAACGCCTTCTTGGCCACCTCGAAGAGCACCGTCGCGACGATCGCCCCGGACAGGGCGTGCCGCGGGCGGACGCGCCGGGCCGGGACGACCTGGTAGAGCAGGTAGAAGGCGAGGAAGGAGCTGGCCCAGGCGACGACGTCGGCCCACAGGATGTGCCCGGGCAGCCGGCCCGTGGCCGCGGCGACCAGGGGCAGGCTCGCCACGTAGGAGGTCGCGGCGATCCCGGCCCCCAGGAGCAGCGGGCCCAGGGTGAGCAGCGCCCAGTAGACCGCGAGGCGGGCCGCCAGCGGCCGGGCCCGCCGCACCCGCCAGATCCGCTGGAAGCCGCGCTCGATCGTCCCCATCGCCAGCAGGACGATCACCGCCAGGGCGGCGACGCCGGTGACGGTCAGGCGCGCCCCCTTCTCGGCGAACCCCTCGAGCCAGGCCCGGACCGTGTCCCCGGCGGTGGGAACGAACTGCCGGAAGACGAACGCCTGGAGCTGGGCGAGCATCTCCCGGCCCGCGGGAACCGCGGAGAGGACGGCGAGGATCACCGCCATCACGGGGACGATCGCCAGCAGCGAGATGTAGGTCAGCTCCGCCGCCGTCCCGAGGCAGCGGTCCTCCCGGAACTTCCGCGCCAGGTGCCGCAGGAAGCTCCCCGCCAGCGCGATCCGCTCGACCACGTCCGTGCCCCGCATCGGGACAGAATCTAGCCCTCCCCCGCCGGAAAGAGAACCGGGGGCGCGGCGGCGCCGCACCCCCGGGCCGGTTTCCGCGCGGAAGCCGCGTCAGCCGCGGGCCTTCGTGCCGAACTCCCAGCCGAGCTCGATCGCCCGGCGGTTCAGGTCGACCAGGTGCTTCCGCTTGATCAGGGTGTTCAGCGCGGCGAGGCAGGTCTCCTTGCCGATCATCCCGGTGTAGGCGGCGTAGGCGCCGAGGATGACCATGTTCGCCGCCCGCGGGTTCCCCAGCTCCTTCGCCATGTCGCTGGCGGGGATCTTCAGCACGTCCAGGTCGGAGCGGGTCGGCTCCTTCGGCACCATCGAGGTGTTGATGATCAGCAGGCCCCCCTCGACGAGCTGGGGCTCGAACTTCTCGAGAGACGGCAGGTTCATCGCCACGACGACCGTCGGCCGGGAGATCAGGGGCGAGCCGATCTCCTGGTCGGAGACGTTGACGTGGCAGTGGGCCGTGCCGCCCCGCATCTCCGGGCCGTAGGACGGCAGCCAGGAGACCTTGCGTCCCTCCATCATCCCGCACTGGGCGAGGCCGAGGCCGAGGAGCAGGACCCCCTGGCCGCCGAACCCGGCGACCTTGATCCGCGGGTTGGCGTACTTCGGGTCGAGGGGCTGGCTCGGGGAGAAGGTGATCTGCCCCGCCGTCGAGATGCGCAGCAGGTCGTGCAGCTTCTCCGCCGGGGGCTCCTCCGGGATCTCGAACGGCTCCGGCTCGCTGTCCGTCTTGTCGACGAAGACCTCGAGGGGGAAGAACTCGGTCATCTTCTCGAGGATCCACTTGTGGGCGTCCGGCGGGTTCATCCCCCAGCCGGTCGGGCAGGCGGACAGCACCTCGACGAAGGTGAAGCCCCGCCGCTCGACCTGGGCCTGGAGCGCCTTCCGGACCAGCTTGCGGGTCCGCAGGATGTGCTTCGGGCCTGAGAGGGCGCCGCGGGCGACGTAGACCGGCGCGTCGAGCCGGCTGATCAGCTCGCACATCCGGAGCGGGTTGCCCGCCTTGCGCGGGTCCCGGCCGCCGGGGCTGGTCGTCGTGTGCATCCCGGGCAGGGTGGTCGGGGCCATCTGCCCGCCGGTCATCCCGTAGATCGCGTTGTTGACGAAGAAGACCGCCATGTGCTCGCCGCGGTTCGCGGCCTGGAGGATCTCGTTGAGGCCGATGGCGGCCAGGTCGCCGTCTCCCTGGTAGGAGATGACGATCGAGTGGGGCCGGGCCCGCTGGACGCCGGTGCCGACCGCCGGGGCCCGCCCGTGGGCCGCCTGGACGTTGCCGGTGTCGAAGTAGTAGTAGGCGAACACCGAGCAGCCGACCGGGCTGATGAAGACCGTCCGGTCGGCGATCTCCAGGTCCTCGATCGCCTCGGCGATCATCTTGTGCAGCTCGCCGTGGCCGCAGCCCGGGCAGTAGTGGGTGACCGTCGGATCGCCCGACTTGCGCTCGTACTGCTCGTAGAAGGTCTTCGGCTTGCGCAGGTGGGGCTCGTACACCGGGGCGCTCACAGGACACCTCCTTCCCGGGCCACGCGCTCGATCACGTCGAGGCACTCCTCGGTGCTCGGCACGTTGCCGCCCATCCGGCCGTGGAAGTCGACCGGGCGGGAGTCGTGGATGGCGAGCCGGACGTCCTCGATCATCTGGCCGTTCGACAGCTCGAAGACGACGAACCGCTCGACCCGCTCCGCCAGCTGCTCGAGGGTCTTCTTCGGGAAGGGCCAGAGGGTCACCGGCCGGACGAGGCCCACCGGGATCCCCTTCTCCCGGGCCAGCTCGACGGCGCTGCGGACCACCCGGGAGACGATCCCGAAGGCGACCGCGACGATCTTCGCGTCGTCCACGTGGAAGGCCTGGTAGAGGGCCTCGTTCTCCTCGATCCGCCGGTACTTCTCCTGCAGCTTCCGGTTGTGCTCCTCCAGCTCGTCCGGCTCGAGGAAGATCGAGGAGATCAGGTTCTCCCGGGTCTCGGCGTCCGCCCGGCAGGCCCAGTCGGGCTCCGGGGGCTTCGGCAGCGGGTCCGGGAAGACCACCGGTTCCATCATCTGGCCGGTGAACCCGTCGGCGATGACGAAGACCGGCGTGCGGTAACGGAAGGCCGTCTCGAACGCCCGCATCGTCAGGTCGCACATTTCCTGGCCGCCGGCGGGCGCGTAGACCGGGTTCCGGTAGTTGCCGTGCCCGCCGATCTTGACGACCTGGTTGTAGTCCCCCTGCTCCGGGGCGATGTTCCCGAGGCCGGGCCCGCCGCGCATGATGTCGGCGACGACGCAGGGCAGCTCGGCGCCGGCCAGGTAGGACAGCCCTTCCTGCATCAGGCTGATCCCCGGGCCGGAGGAGGCGGTCATCGCCCGCACGCCCGCCGCCGCGGCGCCGTAGAGCATGTTGATCGAGGCGGTCTCGGACTCCGCCTGGAGGAACGTCCCGCCCACCGCCGGGAAGTCCCGGGCCGCGGTCTCGGCGATCTCGGAAGCCGGCGTGATCGGGTAGCCGAAAAAGCAGCGGCACCCCGCGAGGATCGCCCCCTTGACGATCGCCTCGTTCCCCTTGACCAGCAGGGGCGTCTTCCCCCGGTAGCGGGGATCGTCGGGCGGAATCGCTTGATACGTCTGTTCGGCCATGGATCGACCTCCGTCACGGCCCGGCCGCCGGGGCCCCCGGCGCCGGTCCCGCGGGATGCGTCAGGCGCTCTTCTTCAGCCGGAACACGGTGATGGCGCCGGGCTCGGGGCAGGCGTAGTAGCACAGCCCGCAGCCGGTGCAGCCGGAGCCCTTGTAGTCCACCGGGAGGTAGCCCTGCTTGTTCAGCTTCGAGGTCACCTCGAGGCAGTTCACGGGGCACACCGTGATGCACAGCTGGCAGCCCTTGCACTCGTCCAGGTTGATCTCGACACGACCGCGGTCCTGGCGCTCTGCCATCTGTCTCTCCTGGATGGATGGAACCCGCCGCGGGCGGGACTGTCCGGCGGGCAGGTGGATGCCAGTCTAGGAGGGGCGGGGGGGGCCGTCAAACCTGCCGGGGCCGCTTTCGGGGGGCCTTCGCCCACCCCGGGCGCCAGGGGGCGGGAAGGGCGCGGGGCCGCCAGGCGCGGTCTCCCCCCGGCTCACCGGCTCGACCGGCGACGCTCGCGGGGCCCTGCGCGACTCGCGGCTCGCAGGCCGCCAGCCGGGCGCCTCGCCCGGTGGCGCGGTGCCAGGGCAGGGCGCGGGGCCGCCGGAGTCGGCCCCCCCGGCGGCCCGACGCCTGCGAACCCTTCCCGGCAGGGCGTGCGGGAGAACGCCGATCCTGGCAGGTTGCGGGCGGGATAACGGGCGAAACGGCAGGTGGGGTGTCGGATAACTCGCGATCTGGCAGGTCGGGTGCGGGATAACGCCCGTTTTGGCAGGTTTCGAGGCCGAAATCGCCCGGAAACCTGCCACGGGCCCGGTTATCCGACAACCCACCTGCCGGAACCGGGGTTATCCCGCTCGTTTGTCCGGCGGTGGCGCCTGCTTCCCCCGCCCGGGGCCCTCTCCCGGCATCGCGTCCGGGACCGGCCGGCGGGGTTCGCCGTTCCCCGGAAAGCCCGCGAACCGTGCAGGGTTTCGCCGCCGGACCTAGATTCCACCCGGGTGGCCCGACGGGCCGCGCGTGCGGGGAAGCGGGCCGGGACGACCCGGCCGGGAAGGTCGATGGGACGGCACCAGGTTTCGTGGGGCACGCCGGGGCAGCCGGCCGCCGCGATGGTCCCGCGGCCCCGGGTGGAGCTGCGCGCCGGGTGGCCGGCCCTGGCGGCCCTCGAGCGGGACTGGCGGCGTCTCCACGGCGAGGACCCGCATCCCGTGCCCTCCCTGGCCTGGGAAGCCGTCGAGGCGCTCCGCGCGGCGGGCCTGTGCCGCGGCCTGCCCGCCGCCCTGGTGCTCCACGGGGAGGGACGCCCCGGCGGGATCGTTCCCCTCGAGCTCCACCGGACGGCGCTCGGGATCCCGGTCGCCCGCTTCCTCGGGGAGGGGGTCCTGGACCGGCACGAGCCTCTCCTCTCGACCGGGTGGACCGGGGTGGATCCCCTCCGGGTCTTCGCCGGGCTGGCCCGGCGCCTGGGCCGCCAGCCGATCCTCGACCTCGGGCCGCTCCGCGCCGGGGGAAGCCGTGCCTCCTGGCTTTTGGAAAACCTCGGGGACCGGCTCGGCTGGACCTCCCTCCCCGGCCTCCGGGAGTACCGGCTGGACCTCCACGGGGGCTGGAACCGGGTCCGCCTCTCCCTGCCCCTTCCCCTCCGCGAGGACGCCCGCCGCGGCCTCGCCCGGGCCCGGCGCCGGGCGCCCACCGGCGTCCGCGTCTTCCGCGCCCGGGAGGCGGGGGTGGTCCGGGAGATCCTCGACCTCGCCCCGGGACGGACCCCCGGCTCCCTCCCCGCCCGGCTCCCCGGGGACATGGCCGAGCGGGGCGCCCGCCGGGGGAAGGTGATCGTCGGCCGCCTGGTCCACGGGGGCCGCCTCGTCGCCGGCGTCCTCGCCTGGATGGAAAACCACCAGGCGACCCTGCTGGCGGTCCGGGACGACGGCCGGCTCGGCGGGATCCACCCGCGCCGGGTCCTCCTGGTCGAGCTGGTCCGCCACCTGGCGACCCGGGAGACCTGCACCCGGCTCCTCCTGCCGCCGATGCCCGGCGACCACGGTCTCGGCCTGGTCCCCCGGGAACAGCTCCGCCTGGTGGGCACCCTGCGGGCGGGGATCGCCCGGGTGCTGGCCGGGGTCGGCCTCCACCTGGGCGGCGGCCGGCGCCTCCTGCTGCCCCTCGCCCCCTGGCCCGGGCCCGCGGCGCGGGCGGCGCGGACCCTCGGCCGCTCCCGGCGGCGCACCCGCGCCCCGTGGCGCCCGGTCTCCCGCCCGGCGGCGGTTCCGCCGTCCTTCCCGGTGGAGGACGCGGGCGTCCCCGCCGCCCCGCTCCATCCCGCGGAGATCTGAGCGCGCCGGGGTAGACTCTCCGCCCCGCGGGATCCCGCGGGAGGAGGAGCCCCGATGGCCGCCGTCACCCGCATCGAGATCGGGATCCGGCCCGCCTTTCCCGACAGCCGGGGGGAGGTGACCGCCCGCCGGATCCGGGAACACCTCGGGATCCCGGTGGAGTCGGTCCGCAGCCGGGACGTCTACCTCGTGGAAGCGGAGCTCTCCCCCGCGGAGGCGGAACGGGTCGCCGCCGAGTTCGCCGGGCCGGTCCTGCGCCGGGGCGCGGTGGGCCGGCTCCCGGCCGACGAGCCGGGCGACGTGCTCGTCGAGGTCGGCTACCGGCCCGGGGTGACCGACCCGGTGGGCCGGTCGGCGAAGGTGGCGATCGAGGACCTGCTCGGCCGGCGGCTCGGGGACGATGCGGCGGTGTACACCGCCACCCTCTGGCTGCTCGCCGGCGTGACCCGGGCGCAGGCGGAGACGATCGCCCGGGGACTGCTGGCGAACGAGGTCATCCAGCGGGTGCGCGTCGTCGACCGGGAGGCCTGGCTGGCCGCGGCCCCGGACACGGCAGTGCCGAAGGTCTCCGGGCTCGTCGCCCCCCCGGTGGAACGGATCGACCTGGCGGGGCTCGACGACGGACAGCTCCTCGATCTCTCCCGGCGGCGGCTTCTCGCCCTGACGCTGGCGGAGATGCGGGCGATCCGGGACTTCTTCGCCCGGGCGGCGGAGGACCCCCGGCGGCGGGCCGCCGGCCTCGACGGGCGGCCGACGGACGCGGAGCTGGAGTGCCTGGCCCAGACCTGGTCGGAGCACTGCAAGCACAAGATCATGAACGCGACGATCGTGCACGAGGAGCCCGGCCGGGAGCCGGAGACGATCGAGTCGATCTTCCGCACGTACATCCGGGGCACGACCGAGCGCCTGGACCGCCTCTTCCGGGAGCGGGACGGGGCGAGCTGGCTCGTTTCCGTCTTCCACGACAACGCGGGGGTGATCGCCGCCACCGGGCGCCACCACCTCGTCTACAAGGTCGAAACCCACAACTCCCCCTCCGCCCTCGATCCCTACGGTGGCGCGATCACGGGGATCGTCGGCGTGAACCGGGACCCGTTCGGCACCGGGCTCGGCGCCGACCTGCTCTGCAACGTGTGGGGCTACTGCTTCGGCCCCCCGGACCGGGAGGGAGACCTTCCCCGGGGCCTGATGCACCCGCGGCGGATCCGGGACGGGGTCCACCAGGGGGTGATCGACGGGGGCAACCAGTCGGGGATCCCCTGGGCCCGGGGCTGGGAGTTCTTCGACGAGAGGTTCGTCGGCAAGCCCCTCGTCTACTGCGGCACCGTGGGCCGGATGCCGGTGGAGGTGGCGGGCCGCCCCGCCCACGTGAAGGACGCCCGTCCGGGTGACCGGATCGTCATGGTCGGGGGCCGGATCGGCAAGGACGGGATCCACGGCGCAACCTTCTCCAGCGCGGAACTCACCGAGGACAGCCCGGTCCAGGCGGTCCAGATCGGCGACCCGATCACCCAGAAGATGATGTTCGACTTCCTGCT
Source organism: uncultured Acidobacteriota bacterium (assembly GCA_964582785.1). Classification (GTDB taxonomy): domain Bacteria; phylum Acidobacteriota; class Polarisedimenticolia; order J045; family J045; genus JAMOQA01. The sequence goes on along the minus strand of CAZOTT010000048.1, from coordinate 7,330 downwards.
CGAGGCCCGGGACCGGGGCCTCTACTCGGCGATCACCGACAACGGGGCGGGCGGGCTCTCGTCCTCCGTGGGAGAGATGGCGGAGGGACCGGGCGGGGCCCGCCTGGACCTCGCCCGGGCGCCCCTCAAGTACGAGGGCCTGGCCCCCTGGGAGATCCTGGTCTCCGAGGCGCAGGAGCGGATGACCGTCGCGGTCCCGCCGGACCGGCTGGAGGAGTTTCTCGCCCTGGCCCGGGCCCGGGAGGTGGAGGCGACCGACCTCGGGGAGTTCACCGACGACGGCTGGTTCCACGTCCTCCACGGGGAGGAGACGGTCTGCCTCCTGCCCCTCGAGTTCCTCCACCACGGCCTGCCGCCGATGCGCCTTTCCGCCCGGTGGACGCCCCCCCGCGGGGGCGCCTGGGAACCGCTGCCGCTTCCCTCCTCGCCGGAGGCCGGGGGGGAACTCCTCGCCGCGTTCCTCGGCCGGCACAACCTGCGCTTCGACGAGGACCGCTACCGGCACTACGACCACGAGGTGAAGGGGCTCACGGTCGTGCGGCCGTTCGTCGGGAAGTACCGGGACGTGCCCTCCGAGGCGTCCGTGCTCCAGGTCGCCCACGACGGCTGGGAGGGGTACGCCCTCGGGGAGGGGGTCTTTCCCGCCTATTCCGACATCGACGCCCACGCCATGGCCCAGGCCGCGGTGGACCTGGCGGTCCGGCGGGTGATCGCCGGCGGCGCCCGCCCGGACCGGATCGCCGCCCTCGACAACTACTGCTGGCCGGACCCCCTCCCCGGGCCGGGGAACCCGGACGCGGAGCACAAGCTGGCCCAGCTCGTCCGCGCGTCCCGCGGTCTCGCGGAGGCCTGTCTCGCCTACGAGGTGCCGCTGGTGTCCGGCAAGGACTCGATGAAGAACGACGCCGTGATGGGCGGGCGGCGGATCTCGATCCCGCCGACGCTCCTCGTCTCCGCCATCGGCCTCGTCGACGACGTGCGGCGGGCGATGACCCTCGAGCCCGGCGGGCCCGGCGAGCTGCTCGTCGCCGTCGGCGAGACCCGGGAGGAGCTCGGCGGCACGGAGTGGGCGGCCCGGCGCGGCCTCGCCCCCGCCACCGTCCCCCGGGCGAACCCCCGCGCCTGGGCGGCACGCTACCGGGCGGTCGCCGCCCTGGTCGCCGCCGGCCTCGTCCGGGCGGTGGCGGTCCCCGCCCGGGGCGGGATGCTCCCGGCGATGTTCCGCATGGCCCGGGCCGGCGACCTCGGCCTCGCCGTGGACCTTTCCCAGCTTCCCGCGGACCGGGGCGTCTCCTGGGAGGCCCGGGCCTTCGGCGAGTCCCTCGGGCGTTTCCTGCTGGCGGTGCGGAAGGAGCGGGTGGCGGAGGTCCTCGACGCCCTCGCCGGCGAGCCCGCGGCGATCGTCGGCGAGTTCACGGCGGGGAGGCGGCTGGACGTCCGGCTCGGCGACCGGCACCTGGTGCGGGCCGACGTGGGCGAACTGGCCGCGGTCTTCACCGGCCGGCGGCCGGCGGGGAGGGCGTGACGATGGCGGCGCTCCGGAAGGGACGGGTGCTGATCCCGGTCGGCCTCGGCCTCAACTGCGAGGCGGAAACCGCCCGGGCCTTCCGGCTGCTGGGGGAGGAGCCGGACCTGGTTCACCTGACGGACCTCTTCGCCGGGCGGCACTCCCGCCGCCTGGCCGACTACCGGGTCCTCGTGCTGATCGGCGGGTTCGCCTACGGGGACCACGTGGCCGGGGGGTTCGTGCTCGCCACCCGCATCCGGGCCCACCTGCGGGAGCAGCTCGCCGCCTTCCTCGCGGAGGGCGGGCTCGTCCTCGGGATCTGCAACGGCTTCCAGACCCTCGTCCGCCTCGGGCTGATCCCCGGCCCGGAGGAGGGACCGGTGGACTTCGTTCCCCGGGCCGCCCTCGGCCCGAACGATCGCCTCGGCTACCGGGACGCCTGGGTCCGGCTCGCGGTGGACGAGCGGACTCCGTGCGCCTGGACCCGGGGCATCGGGACGATCGACCTGCCGGCCCGCCACGGCGAGGGGAAGTTCCTCGTCGAGGACGAGGCGACCCTGGACCGGCTCGAGGCCCGGGGCCAGCTCGCCCTGCGGTACGTCGACCCGGCCGGCACGCCGACGACGGAGTGGCCCTGGAACCCGAACGGCTCCCCCCGGGGGATCGCCGGCGTGTGCGACGCCACCGGGCGGATCCTCGGCCTGATGCCCCACCCGGACGCCTTCCTCCACCCCTGGCACCACCCGGACTGGCGGTTCCACCGGGACCCGGAACGGGAGATCGGGCCTACCGGCCTCGCCCTCTTCCGCGCCGGCCTCGCCGCCCTCGAGTGACGGGAGCACCCGCGGGGGAGGAAGCAGGCGGGGGCCGCAACCGTCTCCCGGGCGGGCCGTGACGGGGCGCCTGCGGGGGAACGGGCGGGGGGCCCGCAGGCCGCCCCCGGGGCCGGCGGCGGACGACCGGGAGCGGAACCGGAAGGTCCCCCGGGGCCGGCGGCGGAGGGCGCCGGCGCTCAGGGCGCCGCCAGGAGTTCCCGGTAGAGGGCCAGGTTGCCGGCGGCCATCGCGTCCGCCGAGTAGCGCTCCCCCACCCGGCGGGCCCCGGCCGCTCCCATCCGCTCCCGCAGGGCGGGGTCCCGGAGCAGGGTCTCCAGGGCCTCGGCCAGGGGTGCCGGGTCTCCCGGGGGAACGAGCAGGCCGGTTTCCCCGTCGAGGACCGACTCGGCGAGCCCGCCGGCCCGGGAGGCGACCACCGGCAGGCCGGCGGCCATCGCCTCGAGGGCAGCGACGCCGAGGCCCTCCTTCCGCGAGGGGAGGACGAACAGGTCGAGGGCGGCGAGGACCCGCTCCCCGGGGGAGACCTGCCCGGCGAAGTGGACGCGCACCGGCCCCTCCCCCAGCAGGCCGAGGCCGCGGGCCAGGGCCCGGAGCGCCTCCCCCTCCGGGCCCTCCCCCGCGATCACCAGGTGCAGGGGGAGCCCCCGGCCGGCCAGCAGGGCCGCCGCCCGGAGCAGCACGTCGTGGCCCTTCCGCCGGTGCAGGCTGGCGAGGGTGCCGGCCACCGGCCGGCCGTCGGCGGGGATCCCGAGGGCGGCGCGGGCCTGCGCGCGGGCCACCCCGTCCCGGTCCCGGAGGGGCGCGAAGCGGGCGACCTCGACCCCCGAGGGGACCAGGACGACCCGGTCCGCCGGGATGCCGAGCCGCAGCACCTCCCGCCGGACCGCCCCGGAGATCGCGACGACCCGGTCCACGGCCCGGCCGTAGAGGAACCGGGTCACCGGGTCCCGCCGCAGGGGATAGTCCATCCGGCGGGTGACCACCCGGGCCGGCACCCCGAGGCCCAGGGCCGCCCAGGCCCCGAGGACGTGGGCCCGGGAGGTGTGGAAGTGGAGCACGTCCGGCCGCAGCTGCCGGAAGGTGCGGCGCAGGGCGAGGATCCCCCGCAGGTCGGCGCTGGAGCCCATCGGCGCCTCCCGGACTTCGTACCCCGCCTCCCGGGCCCGGGCCGCCGCCCGCCCGCCCCGCCGGGCGACGAGGGCCTGCTCCACCCCGGCCGCCCGGAGCCGCTTCGCCAGCAGGAAGAGCTGGACCTCCCCCCCGGAGAACCCCTTCTCGCCGTCGACGTGGACGACCCTCACGCCTCCTCCTCGGAAAGGGAGAGGATCCGGTCGTCGATCTCCCGGACCAGCCGCCGGGCCAGGTGCTCGTCGAGGACACCCCGGGCGTAGGCGTCCCGGACGACCTCCTTCTCGACCAGGGCGAGCTGCCGGGCGAGTTCCCGCTCCTCCTCTTCGAGGATGGCGGAGGCGTCGACCCGGAGGCGCCGGCCCTCCTCCTCGAGCTCCTGCCGGCGGCGGACCAGGTCGGCCCGCAGCTTGCGGTAGACCTCGGGGAGCACCGCTCCCGCCTCCCGCTGGCGCTCCAGGTACCGCTCCGCCTCGGCGAGGGCCCGCAGGCGGGTGCGCAGGAGGATCGCCGCCTCCCGGGCCCGGGGGTCCCGCCCGATCCCGAGCACGCGGAGCAGGAGGGGCATCGTCGGCGCCTCGACCAGGATCGTCAGCAGGACCGCGCCGAACACGATGTCGACGAGGAGCTGGCGGTGGGGCCAGGTGCGCGGCACCGACAGGGCCAGCACCATCGCCACGCCACCGCGCAGGCCGCCCCAGGTCAGGATCGCGACCAGCCCGGCCCGGGTGGCGAACCGGACCCGCTCCATCAGGGGCAGCGAGACCGAAATGAAGGCCGCCCGGGCGGCGAGCATGGCGAGCCAGGTGACGAGCGCGATCCCCGCCACCTGCACGAGGCGGCGGGGGCTGGTCTCGAGGCCGACCAGCAGGAAGATGATCGAGTTGGCGACGAAGGCGGCGTATTCCCAGAACGAGGTCACCGCGACCCGGGTCGAGGCGGACATCCCGTAGGTGGCGCCGACGTTCCCCGAGAGGACCCCCGCGACGAGGCAGGCGATGATCCCCGACGCGTGGGCCTGCTCCGCCAGCAGGAACGATCCGAAGGCGGAGATCGTCGTCAGGGTGATCTCGATCAGGTGGTCGTCGATGCGGCTGGTCAGCCACGACAGCCCGAGGCCGAGCCCGCCGCCGATCAGGACCGCCCCGAGCACCTCCCACGCCAGGAACCCGGCGATCCAGGAGGCGGTGATCGCGTGGTGCTCCGGGTCGAGGCCCAGGCCGACCATCACCACGCCGAAGGCGACGATCGCGATGCCGTCGTTCAGCAGGCTCTCCCCCTCCATGATCGTCGCGAGGCGGCGGGGCGCCCCGAGCTCCCGCAGCAGGGCGAGGACGCCGACGGGGTCGGTGGCCGCCAGCACCGTCGCCGCGAGGAGCAGCACCCGCCAGTCCGGCCGGAAGCCGGCGGCATGGAGGCCGGCGAGGGAGAGGCCGAAGGTGAGCGCCGTGCCGACGACCACGCCGGGAACCGCCAGGAGCAGGACGCTCCGCCAGGTGGCGAGGAAGTGCCGCAGCTCGAGGTGGAAGGCGGCCTCGTAGACGAGGGCGGGGAGCAGCACGGTGAACAGGAGCTGGGGGGTCAGGTGCAGGCCCGGGTCGAAGCCGGGAAAGAACCGGTCCCGGGCGGCGGCGAAGGCGATCCCGACCAGCACCAGGGAGACGGTGTACGGCAGCCGCAGCCGCTGGGCGAGCATCCCGACGATGCTGGCCAGCAGCAGGGCGGCGATGACGGCGAGTTCGACGGTCATGGCCGGGAGGATACCCCGACCCCGGGCGGCTCCGGGAGCGCCCTCTCACCGCCGCCCGCGGCGTCCCCCGATCCGGGGAGAGCCCCGCGGCCGCCACCCGGCTCCCCCGGAGACTCCCCGCTTCTTTCGGAGGTGGACCGGCCCCGGGGTCCGCCGGACCACCTCGCGGGACGGGTGGCCCGGCGGGGCGCGCCGATCCCCGTTCCGTTCCCGGCGCCCCTTCCGCCACCCGGCCGGGGACGGTACCCTTCCCGCCGGGAGGATCCGGGGCATGGACGTGGAACGGGAGGGAAGGTCCTTCGCGGAGCGGTTCGGGCCGGTCCTGGTCGGGGCGCTGGCCGTGCTGTTCGTCGCGGTCGCCTGGCCCCGGGCCTGGTACAACGACGACGCGTTCATCACGTTCCGCTACGCGCGGCACCTGGCCCAGGGGTTCGGGTTCGTGTGGAACACCGTCGACCCGGTCCGGGTCGAGGGCAGTTCGTCCCTGGGGTGGACCTACCTGAACGCGGCGGCGATCGCCCTCGGCGGAAACCCGGTGTGGTTCTCCCACGCCCTCGGGCTCCTCGCGGGCGTGGTCGGGCTCTTCCTCTCCTGGCTGGCGGCCCGCCGCCTGCTCGGACTGTCTCCCTGGTTCGCCCTCCTGGCGCCCGCGGTCCTCGCCGCGCACCGCCAGTGGGTCATCTGGGCGGTGTCCTCCCTGGAGACCCGGTTCGCCACGGTCCTCGCCCTCGCGGCGCTCCTGGTGATGGCGTTCGAGCAGCGCCGGCACCCCCCCGGCTGGGCGGCCAGCGGCGCGCTCTTCTTCGCCGCCACCCTGTTCCGCCCCGAGGTACCCCTGCTCCACGCGGCCGCGGGGGCCGGGTTCGGGCTCGCCCGTCCCCGCCGGGAGAACCTGTTCGCGATCGTCCTCTCGGGGATCGTGCACGGGGCCGGGCTCGCGGCCCTGACGGCGTTCCGGCTGCTCTACTTCGGCCGGCCCCTGCCGAACACGTTCTACGCCAAGGTGGGAGGGATCCAGCTCTCCCGCGGCCTCGCCTGGCTCGCCCAGTTCCCCGCCCAGAACGGGGGCTGGCTGCTGGGCCCCCTGCTCCTCGCCGGGATCTTCGCCTGGTGGATGCGGCGCCACCACGGGGACGATCCCGGGGAGGGCCCGGCGGTGCCTCCGCTGCTCGCCGCGATCGGGGCCCAGGCCGTCGCCTGGTGCGGCTGGCTCGCCGTCGAGGGGGGCGGCGGCTGGGAGTTCCGCTTCCTCGACTTCCTGCTGCCCGGTCTCGCCCTGGCCGTCGCCGCCGCCGCCGCCAGCGTCGCCGCCGGGTACGGGCTGGGAGGAGCGGCGCGCCGGGGCCACCGGGCGTTTACCGTCCTGCTGGCGGTGGGCGCGGTCGCCGTCTCCTGGTGGACCCTCGCGGTGCCGTTCCGGAAGTTCGACGACGTCGACGCGGCGGAGCACATGAAGCGGCAGGCGGACGCCCTCCTCGCGGAGGGACGCCAGCTCGCCCGGGTCCTCACCCCCGAGGACCGGATCTGCATCGGGTGGGCGGGCGCCCTGCCGTACGTGACCGACGCCTGGCACTTCGACCCGTGGGGCCTGAACGACCCGGAGATCGCCCGGCGGCCGTTCCACCGGGAAGGAGTCATCTTCCACCAGCGCCAGGCGACCTGGGACGACGTCGTCGCCCGGCGGGTGATGTTCTGCGACGTCTACAACCAGTTTCTCTACCGCCGCCCCTTCCCCCCGAACCGGGTGCCGAACCCGGTGATGCCCTGGGCGCGGGACGGGATCCTCGTCCACTGCATCGACCTCGGCCGCGGCCCCTGGCCCTACTGGATCTTCGCCTCGCCCCGGCCGGTGGAGGAGATCCGGGCCTGGGCCGAGCGCCACCGGCTGCGCCTCGTCTACTCGATGCCTCTGCGGCTCCGCCCCTCGGGCACCCCGGACCACTCCCTCTCCCCCGCCCCCTCCCGCCGCTGACGGCTCGCCCGGGGCCGGCGGGCCGGAGCGCGTCCACCCGGCACTGCCCGAGACGCGGGAAGAAGTCGGTCCCGGGAGGTTGGGGGCGGGAGAACGGGGGAAATTGCAAGGGGGGTGTTCGAGAACCGGTGATTTTG
>CAZOTT010000047.1:0-19148 GCA_964582785.1 uncultured Acidobacteriota bacterium | reverse complement strand
CGATGGCTCGATCTGGGTCGACCGGGGAAGGGAACCGATCGCGCCTGTGAAGCTGGCACCCCGCCCCTCCTGGTACGATCGCCGGACGTCCACGGGCAAGCCGATGACGATGATCGGGACCCTCCAGGGAACGTACCTGGGGGTCTACCCGTCGAAGGTCTGCGAGTACTGGCTCGACAAGCCGGAGCGGACGAACTGCAAGTTCTGCTCCGTCGGGTTGAACCTGGGCGCGGACGACGCGGAAGAGAAGAAGATCCGGGAAGTGGTCGAGGTCGCCGCGGCCGCGCGGGACGAGTCGAACGTGACCTACATCGACTTCAACACCGGTCACTACGAGGGGGACACCTACCTCGACATCCTGGAACCCTACGTGCGGGCGGTGAAGGAGGCGACCGGCTGCCTGGTGGGCATCCAGACCCCGCCCCATCACGACCTCTCGCGCTACGACCGGCTCAAGGAGATCGGGGTCAACCGCGTTTCCTTCTGCTTCGAGATCTTCGACGAGCGGATCTTCCGGGAGATCTGTCCCGGCAAGCACGAGCGGTACGGCCTCCGGCGCTACCTCGACGCCGTGGAGTACTGCGCGCGCCTCGGCCGGGGAGGGGGTCTCTCCTTCGAACCCTGGGTGAGCAACGGCGAGATCATCGCCGGCCTCGAGCCGCCGGAATCCTCGATCCGGGCCATCGACTGGATCACCTCGGTCGGCGCGATCCCGACGGTCTGCGTCTTCCGCCCCCTCCGGGGTACCGACTACGAGCACCTGCCGCCGCCCACCACCGAGGAGATGATCCCGGTATTCGCCGCCCAGTACGAGTTCTGCATGAAGCGCGGCCTGCCGATCGGCATCACGCCGAACATTCACGTGTCCCTCGTGCTCCTCCCGTGGGAGGCCCGCTGGCTGGTCCCGCGGAGGACGCGGCGCCGGTTCGCGTTCCGGGAGGCGAAGCTGGCGGCGATGCGCCGGGTCTTCAGCCGGCACCTCTACGAGACCCTGCGGCGGCACGACGAGAAGCGCCGGGAAGAGGGACTGGAGGGGGCGGTGGCCGCGGGGGCCGCCGCCTCCTGAGAACCGGCGCGCCGGCCTACCGGCCCTGCTGGATCAGCTGCCGGAGGTACTCGGGGTTGGTCAGGGAGTCGGCGTCCGGGGGGTGGAACTTCTCGGCGAAGGCTCCCAGTGGTTTCGGCCGCCGCCGCCCCATCTCGTTCCCCGCCCGGTCGACGGCGTTCACCCGGTAGAAGACGATCTTCAGGTTCTCGTCCTCGTCCGGGGGCAGCACGAGCCGGGTGTCCTCGGTCTCGGCCACCAGGTAGCGGGTCATCAGCGGGTAGCGTTTCAGCTTTCGCGTGTAGCGGTAGACGCGGTACCCGGCCGTGTCCTCCGGGTCCTCGTCCACCTCCATGACGACCGGGGCCCAGCGCAGCTCGACCCGCCCGTCATCGAGTTTCGTGATCTCGAGGGTGTCCACCGGGGCCGGGGGGTCGGTGTCGACGTAGAAGTGCCCCTCGCCGTCCAGGAGGGTCCAGTCACCGCCCCCGACCGCCTTGTAGGCGCGCCACCAGTACTCGCCGTCCCGGAGCCGGCCCCGGACCTTGAGGTGGATCCCGGCGTAGTTCTGAGGGCGGTACTGCTCCGGGATGTCGTCGAGGCCCATCGGGTCACCGAGCAGCCAGCCCTGGGACCGCTTGCGCTGGTCGAACACCGCGACCACGTGCTCGAAGTCCGGGTCGCTGGCCACCTGGATGCGGTAGTACTCCTCCTTCTCCGGCCGCCCGTCGGCCTCGATCCAGAACTCGAACCAGGCGCCGACCCGCTCGTCGTTCACCGGGTAGCCGGGTCGCTCCCCCTCGAAGGCCGCCGCGGGAACCGCGAGGAAGACGACGAGGAAGAGGGAAACGGCGAACAGCGCGATCCGGGGGGTCCTGCTGGAGACCATCGGGTCCTCCTGCAGGCGTTTATACCCGCGGGGCGAACGGCCGGCAAACGTGCCTTCCTCTCCCGCACCGGTCCGAACCCGGGCGGCCGGTTCCGGACGGGGGAGAAGGGGCGTGTCAGAACGGGATGTCGTCGTCGGCGTCGGCGACACCCCCCGCCGCGGGCTCCTCGGGCGGCGCGATCCCCCGGGACGGAGCCGTCCAGGAGCCGGCATCCGCCCGTGTGCCGAGGAGCTGGATGTCGTCGGCCCGGACGTCGAGGCTGATCCGCGCCTGGCCGTCGCTCCCCTGGTAGAGCCGGGCGCGGAGCCGGCCCTCCACGTAGACCTGCTTCCCCTTCTGGAGGTACTGGGCCAGGGCGTCCGCCCGGCGACCCCACAGGGAAACCCGGAACCACTGGGTGTGCTCCTGGCTGTTCCCCTCCCGGTCGTTCCAGCGCTCGTTGGTCGCCAGGGAGAAGTCGAGCACCGACGTGCCGCTCGGAGTCTTCTTCAGCTCCGCGTCCCGCCCCAGGTTGCCGATCAGGATGACCTTCGCGAGGGAACCCATCGCCTCCTCCTTTCCGCCGGGGAGCGTGCCATGCCCCCCCGGCGGGGGCAAGGGTGGTCCCCCGCCCGGCTCCCGGCCCCGGGAGGTTGCCCGGCCCGGCCGGGGCGTGGTTTCCTCGTGCCATGAAGGTGCTCGTGCAGCGGGTGACCGGGGCCCGGGTCCTCGTCGAGGGCGCGGTCGTCGGGAGCATCGGCCCGGGAGTGGTCGTCTTCCTCGGGGTGGAACGGGGCGACGACGCGGCGGTCGCCGACTGGTACGCGGGCAGGCTGGCGCGGATGCGCCTCTTCCCGGGCGCCGCCGGCCGGCCCTGGGAGCTCGACCTCCGGGAGGCCGGGCGGGAAGCCCTCGTCGTGTCCCAGTTCACGCTGGCGGCCCGGACCCGGAAGGGCAGGCGGCCGTCGTTCGATCCGGCCGCCCCCCCCGGGGAGGCGCTGCCGGTCTACCGTGCCTTCGTCGAGGCGCTGCGCTCCCGCGGCGTGGCGGTGGCCGAGGGGCGTTTCCGGGCAACGATGCTCGTGGAGCTGGTAAACGAGGGGCCGGTGACCTTCCTCCTGGACGGTCCCGCGGACGGGGGCCGCCGATGACCCCCGGCGACCCGCCCCCGGTGATCCGTCGCTTCCTCGCCCATCTCGTCGCGGTCCGCGGCCTCGCGGCGCGCACCGCCGAGGCCTACGGGCGGGACCTCCGGGACCTGGCGGAGTGGCTCGCCCGCCGGGGAAACCGGTCCCCGGAGCGGGTGGACGAGGACGAGCTGGCGGAATGGCTCCGGGAACTCCGGGCGCGGGGCCTGGCGCCGTCCTCCCGGGCCCGGAAGCTGGCCGCGGTCCGCTCGTTCCTCCGTTGGCTCCGGGAGGAGCGGACCCGGGAGGACGATCCCGCCCGCCGCCTGGCCGTTCCCCGCCGGGGGCGGCCCCTGCCCCGCGTCCTCGCCGCGGCCGAGGTGGAGGCGCTTCTCGCGGCGCCCGATCCCCGGACCCCTGCCGGCCTGCGGGACCGGGCGTTCCTCGAGCTCCTCTACGCGAGCGGCCTGCGGGTTTCCGAGCTGGCCTCCCTGCGCTGGAGCCGGCTGGACCTCCGCCGCGGGCTCGTGCGGGTGGTGGGGAAGGGGAACCGGGAGCGGGTGGTGCCGGTGGGGCGCCGGGCCCTGGCCGCCCTCCGGGCGTGGCTGGACGCCGGGGCGCCGGGGAAGGGGAAACCGCGCAGCGAGTATGTCTTTCCGGGTCGCCGGGGGAGGCCGATCAGCCGGCAGGCGCTCTGGGCGCGGGTCCGCCGGCTGGCCGCCCGGGCCGGGATCCCCCCGGACCGGGTCTCGCCCCACGTTCTCCGCCACTCGTTCGCCACGCACCTCGTCGAGAACGGCGCCGACCTGCGGACCGTCCAGCTCCTCCTCGGTCACCGGGACATCTCCACGACCGAGATCTACACTCACGTGGCCCGGGAACGCCTCCGCCGGCTCTACGACGAGCACCATCCCCGGGCCTGACACGAGCCGGGGGGGTGGGGTATCGTGGGCCGGCGCGCCGCCCCGGTCGGGGCACGGGAGGCAAGGTGAGCAACGGCGACATCGACTTCGAGCGCCCGATCATCGAGCTCGAGCAGAAGATCGAGGAGCTGCGGGGTCTTGGCGACCCCGCCCTCGAGGAACGGATCGACCGGATGGCGGAACAGCTCCGGGCCCTGCGCGCGGACATCTACGCCCGGCTCGACCCGTGGCAGAAGACCCTGGTGGCCCGCCACCCGCGGCGTCCCTACACCCTGGACTACGTGGCCGGGCTGATGACCGATTTCGTCGAGCTGCACGGAGACCGCCGGTTCGCCGACGACCGCTCGATCGTGGCCGGTTTCGCCGTCTTCCGCGGCCTGCCGGTCGCGGTGATCGGTCACCAGAAGGGCCGGCAGACCCGGGAGAAGATCGAGCGCAACTTCGGCATGCCCCGGCCGGAAGGGTACCGGAAGGCGCTCCGGATCATGCAGATGGCGGAAAAGTTCGGCCGCCCGGTGCTCACCTTCATCGACACCCCGGGAGCCTACCCGGGCATCGACGCCGAGGAACGGGGCCAGGCCGAGGCGATCGCCACGAACCTCCGCGAGATGGCCCGCCTCCGGGTGCCGGTCATCGTCACCGTCACCGGCGAGGGCGGTTCCGGGGGAGCCCTCGCGATCGGCGTGGGCAACCGGGTGAACATGCTGGAGTTCGCCATCTACTCGGTGATCAGCCCCGAGGGGTGCGCCTCGATCCTCTGGCGGGACGCGGCGAAGGCCCCGGAGATGGCCCGCGCCCTCCGGCTGACGGCGCCGGACCTCCTGAAGCTGGGGGTGATCGACGAGGTGATCGGGGAACCGCCCGGGGGAGCCCACGCGGACCCCGGCCGGGCCATCGAGCTGGTCGGAGAGGTGCTGGAACGGCAACTCGCCGAGCTCGGGCGCCTCGCGCCGGAGGAACTGGTCGAGGACAGGTACCGCCGTTTCCGGCGGATCGGCCGCTTCACGGAGGTCGCCTAGGCCCCCCGCTTGACGCGCTTCCAGAGGGCGTCCAGGGCGTCGGCGTCCAGGTCCTCGAGCTCGGTCCCCGCTTCCCGGGCCAGCCGTTCCGCCTCCCGGAACCGCTTCTCGAAACGGGCGTTGGCCCGGGCGAGGGCGCCTTCCGGATCGATTCCCAGCCGGCGGCCGAGGCTGGCGGCGGCAAACAGGAGGTCCCCGAGTTCCTCCTCCACCCGTTCCCGGCCTTCCCCGGTGAGCGCGGCGGCGAGCTCCCCGGTCTCCTCGCGCACCTTGTCGAGGATCGCGGCGGGATCGGGCCAGTCGTAGCCGGCCCGGGCGGCCTTGTCCGCGAGGAGGCGGGCCCGCAGGAGCGACGGAAGGGCGCGGGGGATCCCGTCGAGGCGGGACCCCGGCCCCGTCTCCCGTTCTTCCCGTTCCTCCCGCTTGATCTCCTCCCACCGCTTCCACACCTCCCCGACCGAGGAGGCGGGACGGTCCCCGAACACGTGGGGGTGGCGCCGGACCAGCTTCGCCGAGATCGACTCGGCCACTCCGTCCAGGTCGAACAGGCCCTCCTCCTCCGCCAGGCGGGCGAGGAAGACCACCTGGAGCAGGAGATCCCCCAGCTCTTCCCGGAGGGCGGCGGGTTCTCCCCGGTCGATCGCCTCCGCCACCTCGAAGGCCTCCTCGAGCACGTAGGGACGCAGGGAACGGAACGTCTGCTCCCGGTCCCACGGACAGCCCCCGGGGCCCCGCAGGCGCGCCATGATCCCCACCAGGCGATCCACCGCACGGCTCATCCCGGCCCTCCTCCACCGCGACTTGGAATCCCGCCGCAGCGGGATGATATTGTGGGAAGAACCCCGCGGCGAGGGTTCGCGCGGAAGGATACGAGGGAGAGGCGGATGAGCGACGACCGTCCCCGGCGGGAGGAGGACGGGTCCCGCGCCGAGCGGGGCGCGCCCGGCGGCGTGGAGCTCCCCGGAGGGGGAGTCTACCTGGGCCCCCCCCCGGAGGGGGGCACCGGGGACCGGGAGGCCCGGTTCGAGGACCTGGCCAGTCCGTTCGTGCTGATGGGGCTGGCCGCCCTCGGGGTGGTTCCGCACCCGGTGAGCGGCCGGCCCGAGATCGACCTCCCGACCGCCCGGCTGGCAATCGACTGCCTGGAACTCCTGCGGCGCAAGACCCACGGAAACCGGACGGACCGGGAAACCGCCTTCCTCGAGCAGGCGCTCTACGAGCTGAAGCTCCAGTACGCGGAGCGCCGGGACGGGGAATGATCCGGCAGCGAAGGGACGGGCTCCACGGCCGGCGCCGGTGGGTCCCGGCCGTGCTGGCCGCGTGCCTCGCCTGGGGCCTCCCGGCCGTCGCGGTCCCGCCCGGCGCCGGGGCAGGAGACGGGAAGGCCCCGGCAGCGTCCGCGGCCGGGCCCGGCGGCGAGACCTCCTGGGTTCACGGCCTGCTGGCACGGATCGAGGAGGACTGGTGGCGACGGGACCGGGCGTTGCGCCGGGGCGACGTGACCGCGGCCCGGGAGATCGAGGAAGCCCTCCTGTCGTTCCTGCAGGCGGAGAACATCGCCCGGGCGCAGCCGTTCGCGGAGGCGGCCCTGCTCGGCGCCCGGGAAGCGCTGCCCGACGATCCCGCCACCGCGATCCTCCAGGTCCGGTTCGCGGCCCGCCTCGACCCCCGGCTGGCCGCCGTTCCCTGGGAGGAGGGGACGATCCGCCTGCGGGGCCGGCAGGTCCGGCCGGAGACGGTCCGTGCCTTCGCCCGGGCCGTCTACCTGCGCTTCGCCTCCTGGTGGGACCGGTACGCGGACCTCTTCCTGCTCGGGTCCTCCGCCTTCCTCGGCGCGCTGCTGGCCGGAACGCTGCTGGTTCTCCTTCTCCTGGTCCGGGCGGGGCCGCTCCTGGCCCACGAGATCGAGGAACGCCTCCCCGCCGGCTGGCATCCCCTCTGGAAATCGGCCATCGCCTGGACGCTGCTCCTCGCGCCGGTCGGCGTCCAGGTGCTGGGCGCCTTCGCGCTGCTCGCCTGGGCCGTCGTGCTCGCGGCGGTCGTCGGCCGTACCGAGCGGCGCCTGCTGGCGGCCTGGCTGCTGCTCCTGGCCCTGGCGGTACCGGCCAGCGGCCTCGCCTGGCTGCTGGAGGGAGTGGCGGCTTCTCCCGCCGCCCGGGTCGCGGTGGCGTCGGCGGAACGGGCGATCCGGCCGGACCTGATCGCCGAGCTGGTGCGCCTCGCCGAGCTGCATCCCCGGGACCCGACCTGGAAGACCCTCCTGGCACGGGTGGTGGCGCCCCGGCACCCGGAACAGGCGGTCCGGCTCCTCCGCCAGGCGGCGGCCCTGGCCCCCCGGGACGGCCGGATCCGCCTCCTCCTGGGAAACGTGCTCTTCCGGGTGGGGAAGACCCACGCCGCGGGGGTGGCCTACCGGGAAGCTCTCGCGATCGACCCGGGGGATCCCCTGGCCCACGTCAACCTGGCCCGGGTCTACCTGGCGGACTTCGAGTTCGACCGGGCCGAGGCCGAGATGGCCGCCGCCCGCCGGATCGACCCGGCCCTCGTGGACCGGCTCGACCGGGAGAACCCGGACGGCGTCGCGGACCCGGAGATCACGGTCCCGGAGGTCGCCCGGCAGGTCCTGGCGGACGAGGTCGTTCCGGGCCTGCGCCGGGCGCTCCGGCCGGACAACCCGCTGACCCTCGCGGCCCTGGGGGCATTCCTCCTCTCGATCGTGGTGGCCCTCCGCGGCCGGGGGTTGACCGCCCGCACCTGCCGCCGGTGCGGGCGGGTCTTCTGCCGCCGGTGCGCCGGGAGCGAGGCGCTGGAACAGGAGGTCTGCATTCCCTGCCAGCGGCTGTTCCGGGAACAGGAAGGGCTCTCGCCGGAAGCGCGCCGGGAACAGGCCGGCCGCATCGACGCCTGGGTGCGGGCGCGCCGCCGGCGGAAGCTGGTGACCCGGCTGCTCTGGCCCGGGACCGGCCTGATCCTCGAGGGGCGCGCCGGGAGCGGGTTCCTTCTCGCGTGGGCCTGGGCCACGCTCGTGCTGGGCACGGTCCTGGCGCCGCGGCTCATACCACCGGACGCCTGCCTGCTGCCCTGGCGACCCGGGGTTCCCTGGGCGATCGCGGCCGTCCTCTTCTGGATCGCCAGCCAGCACCGCGTGTTCCAGCCGGCGGACCCGGCGCGGCGCGCGGGGAGGGGCTGACATGGCACTCAAGGGGACCCTCGGCGACTTCGCCCTCACGGACATCCTCCAGCTGATCGGGCTCCAGCGGAAGACGGGCACTCTCGTTCTCCGCCGGCGGTCCGAGGAGGTGATCCTCGGCTTCGAGGAGGGAGCGGTCGTCTTCGCCGACCGGGGGGACCGCAACCTGGAACAGCGGGTCGGGCAGCTCCTGGTGCGGACCGGGAAGCTGACCGAGGAGCGGCTCCAGGAAGCGCTGGAGATCCAGCAGGAAACCCTGGAGCGGCTGGGACACGTCCTCGTCGAGCGGGGCTGGATCGACAGGGAGACGCTCCAGGCCCAGCTGCACCGGCAGATCACGGACACGGTCTACGACCTGTTCCGCTGGGAGGACGGGGAGTACGACTTCCTTCCCTCCGACACGATCGAGTGGGACCGGGCACTGGTCCTGCCGGTCTCCTGCGACTCGCTCCTGATGGAGGGGGCGCGACGCATCGACGAGTGGCCCCGGATCCAGCGGGTGATTCCCCGCCCGGACATCGTCCTCCTGCCGACCCGGGCCGCCCGGGAGCTCCTGGTCGCGTCCTCGGATGAGGGGGAGGGCCGGGGGACCGTCTACGACCAGGACATCGACTTCGGCTTCATCAAGGACCCCCTGCTCGAGGAGGAGGGAGAACCGGGGACACGGCTGGGACGGTCGGAACTGCGGGTCCTGCGCTGGGTGGACGGCGAGCGGACGGCCGCGGAGGTGGCGGAACTCTCCGAACTCGGCAACTTCGAGGCCTTCAAGGTGCTCGCCTCTCTCGTCGAGCGGGGACTGCTCACCCGGGCGCCGGAACTGCCCCGGGGGGGCGAACGGGCGGTCCCCGGGTGGCTGCGGAGCGCCGCCATGGCCCGGGTCTTCGGTGTCCTCGCCGCGCTGCTGGTGGTCCTCGGCGGGATCTCGGCCGCGGTCGAGGTCGCCCGCGCCTTCGTGCCGGCCCTGCCCGCGGCCCCCCTGCCGCGTCCCCTGGCCTCGGCGGCCTGGCTCTCCCGCACCTGCGGACTGGAGCGGGCGCGCCGCGCCACCGACCGCCTGCGCCTCGAAAGGATCGCCGCGGGGGTCCGGGTCTACCGGCTGGCCCACGGGCGCTGGCCCTCGTCGGTCGACGACCTGGTCGCCGCGCACCTGCTGCCGTCTCCCCTTGCCCGCGATCCCTGGGGCCGGCCCTACCGCCTCGGCCGGGCGCCGGGCGGCCTGCGGGTGCTGGCCCCCGGCGGCGAGGAGATGGCGGTGGGGGGCGAAGGGCACGCGCCGCCCCCCTGAAAGCCCCCGGACGCTCCCCCGCTTGACGCCGCCCGCGCCGCATCTTAGGAACCCGCAGCGGCAGCTGGCCGCCGGGAGGAACTGGCATGGGCAAGATCATCGGAATCGACCTCGGGACCACGAACTCGGTGGTCTCCGTGATGGAGGGCGGCAAGCCCGTCGTCATCCCGAACGCGGAAGGTGGGCGCACCACCCCGTCCGTCGTCGCCTTCACCGACAAGGGGGAGCGCCTCGTCGGTGTCCAGGCGAAGCGCCAGGCGGTGACGAACCCGGGACGCACCATCTTCTCCATCAAGCGGTTCATGGGCCGCAAGTACGACGAGGTCCAGCAGGAGATCGGCCGCGTCCCCTACCGGGTCGTCCGGGCGCCGAACGGTGACGCACGGGTGGAGGTGGACGGCAAGCTGTACAGCCCCCCCGAGATCTCCGCGATGATCCTCCAGAAGCTCAAGGAGTACGCGGAGGCCTACCTCGGGGAGAAGGTCGAGCGGGCCGTGATCACGGTCCCCGCCTACTTCAACGACGCGCAGCGACAGGCGACGAAGGACGCGGGGCAGATCGCGGGCCTGAAGGTCGAGCGCCTGGTCAACGAGCCCACGGCGGCGGCGCTGGCCTACGGACTCGACAGGAAGAAGGACGAGAAGATCGCCGTCTTCGACTTCGGCGGCGGGACCTTCGACATCTCCATCCTGGAAGTGGGCGAGGGCGTCGTCGAGGTGAAGTCGACGAACGGTGACACCCACCTGGGCGGTGACGACATCGACCAGCGGCTGGTCGAGTGGCTGATCTCGGAGTTCAGGAAGGAGCAGGGGATCGACCTCGGGCAGGACAAGATGGCCCTGCAGCGGCTCAAGGAGGCCGCGGAGAAGGCGAAGTGCGAGCTCTCGTCGGTGATGGAGACGGAGGTCAACCTGCCCTTCATCACGGCGGACGCCTCGGGTCCCAAGCACCTGGTGAAGAAGATCACGCGTGCCCGCTTCGAGCAGCTCATCGACGACATCGTCCGCCGGACCCTCGAGCCCTGCCGGCAGGCGCTGAAGGATGCCGGCCTCGCGCCCGGTGACGTGGACGAGGTCGTCCTGGTCGGGGGCAGCACCCGCATCCCGCTGGTCCAGAAGCTGGTGACCGAGTTCTTCGGCAGGGAGCCGCACAAGGGGGTCAACCCGGACGAGGTCGTCGCCGTCGGCGCCGCGGTGCAGGCCGGCGTGCTCGCGGGCGAGGTCAAGGACGTCCTCCTGCTCGACGTGACCCCGCTCTCCCTGGGGATCGAAACCCTGGGCGGCGTGATGACCACGCTGATCAAGCGGAACACCCCGATCCCCACCAAGAAGACCGAGGTGTTCTCCACGGCCAGCGACAACCAGACCCAGGTGGAGGTGCACGTCCTCCAGGGGGAACGGCCGATGGCCCGGGACAACAAGACGATCGGCCGCTTCATCCTCGACGGGATCCCGCCCGCCCCGCGGGGAGTCCCCCAGATCGAGGTCACCTTCGACATCGACGCCAACGGCATCCTCCACGTGAGCGCCCGGGACAAGGCCACCGGCCGGGAGCAGAAGATCACCATCCAGGCTTCCTCCGGGCTCGGCCAGGACGAGATCGAGCGGATGGTGCGCGAGGCCCAGGAGCATGCCGACGAGGACCGGCGGCGGCAGGAGCTGGTCGAGACCCGGAACCGGCTCGATACCCTGGTCTGGCAGGCGGAGAAGACCCTGAACGAGCACGGGGAGAAGATCCCCGACGAGGCCAAGACCGAGCTGTCCGCGGCGATCTCCGAGGCGCGGGGTGTCCTGGATAGCGAAGACAAGGCAAAACTGGAGGCCGCCCTGGCGCGCCTGACCGGGGCCGTCCACCGGGCCTCGGACGCCCTCTACCGGTCCGCCGGGGGGCCCGCGGAAGGGGCCGCCCAGGGAGGGCCCGGCGGTTCCGGCAGCGGGGCCGAGGACGTCGTCGACGCGGAAGTCGTGGACGACTCGGGCCAGGGAACCTAGTCTGGACCCCGCCGGGAAGGAAGGGGCGGCGCCCGGCGCCGCCCCGCTCCGTTCCATGGGAGCGCGCCATGAAGAGCTGGGACCCGTTCCGCGACCTCCTCTCGATCCAGGACCGGATGAACAAGCTTTTCGAGGCGGTCCTCACCGGGCCCGTCCCCTTCGACGCGGAGGGCGCCGGCATCGGTCCCTGGCAGCCCACCGCCGAGGTCGTCGCCACCCCGGACGGGCTCGAGATCTCGTGCGACCTCCCGGGCCTCGACCGGGACCAGGTGGAGGTCCAGGTCGAGGGGAACGAGCTGGTCGTCTCGGGAGAGCGCCGCCGCCCCTCCGGCCCGGACGAGCGAACCTGGCACCTCCTCGAGCGGCCCTTCGGCCGTTTCCTTCGCCGTTTCGAGCTGCCACCCTGGGCCGACCCGGAAAGCGTCGAGGCCTCCCTGGGGGAGGGGGTCCTGCGCGTCCGCTTCGCCCGGCGCCCGGAGCTCCGCGCCCGCAGGATCCCCCTCGGGGGGGAAGACGCGGCGCACTGAGAGCCCCCGGCCGGGCGCCTCCTGTAAACTCCGCCGCCGCCCCTTATAATCTCGACCCGATCGGCCGATAAGAAACCCGGGTCCGACCCGTGGCGCCGGTGGCGCCGGGAGCGGGACCCGCGGGAGGGATCATGGCGGACCAGTTCGTCCAGGAGGGCAGCGCGCGGCGCGAGCGGGGGCAGGGATCGGCCGAGGCCCTCAAGAAGTACCTCAAGGAAATCGCCCGGCTGCCCCGCATCACCGTCGAGGAGGAGCGCGAGCTCGGGCGCCGTATCCGGAAGGGGGACCGGGAGGCGCTGAAGAAGCTGGTCGAGGCGAACCTCCGCTTCGTCGTCAGTTTCGCGAAGCGGTACCGCGGCCTCGGGCTCTCCTTCCTCGACCTGATCAACGAGGGGAACGTCGGCCTGATCGAGGCCGCCAAGCGGTACGACCCGGACAAGAACGTCAAGTTCATCACGTACGCCGTCTGGTGGATCCGGCAGTCGATCATCCACGCCCTGTCGGACCAGAGCGGTCCCTTCCGCCTGCCCCAGAAGCAGGCGAACCTGCTCTACCGCATCGGCAAGACCCAGGCGGCCCTGATGGCTGAACTGGAGCGGCGGCCGTCGGCCGAGGAAATCGCCGAGGCGATGGATGTCGACCCGGCGGACGTGCAGACGCTGCTCCAGGTCAACGAGGAGAACATCTCCCTCTCGGCGATCATCGACGAGGAACACGAGTTCCACCTCTCCGACAAGCTGGAACAGAACGTCATCCCCCCGGCCGACAACGTCCTGTTCCGCGGGGCCCTGCGGCGCCAGGTCCGGCAGGCCCTCTCCGAGCTCGACGAGAAGGAGCGCAAGGTCATCCTCCTCCGGTTCGGGCTGACCGGCGAGGAGCCGAAGACCCTCAAGGAGATCGGGGAGGTGATGAACCTTTCCCGGGAGCGGATCCGCCAGATCGAGGCCCAGGCCCTCCGGAAGCTGAACCGCTCCTCCAAGTGCCAGCAGCTGCGGTCGTACCTCAACTGATCCCGGCCCGGGGAGAGGGGCCCTTGCCCCCGGCCGGCGGGGCGGCGACAATCGCCCCGCGATGAGCGGCCTTTCGCGGCACGATCCCGGTTCCCGTCCGCCGGTGGGCCCGGCCGACGGGACGTCGTGCCCCCGCTGCGGGGGCACCGGTTTCGTCATCGTCAGCCGGGAGGGCCTCGAGGCGGCCCGCCCCTGCGACTGCCGGCGTTCCCGCCGGGAAGAACTCCGCCGCCGGCTGGCCTCGATCCCCCGGCGCTACCGGCACTGTACCCTCGACGGGTTCTTCTGCCAGAACCCGGGCCACGAGCGGGCCCTGGCCCTGGCCCGGCGGGTCGTGCGCGACTTCCCGGGGGGGCGGTACGGCCTCCTCTTCACCGGTCCGTGCGGGGTGGGGAAGACCCACCTGGCCGCGGCGGTCCTGCGCGAGCTCGTCGAGAACCGTGGCGCCCGGGGCCTGTTCGCGGAATTCGGGCGGCTGCTGCGCCGCCTGCAGGACACCTACGACCGCGGCTCCGCCACCCCCTCCCGGGAGGTGATCGACCCGGTCCTCCTGGCGGACGTTCTCGTCCTCGACGACCTCGGGGCCACCCGGACGACCCCGTGGGTGATCGAGACCCTGGGGCTGATCCTCGGGGAGCGGTACGACCAGGACCGGCTGACCCTGATCACGACCAACCTTCCGGTGGAGGCCGGGCCCGGCGAGGAGACCCTGGCGGACCGGATCGGGGACCGTCTCGCCTCGCGCCTCGTCGAGATGTGCTGGATCGTCCCCCTGGAGGGCCGGGACTTCCGGCGCCAGGTCAAGTCGGCCGCCTACCGCACCTGAACCGGCGCGCGGTATCCTTGGCGCCCCGCCCGATGGAGAACCCACGATGACCGACCAGCCCGTCGTCCTCCGCGAGACCGCCGACAGGATCGCCGTCCTGACCGTCAACCGGCCCGACAAGCTGAACGCCCTGAACCGCGAGGTGATCACCGCGCTCGCCCGCGAGATCGAGGCCGCCGGGAACGACCCGGAGGCCGGGGCGATCGTCCTCACGGGGGCCGGCACCAGGGCGTTTGTCGCCGGGGCGGACATCCGGGAGATGGCCGCGCTGTCGCCCGTCGAGGCCCGGGAGTTCTCGCGGCAGGGCCAGGCCCTCGGCGACGCCATCGACGCCACCGGCAAGCCGGTGATCGCGGCCATCGAGGGTTACACCCTCGGGGGTGGCTGCGAGCTGGCGATGATGGCCCATCTCCGGGTCGCCTCGCCGGGCGCGAAGTTCGGGCAGCCCGAGGTCGGTCTCGGGCTGATCCCGGGGTTCGGCGGGACCCAGCGGCTGGCCCGTCTCGTCGGGGAGGGCCGTGCCCTCGAGATGATCCTCACCGGCAGGATGATCGACGCGGAGACCGCCCGCGCCTGGGGGCTCGTCAACCGCATCGCCGAGGGAAAATCCGCCCTCGAGGAAGCGCGGTCCCTCGCCGCCGAGATCCTCGACAAGGGCCCGGTCGCGGTGCGCCTCTGCCTCGAGGCGGTGCGCACCGGCCTGTCGATGCCCCTCGAGGAGGCCCTCGAGTTCGAGGCGGCGCTCTTCGGGGTGACGTTCGCGACCGAGGACATGAAGGAGGGCACCACCGCCTTCCTCGAGAAGCGCAAGCCCGCGTTCCCGGGCCGCTGAGACGCCCCGAGACGTGCCGGCTTCCCGCCGCATCCGCATCCTGCTGCTCCTGGCCCTCGCCATCCTCGGGGCGGCCGCGATCCGGGAGTGGCGGCGGCCCCCGCCACCCGAGGAAGCCCCGGTGGCGGGCCGCCTGCCGGTGCGGGAGGACGAGACCTCCCGCACCGAGGGCGGGTTTTCCTGGACGCGCACCCGCCGGGGGAAGGTCGTGTTCCGGCTGGAGGCCGACAGCCTCGTCGGCGTCGAGGGGGGCGCCCACTTCGTGCGCGGCGTCCGCCGCCTCGCGCTCTACACCGAGGACGGACGCCTGGTGACCCTGGGGGCCCGGGCGGCGCGGGTCCTCCGCAGCGCGGGGCGCCGGGGAAGCAGGGCCTGGGAACTGGCGCTGGAAGGGAAGGTCGTCGTCCGCGATCCCGGGGGAACGGTGCTCGAGGCGGACCGCCTGGAATGGAACGCCGAAGTCGGGACCCTCGAGTCGCCCGGCCCGGCCACGGTCCGCGGAAAGGACCTCCTGGCCCACGTGGCCGGGCTGGAGTACCGGCCCGGGACGCGTCTCCTGGTGGGGAAGGGCCCCGTCGACCTGACCCTGGGCCCGGGTCCGCCGGTGCGGGTCGACGCGGACCGGTTCGTCTACCGCCTCGCCGACGGCACGGTGGAGCTGGAAAACCCCTTCCGGGCGCGACGGCCCCGGGGAGAGTTCCACGCCGCGGGGGGCACGCTGCGCCGGGCCGCCCCGGGGGGGTGGGACCTGTCGGCCCGCGGCCCCGTTCTCCTCGCCCCCCACGCCGCGCGGGTGGCCTGGACCTTCGCCGCCGCGGGACTCGAGGCCCGCCGGGAACCCGGGCGCCGGGAAGTGTCTCTCGAGACGGACCCCCCGGGCGTCCTGGCGGTGGCCGCGCCCGGCCAGGACACGGGGGGCTCCCTGGCCGCCGCGCGCTGGACGTTCGCCCGGGAGAAGGGCGGAGTGCGCCGCCTGCGGGCGGCGGGGGAACTCGAGGCCCGCTGGCGGGACGCGGAGGGTGGAACATGGAAGATCGCGGGGGAGAACCTGCTCGCCCGGGAGGCGCCCGGCGGTGGCCGGGAGATCAGTGTTTCCGGGAAACTGGCCATCACGGGCCCCGGCGACGTCCGGGGCGCCGGTGACCGGGTCTCGTGGAGCTCGGCGCATCCCGGGGAACTGCGGCTCTCGGGGGCGCCCCGGGCGCGGGTGGCCCGGGGGCCGGACACGATCGAGGCGCCGCGGTTCCTCTTCGACCGCGCCGGGAGGGTCCTGACCGCCCTCGACGCCCCGATCACGGACGTCCGGACGGGCCGCCGGGACGAGGCGGGCCTCTTCCGGGGCGGTACGCCGGTTCGCGTCCGCAGCCGCCGCGTCACCGTTCCGCTGCGCGGCGGAGCCCTCGTCTTCGAGGGGCCCCTGATGGCCTGGCAGGAGGACCGGGACCTGCGGGCCGCCCGCATGAGCTGGGATCCGGGCCGCCGGCGCCTCGAGGCAAGCGGGGACGTGGTCGTGCACGTGGTCCGGGCCACGCGGGACGGTCCCCCCGCCAGCGGGTGGCTCCGGGGGGACCACCTGGAGTACTCCGCCGGGGAGCGGGTGGCGGTGGTGGAAGGCGACGCGGAGTTCCAGGAGCCGGGGGGAATCACGGTCCGGGCACGGACGATCCGTGTCACCCTGGGCCCGGACGGGTCGGTGGAACGGCTGGTCGCGCGCACGGCGGTCACCCTGCGGGACCGACAGGTGACCGGTTCCGCCGACCGGCTGGAATGGACGGGCGGCGCGCAGGGGTCGATCGTCCTGCGCGCCGGGGAACACCTGCCGCAGATCGTGTCGCGCTCGGAGGGGGGAGAGAGGAAGATGACCGCCTCCGTGATCCGGTACGAGCTGTCCGACGGCAGCATCAGGGTGTCGGGGGCAGGCGGCAGGACCCGCCTGCGCGCCCCCGCGGCCGGGGAGGAAAAGACGGGTGGCGGCAACTGAACGGGACCGGGACACCCTCCGCGCGCGCGGCCTGGTGAAGGCGTTCCGCCGCCGCGCGGTGGTCGACGGCGTCGAACTCGAGGTGCGGCCCGGCGAGATCGTGGGCCTGCTCGGGCCCAACGGCGCCGGCAAGACCACGACCTTCGCCATGATCGTCGGCCTGCTGCGGCCGGACGCCGGGACCATCCTCCTCGGGGAGGAGGACATCACGCCCCTGCCGCTCCACGCCCGCGCCCGCCGGGGAATCGCCTACCTGCCCCAGGAACCGAGCGTGTTCCGGCGCGAGACGGTGCGCGGCAACCTGGAGCTGGTGCTCGAGGTCCTCGGCCGCGACGAGGACGAGATCCACGGCAGGGCGACGGAGGCCCTCGAGGAGCTCGGCCTGCTGGACCTCGCGGACCGCCCCGCCTACGTTCTTTCCGGGGGAGAGCGGCGCCGCTGCGAGATCGCGCGGGCGATGGTCACCGAACCGCGGTTCATGCTTCTCGACGAACCCTTCGCCGGGATCGACCCGATCGCGGTCGGGGAAATCCAGCGCATCGTCCGGCGCCTCGCGGGACGGGGGATCGGCATCCTCGTCACCGATCACAACGTCCGGGAGACATTGCAAATCACGGACCACGCCTTTATCATCAACGAGGGAAGGATCTTCCGCAGCGGTTCCCCCCGGGAACTGGCCGAGGATCCGGAGGTGCGGGCCGTGTACCTGGGAGACGAGTTCTCGCTCCACTGACCCGCGCCCACGCGACGATCGAGGGATCATGCCCCGACCCGAGCTGCGACTCGAACCGAAGCTGCAACAGAAGCTGGTCATCACCGCCCAGTTGCAGCTCGCCATCCGGCTTCTCCAGCTCAACCAGCTCGACCTGGTCCAGGAAGTCGCCCAGCAGCTCGTCGAGAATCCCGCCCTCGAGGAGGCGAACACCACCCTCGAGGCGGGGTCGTCCCCGGAGAACGCGGAAAAGGAAAAGGAGGTCTCCGCCGGGGAAGACGCCGAACGCGACCAGGACGACATCGACTACGAGGCGTTCTTCCAGCACCTCGAGGACAGCTACCAGCGGGCCCCCGGCGAGCGGGAGGCTCCCAGCCCGGACCTGCCGACCATCGAGCAGGTTCTCCGCACCCGGGGTTCCCTCGCGGACCACCTGCTCTGGCAGCTCGAAATGAGCGCCGTCCCCGCGCACCTCAAGCCGGTGGGGGAGGCGATCCTCGGCAACCTGGACGAGCGCGGGTACCTCCAGGCGACCACCGAGGAAATCGCCGCGATGGCGCCGGAGGGGGAGACCTGGTCGCCCGAGGACATCGAGAGGGTCCGGCAGGTGATCCAGCGCTTCGACCCGGTCGGCGTGGCGAGCCGCGACCTGCGGGAATGTCTCCTCGTCCAGCTCGATGTCGCGGGGCTGGCGGAATCGCCCGCGGCACGGGTCGTCCGCGAGCACCTGGACCTGCTGGAGGACGGCCGCGACGATGAACTGGCCGCGGCGATCGGCGTGGAACCGGACGACCTCGAGGAGGTGCTCGAGGTCATCCGCCACCTCGACCCCAGCCCGGGAACGAAGTACAACCCCCGCCCGGTCACCTACATCATCCCGGACGTCTTCGTGATCAAGGATGGCAACGACTACCGGATCATCCTCAACGAGGACGGCCTGCCGAAACTGCGCCTTTCTCCCTCCTACCGCCGCTTCCTGGAGCGCGTGTCCCGGGGCGACGAGAAGGACCCGGCGGCGAAGAAGTTCATCCGCGAGAAGGTGCGGGCGGCGCTCCACCTGATCCGCAGCCTCGACGAGCGCCAGCGGACGATCTACAAGGTCGCCCGGAGCATCGTCAAGTTCCAGCGGCCGTTCCTCGACCACGGCGTGGAACACCTGCGGCCCCTCGTCCTGCGGGACGTGGCGGACGACATCGGGATGCACGAGTCGACCGTCTCCCGGGTCGTCAACCAGAAGTACATGCACACGCCACGGGGCCTGTTCGAGATGCGTTTCTTCTTCCACAGCGGGCTCAGTTCCTCGGCCGGGGAAGCGGTCAGCTCCCTCTCGGTCAAGGACAAGATTCGCCGCCTGGTGGAGGAAGAAGACCCGGATCACCCCCTCAGCGACCAGGCGATCGCGGAGATCCTCCGCAAGGAAGGGCTCCGCATCGCGAGGAGGACGGTGAACAAGTACCGCGAGGACCTGGGGATCCCCCCCTCGACCCGGCGGCGCCGACGCGCGAAGCGCCGATGAGCGCGTGCCCGTCGCGGCCCCGGGGAGCCGTTTCCGGGCCTCCCGCAGGAAGCGGGGGGCCGGGGTCCCGTGTCGCGGCGCCATCCCCGTCGCGTTCCATTCGATGCACCAGGCCCCGCGTTCCGGGACGTGTCCCGGCGCGGCGTACTTCCGCCGGTACCGATCAGGGGACGGCCGTCCCCAGGGAGGAGCCTGATGACGATTGAGCTGACCGGCCGACGCATCGAGCTGACCCCGCGCATCCGCTCCTACGCCGAGGAGAAGATCGCCAAGCTGGGCCGGCTCGTGGAAAACC
>CAZOTT010000046.1:0-19787 GCA_964582785.1 uncultured Acidobacteriota bacterium | reverse complement strand
TGCCATGTCTCGGAGTAACAACCTGGTTTCGAGGGTGTCTTCTCTGTCGTCTCGCGCGTGGGCCACGGGGCTCTGCTTCCTCGTGGCCTGCCTGCCCGTGTTGGCCGGGTCGGCCACCATCGACTGGGTGACGCCGGACGGACAGTCGCTCGTCAGGACGGTGATCCACTTGCCACGCGGAGAGGTGACCCAGGCCCACGTCCGGCAGGTGCGGGTGAGTGTCATCCGGGGGACCCTGGGAACGGCGTCCACCGACCGGCTCGAGTCGGTACCGGGAGAAGCTGCCCACGGGCAGCACGGGGAGCAGGTGATCGACCTCCGACCCGGTGCGGAAGTGAAGGCGTTGCCGGAGGCGCCCCACCGCCGCAGGGGTGGCAGTGACCCGGGTGACGCAGGTCCGGACTGGTCCGGCGCACGGATCCGGGTGGAACCCCTGGCCGTGGACGAGTGCTACATCACCCGGTACGAGTTCCAGGGGATGGTGCTCAAGAACAACTATGTCGAGTACGACTTCGTCGACCTGATGTCGATCAACGCCGGCCTGGGTCGGACGAAGAAGAAGGGAAACGTCGACCTGTACATCTACGACTGGGCCGGGAACCTCGCCTGTTCTTCCACCAGGAGGGGCAAGTACGTGGATGACTGCGGTGCGCTGAGCCTGGACTGCACCAACACCGCCGCGGCCGTGATCGTGAAGGGAGTGAAGAAGAAGACGAAGTACGGCCTCGTCGTCTACATGACCAGCGCGTACTGAGCCCGGTTTCGCACCCGCGAGGCCGCCGGTCCCACGCGGGCCGGCGGCCGTTCTATCCTTGCAACCCCGGGCCACCACGAGCGTGGAGCATGGCGACAGGCGCTGCCACGCCAGGGAAAGCGATTCTCGAAGGAACAGGAGGCGAGGAAAAATGCCGGATGCCGCGCGGCAGGAGAAAATGGTTCTCGTCGGTGGACTGGGCACCGGATCCACCCTGGGGCGCTACCGCGGGGGTGCCCGTGAAACTACGGCATGGTTCCAGGCCGAGGCGCTGCTGCGCCTGGGGATGATGGATTCGACCCCGGATGAGGTCGTGGTGGTGACGACCGGGGAGGCCCGGGCGAGTCGCGGGGAAGCGTTCGAGAGGGCGCTGTCATCCGCCGGGGCGGGGGCCGTCCACTGGATCGAGGTTCCCGCCGACCAGGATTCCCCGGGACTGGAGGAACTGTTTCGCCGGGTCCGGGACGGACTGTTGTCCCGGTGCGAGGGCTGCCGTGTCCACCTGGACCTGGGGAGCGGCCTCCGGCACGTCTCCTTCATCCTGTACTGGAGTGCCCTGGTCCTGGAGGCGGAAGGGAAGATCGCTATCGACGGCGCGTGGTACGTTCCTCCCCCGCGAAACGGCGGAAACCCGGTCGAGCCGGAAGACCTGGGGCGTCTCCTGTTCCTTGTCGACTGGCAGGCGGGCTGGAAGGCCTTCCGCAGGTTCGGCACTCTCCGGCCCTTCGGGGCGATCCTGGAGGAACACCGGAAGTACGCCCGGGAACTCCAGGTCCTCGCGTCCCCCGTACGGGATCTGGCCACGGCGCTGGAACAGGCCCGTCCCCTCGACGTGGGCAAGTATGCCCGGGAGCTCCTGGCGAAGGCCAGGAGCCTCGCCGAGCAGGGCAGGAGGGAACTTGGCGCCAGGAGCTTTGCTCCTGGGGCAACGAGAGTGCTGGACGCGGTGGGAGAGTTCGTTGGCAGGTACGCGTTTCCACCGGGTGCGCCCGGCCTGAGCCGGGTCAAGGGGGATCGGCAGGAAAACCAGCAGCGGAAGGAGGGCGAGGAGCAGGAGGAGAAAGGAAAACCGAGAGAGATCCCGCGGCTCGACATGGTGGAACTCCGGCGGGAAATCGAGCTCTGCCGGTGGTACCTGGAGCACGGGCGGCCGAGGAACGCGCTGCTGGTGCTGCGGGAGTGGATGATCAACGTCGTCATCTACGCCGCGTCGCGAGGCGAGGTGCCGCGGTGGTTCCGTTGGCAGGGGCCGGGCAAGCCTGTCGATGACTGGCTCCAGCGCAATAGGGCTCGCGTACCGGCGGAGCGGCGGCTCCGGCGGTTGAAGCACCGGACGGACGAAATGCGGGGCAAGGCTGGCCTCGACGACCTGGCACACGAGATCGTCGCCCGTCACTGGCGAAAAGTCACCGAATGGAGGAACGACCTGGCGCACGCGGCCTTCAACGACCACTGGATCGAGAGGACCGAGGTCCTGTGTGACAAGGTACGCGATCGAGTACAACGGCTGGAAGAGCTGCTCCCCCGGGCCGACGATCCTCCCGGGGGGAACCCCTGGAGGCTCGAGTACGCGCAGGAACAGGGGAAGGTCGTCATCCAGCCGGTGGGCCGGAACCCGGGTGTCCTGGCCACGGCGGTCGGCAGACTTGAGCCGGACCTCCTGGTCGTACTCTGCTCCGGGCAGTCGCGTCCGCTCGCCGAGGATATCCTCGACCGCCTGGCGTTCCCCGGGGACCGGGTCAGGTGGTTCCAGGTGACGGACCACCTGCGCTGTCACCGGGTAGACAAGGATTCTGCCTGGTTCCAGACCGGCGAGATCCTTTCCTCGTGCGAGGAACTGGCGGTGGTCCTGACCGGGGGCAGTTCCGCCATGATCGCCCTGGCGGGACACCTGGGGAAGGAGGCGGAGAAGATTGGAACCCCCGTGAGCCGGTACATCCTCGTGGATCCCCGGACGCGCGAGGAACAGCTGGCAGCTCCCCTGGTCGTCGGGGATGCGGTTCCCCTGGACGGGGACCCCTCCGGGGACGGGGAGGAGGACTAGCCCCCGGCCCGGTGGCACGCTGCCGCCGCGCTCTCCCTCTCCATCCAGGGCGCGACGTGGGGGGCGGAGGCCCTCCCCTACTCCAGCTCCCCCGCGACCTGCTCGGCGGCGTGGAGGAGGGCGCCGGAGCGGACGAGGCGGGCCATGGTGTTGTTGTCCGCGTGGAGGGGGCGGTCCTCGTGGAGGTGGGGGACGTGCTCGCGGACGAGGTCGTAGACGGCGCGGGTGGCGGGGGCGAAGTCGGCGTCGCGGAAGTCGCGGGCCTGGCAGGCGGCCATGATCTCGATGCCGAGGATGGCGGGGAGGAGGTCCATCACCTTCCGGGCCTTGAGGGTGGTCGTCCAGCCCATCGAGACGAAGTCCTCCTGGTCCGCCGCGGCCGGGATCGAGCCGATCGCCGCCGGGGTGCACAGGACGCGGGACTCGCAGACGAGGGCCCCCGCGGTGTACTGGGTCAGCATCAGCCCGGAGAACATCCCGCCCCCGTGGGTGAGGAAGCCGGGCAGGCCGGCGGAGAGGGCGGGGTTCATCAGGCGGTTCAGGCGGCGCTCGGAGAGGGCGGCGACGGCGGTGACCGCCACCTGGGCGTACTCGAGGGGGAGGGCGAGGGGCGTCCCCTGGAAGTTCGCGCCGGAGATCACCTCCTTCGACTCGGGGAAGAAGAGCGGGTTGTCGCCGACGCCGTTCAGCTCGGTCTCGAACATCCGCCGGGCGTGGTCGACGGCCATCCGGGCCGGGCCGACCACCTGGGGGATCGACCGCAGGGAGTAGGCGTCCTGGACCCGCTTCCCCTCCCGCGCCAGCAGGGGTGAGCCCTCGGTCAGCCGCCGGATGTTCCGGGCGACCCGCACCGATCCCTCGAAGCCCCGCTCCTGGTGCAACCGCTCGTCGTAGGCGCGGAGGTTGGCGTTCAGCACCTCGAGGGTCATCGCCGCGGCCACGTCGTGGGTCTTCAGCCACCGCTCCATCTCGGCCAGCACCAGGGAACCGGTGCCCGCGATGAAGTTCGACCCGTTGATCGTGGCGAGACCGTCCCGGGCCTCGTAGGTGATCACCGGGATCCCGGCGCGGCGCATCGCCTCGGCGCCGGGGAGCCGCTCGCCCCCGTAGAACGCTTCTCCCTCGCCGATCGGCACGAGGGCCATCTGGGCCATCGGCGACAGGTCGCCGCAGGCCCCGACGGAGCCCCGCTCGTAGACGACCGGGGTGACGCCCCGGTTCAGCATCTCGACCAGCGTCAGCGTCACCTCCCGCCGCACGCCGGAGCGGCCGTGGCAGTGGACGTTCACCCGGCTGGCCATCGCCGCCCGCACCCACTCCTCGGGCATCGGCTCCCCGAACCCGGCCGCGTGGGAGTAGACGAGGAACTTCTGGAAGCGGCGGGTCTGCTCGGGGGTCAGGACCGTCTCCGAGAACTCCCCGATCCCGGTGGTGACGCCGTACATGATCTCGTGGGCGTCGATCTTCTCCTGGCACATCGCCCGGCAGCGGTCGATCCGCTCGAGGGCCTCCGGCGCCACCTCGACCTTCTCGCGGCGGACCGCGATCGCCTCGACCTGCTCGATGGTCAGCCCGCTTCCGTCCAGGACGATGCTCATCGGGAAATCTCCTCCGGGCCCGTGCCGGCCGCCGGAAGGGGCGGCCCCTCGGCCGGGGCGGCGATGATACCCCTCCCGGGGAAGACCGGCCGGGCCGAGGGGGCGTCCCCCGGTCACCCGGGCTCTCCGGGTAACGCCGCCCGGTGGCGTTCGCTGCGGCGCCGCGGGGAGGGGCGAAGGGCCGGGTGGGCGCGGGGGAAAGGAGGGCCGGGGGGAAGGAGGTGCGGACCCCGCGCGTGCCGGGCCGGGTGCGGTGCGGGGGCCCGTGCGCCGCGGACGGCTTCCCGCCGCGGGAAGGGCCGGCGCGCCCGTGATCCCGCGTCCCGCGGGGGTAGACTGCCGGCGGAGGCCCGGCCCCGGCCGGGCGGGAGGATCCCCGGTGCGGGAAACCGGCCTGCAGGCCACGCCCCCCCTCGACGACCCGCCGGCGGTGCGGGCGGCCCTGGGGCGCGCCCTGGCCCGTCCCCTGCCGGGGGTCGAGGCCCAGCTCCGGATGGCCCCCTCTCCCCGGCCGGGCTGGCGGGCCGGGGTCTTCCCCCCGGGCGCCCGTCCCGCCGGGGTCCTGGTGCTCCTCTACCCGGGGGACCGCCCGCCCCCGGGGCCGCCCGGCTGCCGCCTGGTGCTCACGCTCCGCACCTCCACGGTGGGCCGCCACCCGGGGCAGGTCTCCCTGCCCGGGGGCGAGGCCCTTCCCGGGGAGGATCCCCGGGAGGCCGCCCTCCGGGAGGCGGCGGAGGAGGTCGGGGTCGAGCCCGCCGCCCTCGAGGTGCTCGGGAACCTGACCCGGCTCCACGTCCCGGTGAGCGGCTTCGTCCTGCACCCCGTGGTCGCGTTCTCCGCGGCCCGCCCGGCGCTGCGGCCCGGCCCCGGCGAGGTGGAGCGGATCCTGGAACCGTCCCTTCCCGCCCTCGCCGACCCGGCCCGGCAGGTGGTGGAGACCTGGCGCCTCGACGGCCGGGACGTCCGCGTGCCGTTCTTCGCGGCGGTGGAGCCGCCGGCCTGGGGGGCCACGGCGATGATCCTCGCGGAGCTGCTGGCGGTCCTGGGCCGGCCGCCTCGCCCCCGGGAAACCGGCCGCCGCCGGGACGTTGCCGCGCCGCCGGGCGGCGGGGTGGCGCCCGGAAGCGGGGGAGCGCCGTGAGGGTGCTCCTCGACGGCCGGCCCCTCGCGGGGCCCACGGGCCGGCGCGGGGTCGGCCGGTACGTGCGGGACCTGCTGCGGGGACTCGCCTCCCTGCCGGACGGCCCGTCCCTGGCCGTGCTCGTCCCGGGCAGGGGAGAGCCCGCACCCGGCCGGGAGGGCGACCCTGCGCCGAGTGTATGCGGGACGGGTTGCGGACCCGGGGTTGTGGGAGGCGCATCTCCCGGCCGGGAGGGCGGCCCTGCGCCGAGTGGTTGCGGCACGGGCCGCGGGCCCGGGGGAGTGCAGGACGCCCCCGGCCGCAGGGCCGGGTTTTCTCCTGGTGGGGGTGCCACGAACCCGGGACCCGGGGAACGGCAGGAGACTCCCGGCCCGGAGACCGGCCTTCCGCCGGGGACCCGGACCGTGCCCGCCGCCCACCCCCCGGGCCCGGACCTCCTCTGGAGCCGCCTCCTCGGGCCGCGCTGGACCCGGCGGGCGGGGGCCGACCTGGTCCACGCCACCTTCCTCGCCCCCCCGGAGCCCCCCCGGGGGGTGCCCCTCGTCGCCACGGTCCACGACCTGATCCCGCTCGAGCACCCCCGGGCCTTCACCTGGCGGCAGCGGCTCGTCTTCCGCGCTTCCCTGGCCCGGGCCGCCCGGGCGGAGCGGGTGATCGCCGTCAGCCGGGTGACGGCGGGACGGCTGGCCTCCCGCCTCGGCGCCTCCCCGGGAAGGATCCGGGTGATTCCTCCTCCCGTGGACGTGGACCGCTTCCGGGAGGTGGACGCCCCCGGACTGCCGGGCCTGGAGCAGCCGTACCTTCTTCACACCAGCGGCTTCGACCGGCTGAAGGGGGTGGACGACCTGCTCCTCCCCGCCTTCGCCGAGATCGCCCGGGAGGATGCCGACCTGGTCCTCGTCCTGGCCGGGCCCCCCTCGCCGGGCCGCCGCCGGGCCGAGCGGGCGGCCCGGGGCCTGGGACTGGCCGATCGCGTGCTGTTTCCCGGCTGGCTCGATGCCGGGGCCCACGCCGCCGCGGTGGCGGGGGCCCGGGCCCTGGTCGTCCCCTCCCGGGAGGAGGGGTTCGGGATCCCGGTCGTCGAGGGTCTGGCCGCCGGGGTGCCGGTGGCGGTCGGCCCGGCTCCCTCCCTCCGGGAGGCGGGCGGGGACCTCGTCCACGCGGCCCCGGTGGCCGACCCGGCCGCCCTCGCCCGGGCGATCCGGGACGCCCTGGCCGCCGGCGGCCCGGCTTCCCCGGAGGGGGAGACCCGGCGGCGGCACGCGGCCCGGTTCGCGCCGGGGCGGGTGGCCGCGGAGGTGGTCTCCGCCTGGCGGGAGGTGGCGGGATGAGCGGGTTCCTGCTCGCGGTGGACGGCCGGGTCCTAGTCCACCGGCCGACCGGGGTGGCCCGCTACCTCGAGGGGGTGCTGCGGCACCGCTCCTCGGGGCCGGCCCGGGAGGACCGGGTCGTCGTCTACGTGGACCGGCCGCCCCGGGGGGCGATCCCGGGACGGCCCGAGGCGGTGCGGGTCCTGCGCTGGCCCCTGCCCGGCGGGGACCCCGCCTGGCGGCAGCTCCGCCTGGGCCCGGCCCTCCTCTCCCCCGCCGCCGCCGACGCCCTCTTCTGCCCGTTCTACACGGTCCCCCTCCTCGCCCGGGTGCCCTCCGCCGTCGTCCTCCACGACGTGTCGTTCCTCGCCCACCCGGAATGGTTCCGGCCGCGTGCCCGGGCCGCGTTCGCCCTGGCGGGGCCATCCGCCCACCGGGCGGCACGGGTGATCACCGTCTCGCGCTTCTCGGCGGACGAGATCTGCCGCCGCCTGGACGTGCCCGCGGGGAAGATCGAGGTGATTCCCCCCGGGGTCGATCACCAGCCCGCCGACCCGCCCGTCCCCGAGCAGGAGATGGCCGCCCGGGCCCTGCTCGGCTTCGCCGGTCCCTACGTCCTGCACCTGGGGGCGGTTCATGAGCGCCGCCTGCCGCGGGTGGTCCTGGAGGCGTTCGGTCGGCTCGCGGCGGAGTTCCCGGACCTGCACCTGGTGGTGGCCGGGCCGACCCTGCCCCCCGCCCCCGACGTGACGGCCCTCGCCCGGGCCGCCGGCCTCGCGGACCGGGTGCACCGGGTCGAGTGGGTTCCCGAGGAGGTCCGCCACGCCGTCCTCTGGCGGGCCCGGGCCCTCGTCTACCTGTCGCTCTACGAGGGGTTCGGGCTGCCCGCCCTCGAAGCCGCGGCGGCGGGCGTGCCGGTGGTCGCCCTGCGCCGGGCGAGCCTGCCGGAGGTCCTGGGCGAGGCGGCCGCCTGGGTCGAGGAACCCCGGGGGGACGCCGTCGCCGCCGCCCTCCGGTCGCTGCTCCGGGACCCCGCCCGCCGGGACGACCTGGCCGCCGCCGGCCGGGAACGGGCCCGGGGCTTCTCCTGGCGCCGGACCAGCGACGCGGTCTTCACCGTGCTGCGGGAGGTTGCCGGCGGGGCCTGAAGCGCGGGCCGCTCTCCGGGGCGACCCGTGGCCACGGTCCAGAGGGTGCCTTCCGGGTCGGGAGACGATGCAGATGCCCTGCAGGCGACTCGTGGCGCGGTCGAGAGGGTGCCCTCCGGGTCGGGAGACGATGCAGATGCCTTGCAGGCGACTCGTGGCCGCGGTCGAGAGGGTGCCCTCCGGGTCGGGAGACGATGCAGACGCCATGCAGGCGTCTCGTGGCCAGGCTCGCGGGGGAACCCCCCTTCCCCGCGCGGTTCCCGGGAACAGTGAACGTGGGAAAAGGGCTCGCCCGGCAGGCCGCGCGCGGGCTTCCGGTGCTCCCGGCGGGGTGCGTGCGGGATAACGGGCGAAGTGGCAGGTGGGGTGCGGGATAACGGGCGAAACGGCAGGCAGGGTGTCGGATAACCGGGCCTGTGGCAGGTTTCCGGGTGTTTCCGGCCCCGAAACCTGCCAGAAGGGGCGTTATCCCGCACCCGACCTGCCAGATCCCGGGTTATCCCCCACCCCACCTGCCGGAATGGCGGTTATCCCGCCCGTTTTCGAGACCGGGGTCCGGCGGGTCCGCTGTGGCAGCTTTTCCCCGAAAGTGCGGGCCGCCGCCGGCGGCCCCCGGGCGTCTCCGGCCCGGGTGCGGGTGGTGGGTGGCCGGTGAGGGCGCGGAGTTCGCCGGGCGCGGCCTCCGCCCGTCTCGCGGGGTCGATCGAGGGCGGCCGCGGGATCCGCGGCCCCGGGTGGCCCGCAGGCCGCCGACCGGCTTGCGGCGGGCGCATCGCACCCCCGCCGCCGCGCGGCTCGGTTCCCGCGCTCCGGAGCCCGCGACAGCCGGGTCTCACACCGCTTTCCGGAGTTGGCCGACCCGGCGGCCCCATGCCGCGTGTCGCGGGGAGGATCTGCGGGATAACGGGGAAAATTGAAAGTGAGGTGTGGGACAAGGGGCGATTTTGCAAGTTGCGAGCGGGATAACGCGCAATCTTTGCAAGTCTCGGGGCCAGGAAACGCCCGGAAAGTTGCAAAAAGGCGGGTTCTCCGACACCCCCCTTGCACGAATCGCGGTTATCCCGCTCGTTTTACCGGCTCACGCGGGGACCTCATGGGAAGACCCGCCACGGGCCCGGGGATCCCTCCACCCTTGCACGAATCGCGGTTATCCCGCTCGTTCGCCAGCCGACGCGGCGGGAGCCAAGGGGGAGGCCGCCGCGGGAGCAGATACTCACCCCCTTGCAGGAATGACGGTTCTCCCGCTCGTGTTGCCGGCGCCGGCTCCCGGCCGGGCCGGTTCCGTCTCCCCTCGGCGGGGTCAGCCCCGCTCCGGGTTCCCGGCCGCGCCGCCGGGGCCCGGGGCGGACTGCCGGGTGGAGGCCCGGCGGCCGAGGAACAGCGCGGCGACGAGCGCGATGAGGACGAGCGCGATCCAGGCGGCGTTCGCCCCCCTGTTCCCGGGCCCGGGAAGAAGGCCCAGGGCGCCCAGGGCCGTGCCGGCGAGGCCCGCCAGCAGGAGGAAGGCGCCGATGAACGTCACGTTCAGCCGGAAGGAGGCCCACGGACCAGGCCGGCCGGCCAGCCGGGACCAGGGCTCCCCGAGGGGCGTGGCGAGCCACCGGCCGGTTCGCGGGATCCGCTCCAGGAGGAACAACACTCCCCGCCCGGCGAGCATCGCGAGGACGACGGCGACGAAGGCGACCGCCACCACCAGGAGCGGCGACAGGTCGAGGGGGTCCCTGCCCGCGACGCGCCCGGCCAGCCGGGACCACCGGTCCAGGTCGAAGAGGAGGAAGATGGCGACGAGGTCCCACGTGCCCACCACGAGGTTCCTCCGGGCTACCCGCTGCGGCGTTGCGTTCATCCGTCACCTCCGAACCCACGGGGCCCGGTTCCTCGTCCCCACAACGGCTCCGGTCGCGGGACCAAGTTCCTTTCCCGGGCTTCGTTGCAGATATTACAACCTCGCCATTTCTTGACGTCCGGGGAAAATGCCTGTCGCAGTTGCCCGTGGATTCGCGCCTCTCGTCTCGGCAATTGACGGAACAGTAGTGACGACCAGGCCAACTGGAGAAACCTCGGACAACCTGCCAGGAGGCCCGGGCCGAGGGTCCCCGGGGTTTCGGGACCTGCAGTTGGTCGCTGTCGAGGGACAACCCGGCATCGCGCACCCAGGGGACACCCGGATTCCCGCATGGACCCCGGGAAGGGTGTCCGTGGGCCGGGGGCGGGACATGGGAGATTACGTCGTCTTCTGAAAGATCAAGAGCTGCCCCCGGGAGGGGCAACCTGGCGGCAACGGATGGGAGGTGCGCCGAGAACGGGGGTCGGTCGAGGGTGCAACCGGGAAGGGAGAAAGGCCCTTCCGCCGTCCGGCACCACACCGCCCGGCCCGTCCGCAAGTCCTTCCGGGACCTTCGGTTGAGAGTGAGACCCCCGTTCCCGGCGCACCTCCCAACGGATGTGCCGTCTTCTCCCTGTGCCCGGCGAGTCCGCCGGAGACCCTCGGAGGGGCGGCCGCCTCGGTCGCGGAACTTCGGGGGAGAGGCCGTCGTGGCGGCGCGCCGGTCGCTGCGCCGGGACCCCACCCGCCGGGACGACCTGGCCGCCGCCCGCCGGAAACGGGAGCCGGAACCCTTCCGGGGACGCGAAAGCCCCCGGACGCCGGGGGCGTCTGGGGGGGAGTGGGCACCACTACGGGCCCGGCGCGGGTGGCGGCTCGATCTGCCGTCCCTGGCCGGGTCACCGGTGGCCGTCAGGGCTGCTGCCCCGGTGGTTTCGGCTTGACCGGTTTCAGGGAGCACCGCTCCACGCAGTTCGCCAGTTCGAGGGCCGCGTGCTGCATGCACCGCTGCTGCTTTATCCAGTTCTCGCGGCTGGTTCCCGGGAACTCGTCGCGGCAATCGTCCCGGTTTTCGTGCCACCGGTCGTCGCAGCAATTGTCGCAGCCCCCCCGGGTCTGGGCGGAAAGGCATCCTCCCTTGGTGGACACGGGCGGTGCGGCCGGCGACCGGAGGTGCTGGGGACGCGGGGTGACCGGTTCGAGGCCGGCGCGAACCCGGGCCAGGCGACCGGGCAGCTCCCCGGCTTCCTGGAGAACCGCGTCCAGCAACCCGGCCGCCAGGGCCCTCGCCCGTTCCCGCGGGATCCCGGATTCGGAGGCCGGGAAGACCCGGTCGGACGCCGTGACGAGCAGCATGCTCTCCTCGCCGCTTCCCCGCAGGAGGCGAACACTCCCGGTTGCATCGTCCGGAACCAGGCGCCACGAGCCTCCCTGCACGTGATCCAGCACGATGACCAGAGGCTGCTCTCCCGCTGCGGGCTCCACGTAGACCAGCCCGCCCTCGGGGGAGAACGCCTCGAGGACGGCGATCTCCCCGGCCGGCCCCCTCAGGATGGCGACGGGATCCGTAGCGGGGTTACCGCCGCCGGATTCCCCGGCCACTGCCGGGGTGCCGATGAGCGACAGGGCGAGAATGGTCACGAGGACGGTGGCCGGCAACCATCCCACACTCCGGCGACATGCCTCTCGGCTCATGTCTTTTCGACACATGACATCCTCCTTCCCCGGTGCGCGGTCGGGAGCCGAAGAGGCTCTCTTCCACGTCCGGATATCAATGTCATGATATGACATTGCGTCTCTATCCCACAAGCGGGCCGTGTTCCTTCGGCTCCCCGATTCGTCCTGCCCTGGCCCAGCGAAGAGCCGAAGCGGATTCCCGTCTTGTCACCGCACGTTCCATGGTCGCGCAGTCAAATGCTACGGTGATGAGTTACCGCTATCAAGATATGGAAAAAACATTTTCATGCGAAAAGGGCAGCGATTTTCATGCGCGAGCAGCGGGCGCTGCCATGCGGGGCGGCATGACTGGCCATGCGGGGCCGCACCGGGCTCCGGGGACGGATCTCGAAACAGGTATTCGACGGCACGCGCGAGTGATGCGGGGCCACGCCAGGGGGACAGCCAAGAAGCCGGCGACCCAGGGGAGGTACGTCGGAAACAGGGCGCGCACTCTCAACCACCGGCCCGGGGCACCGGGCGGCCACCGGCGGCTGAAGGGCTTCCCCTTCCGCCGCCGGCGCGCAATTCCGGCCCCCGTTCCCGGCGCGCTTCTCGGGCAGCCCCCGCCCGGTTCTTCTCTCAGCGGCAAGCAGGCGCGATCCCGGGCTCGTTCCCGGCTCACCTCTCTCAAACATCCTCCCGGCCTGTTCATCCCTCACCGGGAAGCCAACACGATCCCGTCCCCTTTCCGGGCGCGCCCGTCGCGGGTGGGTGGGGAAGGTACCGGAACCGGCGCGGCGGCATGACGGCGGCTGCCGGGCCCCGCACCGCAGTCCCACCGTACCCGCGGGGCCCCACCCCACCCGGCCCGGGGCCGTGCTGTCATTCAAGTTGCTGTCATGACGTCACTTACCGGCGTCTTACTGCCCACTTGACAGGGCTGACAAGAAGGTGATAAACGAAACATTGAGGGACCCGGCAAGAGCGGGGTGCCGCGCGGGAGGTAGGGAGATGTCGAGTCCGTCGTTGCCGTCCCCGGGGGGTGGCGAGGTCGTACGGGGGGCGATCGGCTCCTGGTTGCGGGAACATCGGCGTTTCCTGGGACTGTCGCAGGAGGACCTGCGGCGCCGGTTGGAGCGCCGTGGCATCCGGACCACCCAGTCAACCGTCTCCCGGTGGGAGAAGGGAGAGCTTGCACCACCGGGAGACGTGCTGCCGGACCTGGCGGCGGTCCTGGGAACCACCCTCGACGATCTCAAGGAGCGGGTCGCGGTGGCTCGCTGCCGTGCGGGGGCTCCGATCGACGTGACTGGCCGCCCGGTGCGGGACCTGCGCGAGGAGGCGGAAGGAGCGGCCCACGCGGGAAACGTCCCGCGTGCCGTGGCGCTGCTGGAGGCGGCCCGCGACCGGATCCGCCTCGAGGGACCGGTGGCCGGGAACGCGGAGGAGTTGTCGGCCGTTCTGCTGGCACTGGCCCGGGGCTACCTGGCGCTGTGGCACCTGGGGCGGGCCGGTCTCGTCCTTCGCCAGCTGGCGGCGGTAGACGGTCTGCCGGACCGGGTACGGTTCCAGGCACGCCTGCTGCGGCTGGTGCTGGCCGAGCGGGAGGGTGATCCCGAAACCCACGACCTTCTCCTGCAAGCGATCCAGGAAGAACTGCCCGCGGTCGAGGACCGGGAACTGCGCTGCCACGCGCAGCACGTCGTGGGAGGAAGCCTCTACGTTCACGGACAGTGGATGGCTGCCGTCCCGTTTCTCGAGGAGGCCGCGGCCGGCTGGCGGTCCCTCGGCAGGCGGCCGGAGGAGTTGCGGGCCCGCGTCACGCTGGGGTTCTGCCGGGCACGCGCGGAGGACCCTTCGACGGGTGAGCAGGAACTCCGGGATGCCCTGGCGGGGGCCCGCTCCGCCGGGTATCGGGAGACGGAAGCCCGCGCCCTTCTCTTGCTGGGGCGGCTCCAGGCGCTGCAAAGCCGGGAGCCCGAGGGAATCGGGCTGCTGGAGGACGCCGCGGTCCTGGCGAGACGACTGGGGCTTCCGGACCTGGAGTTCGTCGCCCTCTACCACGGCTGGCGGGCTGCGGTGGAAACCCACCGCGACGAGGCGGACGCCTTCGAACGCCGACTGCGACGCGTCCTTCCGGCCGTCCATCCCCGGCTGCCGGAAGCCGTCGCGTTTCGTGCCGAGGCGGATCCGGACGGGAATTCCCGCCGGCGGGGAGAGGAGGAGAGACCATGAGAACCAGGCAGCGCGGAGTTCTCCCCGTCATCGTCGCCGTGGTCCTGGTCGTTGCCGCCTGCTGGTGGGGGATGCCCTCGTGGGCGGAGGTGTCGGTCGGCAGGCTCGGGACGGCGCCGCCGTTCCTGGCCGGCGGGCCGGGCACGGGGGACGATCCCTATCCCTGGCCGACCTGGGCGCCCTTCCGGCAGAACGCCGACTCGGTGCTGATGCTGAACCCCTCCGGGGACGACAACGGGGACGGTCCCGCCGCCTGGGCGATCGATCCAGCGACGGGGAACCCGGTCGTGGCGTGGGCGTGGTGGGACGGGAGCGACCACGAGATCGTCCTTTCCCGGTGGACGGGGACCGCGTGGAGTGACTGGGAACACGTCACCGACAATGACCTCGACGACGTGGACCCGGCCGTCGAGGTGGCGGAGGACGGCACCGTGCGGATCACGTGGTGGCGCGTGGAGAACGGCCACCGCACGGTCTGGTTCCGGGACCTGTCGCGCCGGGACGGCGTCGCGGAGGAGGTGACGCCCCTGCCGCGGGCGGGGTCGCGCCCGGGACTGGCCCTCGTTTCCGGGGACGCCAAGGTTTCCTACCAGCGGGAGGAGGCCGGGGTGCGAAAGGTGATCGTGGCCACCCGCTCCACCGGCTGGTCGGAAGAGGTCGTGGCCAGCACCTCCTACGCCGGCCCGGCCGGGGACGGAGACATCGACGTGGAGGTCCATGCCCGCGGCGGACACCTGTGGGTCGACTGGGTCAACGCTGCGGGTGAACTCGCATGGTCGGAGTGGGACCCCGCAACCGGTGCATGGGGGGACGTCCATCATCGCCCGTACTCCTGGGACCCGGCGGTGGAGGGAGAGCCGGTGGCCCGGGCACGGGCGCGGGCGCGGATCCGGGCGGAAGTCCTCGGACACTGACCCACCACGGCGCCGCCCGCGGGGTGGGGCCCGACGGACCCCTCCCGTGCCCGCGGGGGGTTGCGCCGGAATGCGACGCGTGACGGGGGGTTCCCGCGGAACTGCAACAGGTCCCGTCGGGACGCGGCGGTAGACCGGGCGTGCCCCCGCTCCCCGGGGGGCGGTTGTTGCAGGTGGGAGCAACCTTCCGCCGATCCGTTGCGTCCCCCGGAGACCCCCCCCGCGATCCGTTGCGTCTGCGCAGGAACCTCCCGGCGCATCTTCCAAGAGCTCCGGGTGCATGGTGTAGCGGACCTTTCAGGTGGTCCTGTCGGTTCCCGGGTCGGTGGGTCCGGCGGAAAATTCGCACGCGAATGGATGTTCGTAAACCTTCCGGGAGGGCGCCCGGGCGGTTTCTCCCCACCACCTGGAAGCTTCGCTCCACCATGATCCGGGTGCGTGCCGGCCCCGGGGCCGAGAACGCCGGACCGGTCCGGGGGCCGGGAGCCCGGGTGCCCGGTCGCGGTCGAGAACCCGGCGCGCCGGGTGGAAGGTAAGTCGGGCGGGAACCGGGGGAAGGGAACCGGGGTGGCGAACCAGGAAGCACCGGCCGGGGAAAGGGAGGTCGGCGGAAGCCCCCGGGCCCCGGTCACCCGGCCCGGGGTCAAGAAACCGGGCGGCGTGCCGATACGTTTCCGAGAGGTCCGGGGGGAAGGCGTGTACGCTCGGCGCGCGGCATGGCCCCGGCGGCGATCCGGGGCGGGGAAGGGATGGTCCGAGACGAACGCCAGCCGGAACCGGCGCCCGCGCGGGGTGGCGAACCCGGGGAGAGACGAGGAGGGGGACCCCCTGCCGTCCCGCTCCGGGAGCGGTTCCACGTCCGGGTTCTCGTCATCTTCGTCGCCCTGCTCGGCTCGATCCTCGCGAGCCTGGCCCTGGTGGTCCACCTGGTCGGGGTTCCCCGGCTCCGGGAGGCCGCCAGCCACCGGGTGGTCCTGGCGGGGGAGCTGATCGTCTCTCGCCTCGAGGAACGCCTCCGGCAGGTGGAGGCCCAGGCCCGGGCCCTGGCGTTCGTCGGGGAGGAACTGGGGGCGGGGCTTCCCGGTTCGCGGGAACAGGTCCGGCGGTTCTTCGAGCTGAACGGCGACCAGGACCTGGTCGCGGGAGGTGGTCTCTGGCCCCTGCCCGGGGCCTTCCCCGGCGTCGACCGGCGCGCGGCAATCTTCTTCGGGCGGGACGCGTTCGGCAGCCTCGTCTACTACGACGACTACAACGACCCGGCCGGGCCGGGATACGAGCACGAGGAGTGGTTCGTCCCGGCGCTGCACCTGCGGGACGGGCAGGCGTTCTGGTCCCGGGCGTACGTGGACCCGTACTCCCACGAGCCGATGGTCACCTGCTCGGTGCCGATGGAACTGGGGGGGCGGGTCGTCGGGGTCGCCACGATCGACCTGCGGCTCACCGGGCTCTCGGCGCTCGTCGAGAACCTGGGCGCGGAGTGCGGCGGGTACGCCTTCATCGTGGACTGGGCGGGGCGCGTGGTCGCCTTCCCCGACAGGTTCGGGGGACACCACGGACGCGGGGAGCAGGGGGAGGTCGGGGAGCACGAGGGTGAGGGCGGCATCTGCGGCCCCGGCGACTGCCCGGTGTTCCGGCCCTACGCCCGGCACCTCGGAAGGGTCCAGCGCCGCCTCGCCCGGTGGGCGGAGGCGCTGCCGGGCCACGACCCGGGGCTCGCGGGGAGGTTGCGCCGGGACTGTCCGGGCCTGTCCCCGGCAAGCGTGCCCCTGGTCGTCGCGATCCTCGAGGACCCCGTCGGCCGGTCGGATTCCCGGACGACGTTCCTCGACCGGTTCGAGATGGACCGGGAGCCGCTGCTCAGGGAGCAGGCGAGCGTGGGCATCCACCACGTGCCCGGGGCCTACTGGAGCGTCGTCACCGTGACCCCCGCGTCCTGGGCCACCGGGTTCATCGCCCGCACCACCCGCCGGGTGATGGCCGCCGTCTTCCTGCTCACCCTGCTGGCCGGCGTCGCCGGGTACCGGTTCTTCCACGCCCAGGTGGTCCGGCCCCTGGCCGTGGTGACCGACCGGATGCGCGCCGCCTCGCGGGCGGACGACGGGATCGGCGCGGACCTGCCGGAGGACCTGCCGGGAGACCTGCGACTGCTCGCCTACTGGTACAACCGCCGCACGGGACAGCTCCGCGACGCCCTCGCCCGCCGGGAACGGCAGCAGCGGGAGCTGGAGGAGGCCCGGGAGCGGGCCGAGGCGGCGACCCGGGCGAAGAGCGATTTCCTGGCGGCGATGAGCCACGAGATCCGCACGCCGATGAACGGCATCGTCGGCACCTGCTCCCTGCTCTTCCAGACCGAGCTGTCGCCGGAGCAGCGGGAATACGCCGCGACGATCCACGACTCCTCCCGGGCCCTGCTCGCCCTGATCGGGGACATCCTCGACTTCTCGAAGATCGAGGCGGGCAGGATGGAGATCGACCGGACCCGGTTCGACCTCGAGGGTCTCGTCCGCGAGAGCGTCGAGATCGTGCGGCCCACGGCGATGGCGAAGGGACTCGCGGTCGAGGCCTGGACCGACGCCGGCGGGGCCCCGTGGCGGCTGGGCGACCCGGTCCGCGTGCGGCAGGTCCTGCTGAACTTCCTCGGCAACGCAGTGAAGTTCACCGCCGAGGGACGGGTGGACGTCCGGGTCCGGCCGGTGGCGGGGACGGACCGGGTCCGGGTCGAGGTCGAGGACACCGGGATCGGGATCCCCCCGGAACGGCTCGGCGCGATCTTCGAGGAGTTCACCCAGGTCGATGCCTCGACGACGCGACGCTACGGGGGCACGGGACTGGGCCTCGCCATCTCCCGGCGCCTCGTCGAGCTGATGGGCGGCGAGATCGGCGTCGCCAGCGAGCCCGGGAAGGGCTCGACCTTCTGGTTCGAGGTGCCGCTGCCCCCCGTGGACGCCCCCGCCCTCCCGGACCGCCCCCGGGGGATTCCCCTGCCCGCCGGGGAGCTCCCGCCGCTGCGGGTCCTGCTCGCCGAGGACAACCCGGTAAACCGGCGGCTCGTCGTCCGGATGCTGGAAAAGGCCGGGCACGAGGTGGACTGCGCGGAGAACGGAGAGGAGGCGGTGGCTGCCGCCCGGGCGGGTGGCTACGACCTCGTGCTGATGGACTGCCAGATGCCGGTCCTCGACGGGTACGAGGCGACCCGCCGCATCCGGGAGCTGCCGGGGGAAAAGGGCCGTGTCCCGATCCTGGCGCTGACCGCCGACGCCCTCCAGGGAACCCGGGAGCGGTGCCTGGCCTGCGGCATGGACGACTACCTGGCGAAACCGTTCGGCGTCGAGGATCTCCTCTCCCGGATCGCGGCCCTCGTCGCGGCGGCTCCGGCCGGTCCCTGAGCGGGACGGGGTAGACTGGCGTCCTCCACCCGCGGAGGCGCGATGGCCAGCAGCGAAGCTCGGTCCCCGGGCCGGGGACCGTGGGCGGGGCGGGCCGGGTTCGCCCTGATCCTGCTCGTCACCTGCCTGTGGACGTTCTGGGGCGCGGGCGAGCTCTACTACGAGGCGTGGGGCCTGCCGCTGCCCGAACCCCT
Organism: uncultured Acidobacteriota bacterium; assembly: GCA_964582785.1. GTDB lineage: Bacteria > Acidobacteriota > Polarisedimenticolia > J045 > J045 > JAMOQA01. The sequence goes on along the minus strand of CAZOTT010000046.1, from coordinate 1,579 downwards.
CTACTACCTGGTCCCGGCCGCCGCCTGCCTCGCGCTCTCCCTGCTGGCCGCCCTCCGGCCCCTGGCGGGAGGCATCGCCGTCCTGGTCGCCGGCGGGGGGTTCACCCTCTGGTGGTGGACGATGATGGCGCTGCGGGTGGGCCTCGACTGGCGGCGGGCGCTCGTCCACGTGCCGGCCAGCGCGATCCTCGTCCTGGTCGCCGCGCTCCTCGTCGTGGCGGGACGCCGCGAGCGGGCGGTCCTTGCCGCGGGAGACCCCGCCGCCCGCCGGCGGATCCTGCGCGGCCGGCGGCGCCGCGCGCTGCTCGCGGTCGCGCTCCCGGCCCTCGTGTTCGCCGGTGTCTCCGCGGCGGAGCTGCCCCGCGTCCTCTCCCGGGTGGATGACGGGCGGCGGGACGCCCGGCGCATCGCCTGCGGGGGGGTCGACCTCACCTGGGCCCCGGCGGGACCCGGCTGGAACCTGCGGCGGCCCGGCGGGTGGTACCCCTCCTGGGACCACCTGGCGACCTACGGCCGGCCACCGGTCGGTTTCGACCTCGCCGCGAAGTTCCCCAGGGCCGCTCCCGGCGAGATCCCCCACGCCTCGCGGGAGGAGTTCGCCCGCTGGAACCTCTGCCGCTACCTCTCCGCCGACGGCACCCGCCTCGAGAACGAACCGGTGGACGCCTGGCGGATGCCGACGGCGGACGAGATCGTCCGTTCCCTCGTCCACCACGGGGCGTGCGCGGACTGCACCTGGGACGGCGACCTGCCGGGGCGGGCCGAGTGCGGGAAGGCCCCGGGCAAGGAGACGCCCCTGTGGGCCCCCGACCAGCCGCCGATCTACCTCTGGGCGGCGGACGAGGACCCCGCCGACCCCTCCCGGGCCCTCTACGTCAGTTACCGGGGCCGGGTCGACGCCCGCCCCAAGGACTGGGCGAACTCCCGCCACGGGTACCGCTGCGTCCGGTCCGGGTCGGGCAGGGTGGTGGTGCTCGGCTTCGACGGGATGGACCCGGCCGCCGTGCGGACCCTGGCCGCCGAGGGGCTCCTGCCCCACTTCACGCGGGTGATGAGGGAAGGGGCGTTCGGCGACCTGGCCACGATCGAACCGATGTTCAGCCCCCGGATCTGGACCACCGTGGCCACCGGGTACGACCCGGCGCGGCACGGGATCACCGATTTCGTCATGATCGACCGGGAGACCGGCGAGGCCGTTCCGGTTCCCTCGTCGGCGCGCCGGGTGCCCGCCCTGTGGAACCTGGCGGGCGCGGCGGGAAAGCGGGTCGCCGTGGTGGCCTGGTGGGCGACCTGGCCCGCCGAGCGGGTGAACGGGATCCTGGTCTCGGATCGCTTCGGCTACCACTTCCTGCACGAGGCCCGGGGAGCCGCCCGGGAGCTGCCCGGGCTCGTCTTTCCGCCGGCGCGCACCGCCGAGGTCACGCGGTTCCTGCCCGACCCGCGGGGGGTGGATCCCGGGACGCTGCGCCCCTTCCTGCGCCTCCCGCCCGGCGGCCTGCCCCGGAATCCCGGGTTCTCGGACCCGGCGGCCCACTTCCTGTGGGCCTGGTCGACGGCGCTCGCCGTGGACCGGCTGTCC
>CAZOTT010000045.1:0-19852 GCA_964582785.1 uncultured Acidobacteriota bacterium | reverse complement strand
CGAAGTACGGGTCGTGCTTCAGCTCCTCGGTGTGGGCGTACCGGTCGGTGACCTCGTCGTAGTCGGCGAAGATCCCCTGGGCCTCGGGGCAGGGCATGTGACCGGTTGCCTTCGCCTCGCCGTCCCCGTCCCGGGCGCCGTTGCCGAAGACGATGCCGTAGGTGCTGGTGCCGTGGCTCGCCACGCTGGCCGTGGTGTGCATCAGGATCCCGTCGAAGTCCTGGTGGTCCTTCTCGATGCCGGCGTCCATCACCTCGCCCCGCACCCCCTGGCCGCAGTAGCCGTAGGTGTCCTCCAGCCAGTCGTCCCCCGCGTCCTGGCGGACCAGGTCCATGTCGGTCTCGGGCGGCGACCAGGCGTCGATCCACTCCACGTCGTCCAGGGCGGCCAGCCGGCGCACCTGGTCGGGGCGCGCCCACAGCTCCAGCACGTGGCCGCTCGGCCAGAACGCGGCCACCTTCGCGCCGAACCCCGCGGCCGCGGCGAGGATCCGCCGCTTGGCCGCCGGGCCCCACTCGAACGCGACGACCCGCACCCGCCGCGGCGGGGCGTCCGCCGGGGAGGACCGGATCCACTCCCGCAGCCCGGCGGACACCCGGTACCAGGGCTGGTAGGGAGCCACCCGTGCGACGAAGTCCAGGCGGGAGAGATCGGCCACCCGGGAGGGGTCGACCCGCACGAGGTGGGTCGCGTGGGGCATGAACCCGACGATCTCCGCCCCCGCCGCGGCCAGGGCCTCCCGCCACTCCGGCAGGCTGATCGTGCGGAACTGCACGAGGAACACCCGGCCCCCCGGGGGCAGGGTCCACCCGGCGGGCGCCGGGGGCAGGGGCTCGCCGGGGCCGGCGGCCCCGTCCCTCAGCCGGACGTCCAGGGCGACGGGCCGCCCCTCCGTCCAGTTCTTCCCCCCGTCCCGGCTCCAGGAGGCGAAGGTCTCCCCGGTGGCGGTCTCCACCCAGGTGGCGAAGGCGGCCCGGCCGGCCGGGTCCCGCCCCGTCGCTCCCGGCTCCACCGGGGAGGGGGTCACCCGCAGGAGGGACCGGTCCCGGGTCCCGTCCGGGAGCCGGGTCTCCACGTAGACCCGGGTGACGTTCCCGGACCGCTCGACCACGAGGGCCGGGCGGGGCGGACCTTCCGCCGCCCGGGCCGGAGGCGCGGCCACGGAGGCGAGGAGGCAGGCGAGCAGGAGACAGCAGGAGCGGGCGAGGGCGGAACGAACGGGGGGCATGGTTCTCCTCCGGCCGGGCGGCGGGGCCCGGATCGGGGGGAATGTACGGTGACCCCCGGGTCGGACAAACTGTTTTTCCCCGCGGGTTTGGCGACCCGGTCGGGCCCCCCTTCCACCGGATCCTGCCGGGCGGGCGCGGATGCCGGGGAGCACGGCGCGCGGTGGCCGGCAGGTACCGGACCCGGCCCTCGGTGGCGCCACCCCGTCGGGGCCCGGGTGCCGGGGGGCGGTCCGGCGCCGCGCCGCGGGACCCGGGACCCCGGCGGCCGGGAGGAAAGTCCCCGGGTGTATCCCGGCGCGTGCTAACGTCATCCGGGGAATCCGGGGACCGGCCCCCGGGGAGGACCGTGCGGTGCAGGAATTCCTGCTGGATCCCGCCCTCGAGGCGCTGAAGATCGCGGCGATCGTGTTCGCCATGATGGTCGCCGTCGACCTGGCGAACATGCTGCTCGAGGGACGGCTGGCCGCCCTCCTCGGGCGGGGGCGGGGGGCCGGGTACCTGGTCGCCGCGTTCCTCGGGGCCACCCCCGGCTGCGCCGGGGCCTTCCTCGCCGTCAGCCTGTACGCCCACGGCGCCCTGAGCTTCGGGGCCCTTCTCGCGGCGATGGTGGCGACCACGGGAGACGAGGCGTTCGTCATGCTGGCCCGGTTCCGGGGGACCGCCCTGCTCCTGTTCGGGGCCCTGTTCCTCCTGGGGATCGCCGTCGGCTGGCTCGCCGACCGGTTCGCCGGCACGTTCCGCTTCCCCGCCGCGCGGGAATGTGCCGTCCCCCACTACCACCCGGGGAAGGAGGGGCTCGCGCACTTCCTCCGGGAACACGTCCTGGAGCACGCCCTCCTGCACCACGTGCCGCGGATCTTCGCCTGGACGTTCGCCGCCCTGGTCCTGGTGGCCGGCATCCAGCACTGGCTGCCGGGGGAAGGGGAGCACCTCGGCGGACCGCTGATGATCGGCCTGGCCGCCCTGGTGGGCCTGATCCCGGCCTCCGGGCCGCACCTGGTGTTCGTCACGATGTACGGGAAGGGGCTGGTTCCCCTCTCGGTCCTGGTGGCGAGTTCCATCTCCCAGAACGGCCACGGGGTCCTGCCGCTGCTGTCGGTATCCCGCCCGGACGTGCTGCGGATCAAGGCGGCCACCCTGGTCCTCGGGCTGGCCGGGGGATTCCTGCTGCTGCTCCTCGGCCACTGAGGGGCCCGCGGCGGCTTGATAACCGGCGCCCGCCGGGTGGTATGCTGGTCGATCCCGGCGACCCGGGGAAGGAGCTCGAGAAGATGGACGACCGCGAACTCTACCGCCGGCACCTGGAGGCCCTCGACCGCTGGCTCGCCGACGCCCTCGAGCGGGCCGGCCGGAAGGGCCTTCCCCTCGACGGAGTCGTCTTCCACGCCGGGCGGTCCCGGACGTACCACGCGGACGACCAGGAGATCCCGTTCCGCTCGGTGCCCCACTTCCGCCGGTTCGTGCCCCTGGACGGCCCGGAGCACCTGGTGGTCGCGCGGCCCGGGAGGAAGCCGCTCGTCTACCGGGTGGTCCCGAAGGACTTCTGGTACGAGACCGCTCCGCTCCGGCCGGACTACTGGGTCGGCGAGGTCGAGCTGCGGGAGGTGGACTCCTTCGCGGACGCCGCCCGGGACGTGAAGGGCGCCGGCACGTTCGCCTACGTGGGGAACGCCCCCGAGGCGGCGGACGAGCTCGGCATCCCCGCCGACCGGGTCGAGCCGGAGGCGCTGATGGCGCCCCTCGACTGGCACCGGGCGACGAAGACCGGGTGGGAAGTCTCCCGGATCGAGGTCGCCGCGCGGAAGGTCGCCGAGGGGCACCGGGTCGCCCGGAAGGCGTTCGAGTCCGGCGCCTCGGAGCGGGAGATCCACTGGGCGTTCCTCGAGGCGTCGGGCCAGCTCGAGCGGGAGTGCCCGTTCGAGACGATCGTCGCCCTGGACGAGAAGACCGCCACCCTCCACTACCAGAACAAGCGCGGCCGGGAAGCGGCCCCCGGCCGGGTCTTCATGCTGGACGCCGGGGCCTCGTTCGAGGGTTACGCCTCGGACGTCACCCGCACCTGGGCCCTGCCCGCGGCGGACGAGCTGTTCCGCACCCTCCTCGAGTCCCTGGACGCCCTGGAGCGGGACCTGGTGACGATGGTCACTCCCGGCCGTCCCTACCCGGAGATCCACGCCGAGGCCCACCGGCGGATCGCCCTCCTCCTCGCCGAGACCGGCATCGTCACCGGCTCCGCCGAGGAGGCGCTGGCGAAGGGGGTGACCCGGACGTTCCTGCCCCACGGCGTTGGTCACCACCTGGGCCTCCAGGTCCACGACGTGGGCGGGCGGCAGGCCGGGCCGGACGGCGGGACGGTCGATCCGCCGCCGGAGCACCCGTTCCTGCGGACGACCCGCACACTCGAGGAGGGCCACGTGGTCACCATCGAGCCCGGGATCTATTTCATCCCGCTCCTCCTCGACGAGCTCGAGGGGAAGCCCGCGGGGAAGCTCGTCGACTGGCGGCTGGTGCGCCGCCTCGTGCCCCTCGGCGGGATCCGGATCGAGGACGACGTGGTGTGCACGGCCGAGGGCCCGCGGGACCTGACCCGCCCGCTGATCCAGGGGCCGCGGGGCATCTGAGCCCCGGCCTTCCCGGCTCCCGGCCCCTGCCGCCGGTTCCTCCCCGGCCCCCCCACCCACCGGAGAAGGTGCCATGGACCGTATCGTTCTCGACAGCCGCGCCCCGGACCGGCCGTCCCGGCCGGCGGACCGGAAGGGCGTGCGGATCTTCCTCTGCATCGTCGCGTTCATCGTCACCGTCCTGCTGGCCGGCTACCAGCGGCGGACCGGGCCCACCTACCCGGTCACGGTGAAGGACCGGGTCGCCGGGGTGGAGGTCACCGGCGAGCTCGTCCGCTCCCACGGCGGGGCCGGCGGGGCGATCGTCCGCCTCCGGGTCCCCGACCCCCGGGCCACCGGCGAGGTCCGCTGGCGCCTCTACCCGACGGACGGTCCGTGGCGGCGGATCGAGATGGTCCGGCAGGGAGAAGACCTCCTCGTCGAGCTCCCCCACCTGCCGCCGGCCGGGAAGCTGGAGTACTCGGTCCGGATCCGGGTCGGCGACGACGAGCTCGTTCTCCCCCGCTCCGGCGAGACGACGGTGATCCGGTACAAGGGCGAGGTGTCACCCTTCATCCTCGTGCCCCACATCCTGTGCATGTTCATTGCGCTGGTGATCTCGGTCCGCGCCGGGCTCGGGGCGGTGGCCGGGGAATCGAACGTCGGGCGCTTCGTCAAGTGGGTCCTGCTGTTCTTCGTCCCGGGCGGCTTCATCCTCGGCCCGCTGGTGCAGAAGGCCGCCTTCGGGGCCCTGTGGACCGGCTGGCCCTACGGCACCGACTGGACGGACAACAAGACGCTCTTCGCCCTGCTCGCCTGGATTCTCGCCGGCATCCTCGCCCGCTTCGCCCCCCGCGCGGAGCGGATCGGGGTGCTGTTCGCCTTCGGGATGATGATCGCCGTCTACCTGGTCCCCCACTCGGTGCGGGGCAGCCAGATCGACTGGTCGAAGACCCCCCCGCCTCCCCACGTCGCCGCGCCGACGGCGGCCACGCCGGCAGGCCAGGGAGCCGGCACGCGGCCCTACGGCGAAACGTCCCCGGCGGGGGAGCGGGTCCGCACCGAGTAGAACCAGCACGCGCCGGCGGCGACCGGGTCCGGGTCGGTGTACTCGGAGACGTCCACCTGGGCAAGGAGGTACGGCGCCAGCTCCGCCCCGGTCCGGTCCCGGCCCACGTCGGCCGCCGTGGTCGAGCGGTACACGTTGTACCCCGCCACGTTGACGCCGGTGACGTCCTCCCAGTCGAGGAGCGATTCCCCGGCGTCACCCCGGCTCACCCGGAGATCTTCCACCGGGGGAAGGTACCCGTTGTTGTGGTAGAGCCGCACCGTCGCGTCCACCACCTGGGAGAAGTTCATCACCGCCCCGTTCGACCAGACCGCGTACCAGTCGTCGTCGCTGCGGGGCACGGTGAACGAGACGTCCCCCGAACCGCTGTCCTCCGCGATCTCGAACGCCTCGAAGGCGTCTCCCGAGGTGAACAGGTCGTAGTTCGCCTGGTCGGCGAGGAAGAAGTCCGCGTCCCCAGGCTCGAAGACCTGCCGGTAGTGCATGCCGGCGTGGTAGCCGGTCCCGTGGCCGTGGGACTGGGGCACCGACCAGGAGACCTCCAGCAGCCAGTCCCGGTCCGGGTCGGAGGGGTCGGCGGCCGGGGAGACGGCGAGGTGGGGAATCGTGAAGCTGGTGAACTGGTGGTCCCAGGCGTAGGTCATCCCGCCCTCGGGCTCGTGGATCACCTCGGTCCAGCCGGAAGCGGGATAGTCCTCGGTGTCGGTGTGCACGTGGACGTAGAACCGCCGGCAGTTCGGCTCGTTGCTGTCCGCGAGGATGAAGCTGACCTTGCCGTCCGCCCCGGTCAGGCCGCGCACGACCTCGACCGGGTTGTCGTGGTTGTCGCACAGGTCGGTCGCCTTCTCGCTCCCCACCTGCACGAGGGCGCCGTCCACCGGGTACCCGTCGGCGTCCGTGATCGTCACCTCGAGGGTGCACCAGTCGGTGTAGTGCTTCGTCGAGTCGGACCAGGTCATCCCGTCCCCCCGCCAGGCGTGCACCCCCGCTCCGCCGCCCTTCCAGCCGTCGTGGCCCTCCGGGTGGTCGATCTGGCCGTCCTCCGCCTGCCACTCGATCCAGCGCCGTTCCCAGAACTCGTTCCAGACGTGGTCGCAGGCGGGGGCGGCGTCCACCCCGATCGTCGGGATCAGCGCGGTCCGCCCCGCCGCGGTCTGCATGTCCTGGAACTCGCCGCAGTTCCCGTCCTGGCAGTAGTAGATCACCATCGGCTGGATCGGCCGGCACCAGTCCTTGTCCCCCCACCGGCCGAGCATCCGGTGGACCCAGTCGCTGACCTGCCCGATCGCCCCGTTGGTCGGTCCCTCGACGTCCTTCTTCATCTCCCACAGGACGTGGACCTGCCGCAGCATGTCGCGCATCACGGGGCAGGGCCCGTCCTTCGTGCCGTCGTGGTCGTTGTCGCACTGCTCGTCGTAGTAGGTCGGGCAGGGGCTGTCGATCGTCCCGTCGTCATCGGTGTCGCAGCCGTAGAAGTACTCCCGCCAGAAGCGCCCGGCGGGCGGGTCGGCGGGGACGCCGTCCCGGTCGCACAGGATCCAGCAGATGTTGCTGTCGGCGGTGACGTCGATGTAGGTGGGCAGCTCGTCGGAGCCCCGGGGATGGACGACGTACCAGTAGTAGATGTCGCGGGGCACCTCGTACTCGTTGATCTCCTCCCCTTCCTTCACCTTGTAGCGGATCGTGGACCAGTAGTCGCCGCCGGTGGACGAGTCGCCGTAGTCGACGATCTCGGCGTAGTCCACGTCCCGGTCCACCCTGTAGAGCAGCTTGGCGTTGTCGACGATCAGCTGCGGGCGGAAATCCGGGTGGGTGAGGTCGGTCGTCGAGAGGTGCGCCACGGACCAGGCGATCTCGTCCACGTACGGGTCCTCGGCATCGAGGATCAGCCCGGCGAGGGTGTCCTGCAGCGACGCGTCGAGGCGGTTGAACTGGTCTTCCAGCTCCCGCTTCACCCAGTCCGGCGCCCGATCGACCGCCTGCCGCGCGCTGTCGGTCAGCGAACGCGCCGGGGCGATGGTCACCAGGTTCTCCCCCGCGTGGTCGAACTTCACCGCCAGGTGCTCCCCCTCGAGCAGGAGCTGCTGCCGGGAGACCGAGTCCACCAGGTCCCACGCCGGGTCCTCCGTCCGGTCCCGGGAGGGGCTGAGGGGAGGCGCGGCCTCGTCCAGCAGGTCCTCGAGGCGGGGGATCACCCGGGTCCGGTCGTGGTCGTCCGCCACGACCGGCATCGCCGCCGGTTCCGCGACCGTGGCCCCCCGGGACGCGGGGGCCTGCCCCGGGGCCGGCGCGGCGTCGCCGTCCCCCGTGGCGGGGGTGGTCCCCCCACCCGGAGCGCCGGCGGACGACCCGGGCACCGGCGGGGCGGCCGGCGCCGGCGGGCAGAGCAGGACGAGGACGATGGCAAGGGCGGCGAACCTGGCGACCATGACTCCTCCCTCGGGACCCCGGCGGAGGCGGCGAGGAGATTCCCTTCCCGGCTCGTTCCGGGCACAGGAAGACCGTTCCCCCCGGCAGGTGCCCCCTTTCTTGTCCGGTGAGACCGCCGCCCCGTCAACCGGAACCCGGGCGGCGCGCCGCTGCCCCGGCGGCCCCCGCGGTCCCTCCCCCCTGGCGCCGCGGGGCTCCGGTCCCGAAAACGGGCGGGATAACTGCCATTCCGGCAGGGAGGGTGTCGGATAACCGGGCCTGTGGCAGGTTTCCGGGCGATTTCGGCGTCGAAACCTGCCAGAAGGCGCGTTATCCCGCACCCGACCTGCCAGATCGCGAGTTATCCGACACCCCACCTGCCATTTCGCCCGTTATCCCGCCCGAACCTTCCAGGGCAGCAGATGTCCTCCCACATGCCCAGCTCTGCGGGTAGAGACTGGGAGGTGCACCGGGAAAGGGGTTCGCGCTCTCAACCGGCGGCCGGGGAAGGAGTTCTGCGCCGGGTATCGGGGCGGACTCCGACGGCCAGAGGACCTTTCCCCCACGCCGGTGGCGCGGAATCCCGGCCCCCGTTCCCGGCGCACCTCTCGACGGTTGAGAGCGCTGCCTTTCTTCCCCGCGCGCCTCCCATGGCAGGGAGCATGGGCCGGGAAGGGAGGCCGGGTTGTCACGGAACCACCTGGCAGCAGAAGCCCTTCCGTTGCCCGCAGCCGCACCGGCCGCCGTGACCGGAAGTCCTTCCCGGGCTGCTGGTTCAGGGTACGACCCCCTTTCCCGGCGCAGCCCCTTCTGGCAGGAAGCATGGCGGTGCCGTCCCGGGGTGGCCGTCGGCCGCCTCGCGGTTCCCGGCAGGGCGCTTCTTCAGGGAAGAACCGGCCCCGCCGCGGCGGCCCCCGCGGCGAGGAGGGCGGCCCGGGCCGCCGCCAGGGCCTCTTCCCGCTCCGGTCCCGCCAGCAGGGAGACCGCTCCGGGCGGCCGGCGCCAGGGAACCGGGGCCCGCCGCCCCCCGGCGAGCTTCCCCGCGTGCCGGACCCAGCTTCGGAGGTCCGCCCGGGGAACGCCGGGAAGGTCCGCCCCCTTCCCCGACAGGTCGACGACCCTGCCCGGCTCCTCCGCGGCGATCCGGCGCAGCAGGCGCCGCCGGTGACGCCACAGGGTCTCCGTCGTCCGGACCATCTCCCCGTCCCGGCCGGGAACCTCCAGGACCCGCCCCTTCTCCCCCCCGGGTCTCTCCCCCCCGGTTCCGTAGGCGCCCCCCGGGCCCAGGGCCAGGTCCGCCCCGAGCAGTCCCACCGGCCCCGCCCCCAGCTGCAGGAGCACGTCCAGGGCGGCGAGGAGCACGGTCCCCCCGCTGCGGTACGTCCCGGCCCGGCCGAACGCCGGGTGGGCCCGGTCGAGGAGCCCCCCCCGCTCGCAGGCGAACAGGGGGCGACCGGCCGCGGCCACCACCTCCGGGCGCGCCCCCTCGAAGAAGACCACGGGGAGATCCCGGTGAAGCCAGCGGGCGGGGGCGGGACCCGTTCCCGGGGGGTTCGGGCCCGGCGGGAGGAGATTCCGCGGGGCAACGTCCGGGCGCGCCCTGCCGTCGTCCGCCCCGGGGGCGGGCCCTTCCTCGGACCGGAACTTGTGCGTGTTCCGGGGACTCGGGTCCAGGGTCACCACGAGGTCCGGCCGGATGCCGGCCCCGCGGAGCGCCCGGAGCGACGCGTCCAGGGCGACGAGGACCGGCAGCTCGTCCCGGTGCGCCCGGAGCCAGGGCAGGTCGCCGGCGAGGCTCGGCCCCGGCGCGACGAGGAGGGTGGGCCGCCCGGCGAACACCGGGAGCAGAACCGCCACCGGCTCCGCCCCCGCGATGACCTCCAGGTTGGCGGCCACGTTGGCGAGGACCACGGGCCGCTGCCCGAGCAGCGAGGACTGGGCCGCCGCCAGCTCCCGGGCCATCCCGGCGAGGGGCGCCAGGGCTTCCGGCACCTCCCCGGGGACGGTGGGTGCGACCACCACCCGGAGGGATTCCCCGGGCCGCCGCGGCAGGCACCGGGCGATCTCCCGGACTCCGCCCACGGCGAGGACCAGGCGCGGGTCCGCGAGGACCGCCCGGAGGTCCCGCCTCCGGAGCGCCTCGACGAACGCCCCGGGGTCCAGCACCGCGACCGTGACCCGGGCGGCCGGGGAGACCCGCCGGAGGACTTCCCCGAGGAGACCCCCGTCCCCGAAGCCGAAGACCACGACCTCCCGGCAGGACTCGAGTCCGCGCGGCAGGGCAGGCTTCCCGAGAGTCGGGCCGGCACCGTCGCGGGTCCCGGGAACCGAGCCGGCCGGCCCGGGGGCAGACTCGTGGAGGGGCAGGCCGACCCACTCGCGGGTCCCGGGAATCGATCCGGTGGACCGGGGGAGAGCCATGTCGGGAGGCGGCCAGGCACCGTCGCGGGTCCCTGGAACCGGGCCGGTCGGCCGGGCGGGAGACCGGAGGGAAGGGGGGCAGGACCGGGGCGGGCTGCCCACGGCCGCCGTCGGCCCACGGGATCGTTCCCCGGCCATACCGTCAAGAATCCGTCGCCATGCTGCGGGATGGCGATTCGCCAGGACGGCCGCGTTTTCCGGCCGGATGCCCCGCAGACCGGCCCCGGACCCCGGAAGGGCCCCGCCGGGCGGCGTTTCTCGCAGGACCGCCACGGCTTCCTCCCGCGGGACCGCCTCGCCGGCGCCGCGCGGGGCGGTCCCGTCTTCCGGTACCAGTGCAGGCCCCGTGCCACCGCCGGCGCACCCCCGACCGGACCGGGTGGAGCGGATCCTTCGGGGCACCGCGTCCCGGCGCTTCAGGACGCGATCTCCATCGGGGCTCCGCGGTCTCCCGAAAACCGGTGAAGGACAAGGGGCGAAAGCGCAGGGGACCGGGCAATGACAGGCAGCCCTCGCGGGCCGCGTGCGGGATGCCGGGCGCAACGGAAGAGCGCGCGCCGCCTGCCGACCGTCGAGGATGAGCCGCCCGCGGGTTGCGCGCGGGAACGGGCGCAAGCGCACGTGGTGTGGGAGGTGCGGGATAACCGGCAAAATGGCAGGTAGGGTGTCGGATAACTCCCGATTTGGCAGGTCGGGTGCGCGATAACGCTCGTTCTGGCAGGTTCCGGGGACGGAATCGCCGGGAAACCTGCCAGGAGCCCGGTTATCCGACACCCCCCCTGCCGGAATCGCCGTTATCCCGCTCGTTTCCCGCGCCCGCCACCGCGGACCGGCCCGGAAACCAGCCAACCGGCGATTCTGCGACGCCCCCCTTGCAGGAATCGCGGTTCTCCCGCCCGTACTCGAAGCGGGGGACCGGGGCATCGGTATTCCGGGCGTTTCCCGAAGTCGCGGCCCGTCGGAAGAGGCTTCGAGCTGCCAGCGCGGCCCGGGTGCCGCGAGGGGGGCGCGAATCCATCGGCGCCAGCGTCGGGCCGTCTCGGCGAGTGGACCGGCGGCAGTCGCAGGATCCAGCGGACCCCGCGGTCACGGGCCACGGTCAGGCCCTGCCATCCGGCGCCCGCCCCGCGGTTTGACACCCGGGACCGGGGCTCCTAACCTTTGGCGTTTCCCGGGACCCCGCGGACGGCGGGACGGGCGTGGCGTGCGTCCGGCCGCCGAGGGCGGGGCCGAGAGCCAACCCGGGGTACCGCCGCAGACCGCCCCCCCGCCTCCCGGCGCCGGGGATCGCCGGTGGGAACCCGGTTCGACCTCGCGGCCGCGAGGCCCACGGGTCGAGGTGAGAGGCTTGCACGATGAAACGCACGTTCCAGCCGAACAACAGGAAGCGGAAGAAGACGCACGGGTTCCGCGCCCGGATGAAGTCGGCCGGCGGCCGCCGCGTGCTGAAGCGGCGGCGGGCGAAGGGCCGCAAGCGCCTGGCCGTCTGAGGGGTCGCGCCGGGGGCCCGAACCCGCCGCGAGCGACGTTCCCCCGGCAGGTCCGGCTCCGGAAGCGGCGGGAGTACCGGACCGTCTACGACCAGGGAATCCGGATCCCCGGCCGGCTGATCGTCCTGTTCGCCCTTCCCTCCACCCGCGGGTACGCCCGCCTGGGGGTGACCGCGACGAGGAAGGTCGGGGGCGCGGTGGTGCGGAACCGCCAGCGGCGCCTGGTCCGCGAGGTCTTTCGCCGCCACCGCCGCGAGATCGGTTCCCTCGACCTGGTCGTGAACGTCCGTCCCTCTTCCCGCGGGTGCTCCTACCGGGACCTGGAGCGGGACTTCCTGGCGGCCCTGGCCCGGCTCCGGCGGCGCCTGTCCCGCGGGCCACGGCCCCCGGCAGCCGCTCCCGCCCCCCGGGGCGGAGGATCGCCCGCGAACCCCCGGCCGACCGCGCCGGACGACGATCACCCGGGACCCGCGGCCGGAAGCACCCGGTCCCCCGGCCCGGCCCGAGGAGAGGGAAGAGAAGAACGGACATGAACTTCCGGCCGATCAGCCCGTGCCCGGCCCTCTCCCGCCGCCCGCGGCCCGCGCCGACCGCGCCTCGCGCCGGCCACCGGGAGGAGCGCCCGTGAACAGCGGACCCACTGGTCTCGTCCGGGCCCTCTCCCGCCGCCCGCGGCCCGCGCCGACCGCGCCTCGCGCCGGCCGCCCGGAGGAGCGCCCGTGAACAGCGGACCCAGCGGCCTCGTCCGGGCCCTCTCCCGGCTGCCCTCCCGGGCCGGTCTCCTGCTCGTCCGCGGCTACCAGCGGTTCGTATCGCCGGTCCTGCCGGCGAGCTGCCGCTACCACCCGACCTGCTCGGAATACGCCTTCCTGGCGATCGGGGAGTGGGGCCTCCTGCGGGGCGGACTGCTCGCGGCGTGGCGTGTCCTGCGGTGCAACCCCTGGTCCCCGGGCGGGTTCGACATGCCCCCCCGCCGGCATCCAGCCTCCCGGGACGCCGGCCACGGGAAGGCGGGCTCCCGTCCCGCCCCGCCGGCCCCCGGAAGGCACGTGGTGACCCATGGATCGTGAAGGCATCGGCCGCCTGGTGGCGGCCATGGCCCTGTCGGCACTCGTCCTGATCGGCTGGACCTGGCTCTTCCCGCCGCCGAAGCCGAAGCCCCGCGAGGCGGCGCCCCCCGGGCAGGAGGCGCCGGCCACCCCGGAGTCCACCCCCGCCGGCGGCCCGTCCGCCGGGACGGGGGCCCCCGCGGCGGAAGCCCCCGGGTCCGGGTCCACCGGTGAGGCCCCGGAAGGAGGCTGGCCCCGGATCGAGGGAGAACCGGGCGCGGAACCGGTCACCCTCGAAACGAAGGGCGCCCGCCTGCGGCTCTCCCCCCGGGGTGGCCGGATCATCACCTGGAAGCTCCCCCGCTACGAGCTGGTTCCGGGGCACCCGGACGAGGGGGTCGTCGACCTCGTGTCCCCCGCCGCCCGCGCCCTCGAGCGGGAGCCGATGGCCCTCGAGGTGGACGACGAGGCGCTGCGGGATGCCCTCGCCGGCGCGTGGTACGTCCTCGACATCGACGAGGCCACGCCGGAGGACCGGGAACGGCTCGGCATGCCCGGCCCCGACCGGGTGCCGCGGATCCGTCGGGCCCGGTTCCGCTACGCGGACGGCCGGGGCCTCGAGGTGGAGAAGACCCTCTACCTGCCCGACGACGAGAGCTACCTCGCCTGGATCGAGTGGGACGTGCGCCGGGAGGGGCAGCCCGTTCCGGCCGCGATGGTCGCCTTCGGGCCCGGCATCGGCCAGGCGACGGAGGCGGAGCAGTCGAACCGGTACGCCTACCGGGGCCGCGTCGTCGCCGCCCTGCCCGGGGGCATCCAGCGGTACCGCCCGCGGAAGGTGGACGGCGACATCCAGTGGACCGCCGGGAGCGGGCCCCGCTGGATCGCCCTCGACTCCCAGTATTTCGCCATCGCCCTGGTGCCCGGGGAACCCGCCCCCCTGCGCCTGCGCCTCTTCCCGGCGGACCCGGCCCACGAGCGGCCGAAGCCGGAGCTGGGGATCGACTCCGCGGCCCGGCGGATCGCCATCCTGGCGGGCCCCAAGTCGGGGGAGGTGCTCGAGGCGGCCGACCGCACCCTCGGCGTGGACCTGCGGTCCCTCGTCAACTGGGGATTCTTCGGCTTCCTCGCCCATCCCCTCTACCTGGCGCTGCGCTGGCTCTACGGGCTCGTCGGCAACTGGGGCTGGGCGATCGTGATCATCACCGTGGTCATTCGCCTGCTCTTCTTCCCCCTGACCCACCGCTCGATGGTCAAGATGCGGAAGACCCAGCAGGACATGGCCCGCCTCCAGCCGAAGATCCGCCGGCTCAAGGAGAAGTACCGGGACAAGCGTGACGTGGAGTCCCGCCGGAAGATGAACGAGGAGATGATGGAGCTCTACCGTCGCGAGGGGGTGAACCCCGCCGCGACCCTGACGAGCTGCCTGCCGATGCTCCTCCAGCTCCCGGTCCTCTACGCGATGTACACGGTCCTGACCGTCAGCATCGAGCTCCGGGGCGCCCCCTTCTTCGGCTGGATCCGGGACCTCTCCGCGATGGACCCGTACTACGTCACCCCGATCGTGATGGGGGTGACGATGCTGGCCCAGCAGTTGATGACGATGACGAAGACCGAGGACCCGCAGCAGAAGAGCCAGCAGCGGATGATGCTGATCATGCCGGTGATGTTCACCTGGTTCTTCCTCAAGCTGCCCTCGGGACTCGTCGTCTACTGGCTGACGAACAACGTCCTCGGGATCGTGCAGCAGGTCCTGATCAACCGGCACGCCGAGGCGGCCACCGCCGGCGCGGGCGGCGGCCCCCGGGCGAAATGAGAGGTACGTGCGGGAAGGGGACGGAGTCCCGCAGGAGATGGCCGGCGAAGGAAGGACGGTCCGGGACCCGGGAGCCCGTTCCCCTCGCCCGGGCGCACGCCCGGGCGAGACGACGACGAAGTGAGGCGACGACGATGAGCGACGACCAGGTACGGTTCACCGGCAGGGACATGACCGAGGCGGTGGCCGCCGCCCGGAAACATTTCGGCCTGCGGCGGCAGGACCTCGAGATCGAGATCATCGAGCAGCCGAAGGTCGGCCCCGTCGACCCGGGAAGCGCCCGGGTGACGATCGCCGTCCGGCCCCGGGAGGGGGTCACCCCCCGCTTCGACGCCGGCGACCCGGTCCGCCGGGGCGGCGGCGGCGAGCGACGGGAGGAGCGGCGCGGGGACCGGCGCGACCGGGGACGGGGCCGGCGCCGGGAGCGGGACGAGGAGCCCCCGGCCCCGGACCTCCCGCCCCTGCTGCCCCCCGCCGACGTGACCGACCCGGCGGAGATCCTCGGGACGCTGTGCCGGGGACTGATCGCCGGCTTCGACCTGGACCTCCGGGTGGCCGGGGTGACCGAGACCCCGGCGGGCCTGCGGGTCAGGCTCGAGGGGGAGGACGTCCCCCTCCTTCTCGAGGAGAACGCCGAGGGACTCGACGCTTTCCAGTACCTGGCGAACCGGATCCTCCAGAAGGACGGCCGCCTCGACGGGCGGGTCTCCGTGGACGCGGGAGGCCACCGGGAGGCTGCGGAAGCCCGGCTGGTGGAAAAGGCCCGCCGCCTCGCCCGGGAGGTCCTCGAAACCGGCAGGACCCGCCGGATGCCCCCGATGGGGCCGTACGAGCGCCGCCTCGTCCACCTGGCGCTGGCAGAGATCGAGGGGATCCGCACCTTCTCTACCGGCTCGGGCTACCAGCGGCGGCTCCACGTCGCCCCCGCCCGGAAAAAGGGGGAGGACGGGAAGCCCGCCCCCGGCGACCGGGAAGCCACCGGCAACGGCTCGGCCACGGACGACCGGGACTGATCCTCCCGCAGGCCCGGCTCCGGCCGGAACCGCCCGGCAACGGCTCGGCCGCGGACGGCCGGGACGGGGGCCCGGGCCAGCGCACCGTGATCCCGGTGCGCCCGGAACAGGGGTGGAACGCCCGTCCGTCCCCCAGGCTGGACCTCTTCCCGGACGCTCCCTCCAGGCGGGGGCGGGAGAAGGCGAGTCCTGCGCCGGCGGCCGCGTGGAAATCCGGGCGGCGTTCCGGGAGCACTTCACACCCCGTTGCCGGAGACACCGGGGCCGGGTTGCGACCCCTTCCGACCCCTTCCCCGCTCGCGGCCCCGGACGCCGGCGGCGCCGCGGTGCGGATCCTTTTCTCCCCCCGGGGGTTGTGGAAAACCGGCCCGGGGCCCTTGTGCCGGGGAGTCCCCGGGTGGTAGTCTTCGCCTCTCCACCGGGGTGGTGGAACGCGGGTTCCCGCACGACAGGCTGGACAGGCTCGGGCAGGGTCGGACCAGGGCTCCGCCCGCGAGGCCACGGGTGGCACGGAAGCGAGACGCACGCGGGGCTGTCGTTCGCAATTCCCTGAAAAACAAGGGGTTCCGGAACGAGATAACGATCCACCGCTGTGGAAATCGTGTGTGCATTTCCACGGGCCCCGGCCGGCAACCTCCCGGCCGGGCAGGGGGATAGGGCTGTGGAAAACCAGGCGCTGGCGACCTCCCCGGGGGGGCCCTGGAACCGGGTCCTCGAGGTCCTGCGGGACCACCTGAAACCCGGCGAGTTCGAGACGTGGTTCCGACCGACGAGTTACCACTCCCACGACGGGGAAACCCTCCGCGTCGCCGTCCCCAACGAGATGTTCGTCGAGTGGATCCGGAGCCGGTACCTGCCGGCGATCCTCGACGCCCTGCCCCGGGCCGGGATCCCCGCCTCCCGGGTGGAGTTCGTCCCCTCGTCGGCGCCCGCCCCGGAACCCGGCGGCTCCGCCACTCCCGCCCGGCCCGCCTCCCCGGCCCCGGCCGACGTCCGCCTGAACCCGAAGTACACCTTCGAGAACTTCGTCGTCTCGAGCTGCAACCAGTTCGCCCACGCCGCGGCCCTCGCCGTCGCCGACCAGCCGGGCCGCACCTACAACCCCCTCTACGTCTACGGGGGGGTCGGGCTGGGGAAGACCCACCTGATGCAGGCGATCGGCAACCGCCTCCTCCGGACCCGGCCCGGCGCCCGCCTCCGCTACCTGACCTCGGAGCAGTTCGTCAACGAGCTGATCCACGCGATCCGTTTCAAGGACACCGCCGCCTTCCGGGACCGGTACCGCTCCGTCGACGTCCTCCTCGTCGACGACATCCAGTTCCTCGCCGGCAAGGAGAGCACCCAGGAGGAGTTCTTCCACACCTTCAACGCCCTCTACGACGCGGGGCGCCAGATCGTGATCACCTCCGACTGCCCCCCGCGCCAGATCCGGTCCCTCGAGGAGCGCCTGCGGAGCCGGTTCGAGTGGGGCCTGATCGCCGACATCCAGCCCCCGGACCTCGAGACCAAGGTCGCCATCCTGCGCAAGATGGCGGCCCGCCGGCAGTGGGACCTCCCCTCGGACGTCGCCCTCTACCTGGCGGGGCAGGTCAAGAGCAACATCCGGGAGCTGGAAGGGTGCCTGATCACCCTGATGGCGTCCGCCTCCCTCCGCCACGAGCAGCCCTCCCTGAAGCTGGCCCGGGAGGTCCTCCGGATGCTCCTCCCGGCGGAGCCGGAACCGGTCTCCCTCGATGCGATCATCCGGGTCGTCGCCCGCCGCTTCGACCTCAAGGTCTCGGAGATCAAGTCGAAGACGAACTCCCGGCACATCGCCTTCCCCCGCCAGGTGGCGATGTACCTCGGCAAGAAGCTCGCCGGGAAGAGCCTGCCCCAGATCGGGCAGGCCTTCGGGGGGAAGCACCACACGACCGTCCTCCACGCCGTCCGCAAGATCGAGAACCTGGCGGCCACCGACCCCGCGCTGCAGAAGATGCTGACGGACATCGAGGAGGAGCTCCGGTGACCCCCGGCACGTCCACCCTTTCCACACCCCTGTGCAGGCCCTGGCCGTGGATGGGCTGCCCCTTGTCGGCGCGCCGACTCCCTCCCCCGGCCGCCCACCCCTTCGCCCACCGCCCCGTCCACCGACCCGATCCTTCCAACTTCCCTGCCACCAGGGGTTCGCTGCCCCCGTCCACCGGGTCCACGTCCCTGCTGTCGGTACTGGAAACAACCATCACCTGCCGTTTTCCTTTCTTCGGTTCCCCGGCCCCCGGGCAGGAGAGCCGCGGAGGGTTTCCCCGATGAAGCTGATCGTTGACCAGGCCTCCCTGGTAACGGAGCTTTCCGTCCTCCAGGGGATCGTCGACCGGAAGGCCCCCATCGAGGAGCTGAAGAACGTCCGCCTCGAGGCGCGGGACGACAACCGGTTGGTCCTCACCGCCACCGACCTCGAAGTCGGGGTCGTCACCCAGGTCACCGCGGACGTGGAGGAGCCGGGCGAGATCCTCGTCGAGGCCCGGGACCTGCACGAGACGATGCGGCGGATGCCCGCTGGAACGGTGGACCTGCGGCACCCGGACGACCGGGGGGAGAGAAAGCTGCAGGTCGAGGCGGAGCGCCGGCACTTCCGGCTTCCCGCGGCGGACACCGGGAACTTCCCGACCCTGCCCCGGAGGGAGGGGGAGGCGACGGCGGTGATCGCGGCGCCCACCCTGGCGGAGATGATCCGGGGTGTCCTGTTCACCATCACGGTGGACGATCCCCGGTACTCCCTGGGCGGCGCCCTGTGGGAGATCGAGTCCGGCCAGCTGGCCATGGTCGGGACCGACGGGCGGCGACTCGCCCTCCGGCGGCGGCCGATCCAGGTGGTCGGGGACGAGGTTCCCCAGATGATCGTTCCCCGGAAGGCCCTGGCGGAGATCCAGAAGCTGGCGGCGGACCACGAGGGGGACGCCTTCCTCTGGGCCACGCCGAGCCACCTGTTCGTCCAGGTGGGAGACCGGGAGCTCGAGACGTCCCTGAAGAACGACACGTTCCCCGACTACCGGAAGGTGATCCCGGCGGCCAACGACAAGGTCTTCGAGATCGACGCGAAGGAGTTCCGCGGGGCGCTGGAGGGGGTCTCCCACCTCTCCCAGGAGCAGTCGCGCCTGGTGCGGCTCGACCTCGGCAAGGGGAACCTGGTCGTGTCGAGCTGGAACGCCAGGGGGGGGATGGGCAGGATCGAGCTGCCGGTCGAGTACGACGGCGGGGAACTGGCCATCGGCTTCAACGCCCAGTACCTGGTCGACTTCCTGGCGGTGACCGGGAGCGGGCGGGTCCGCGTTTCCCTCGGGGAGGCGATGACCCAGGGGCTCTTCCAGCCGGTCCGGGAAGAGACGCAGGAGGGGGTCGAGGACCTCTACATCGTGATGCCGATGGCCCTGCCGGACGCCCGCTGAGCGCCGCGTGATCGCCTGGCTGGAGCACGAGGGGCTCCGGAACCTGGTGCCCGGGAGGGTGGGCCTCGACGCGGACCTGGTCCTGGTCACCGGGGAGAACGCCCAGGGGAAGACGAGCCTGCTCGAGGGGGTCTACCTGCTGGCGACGACCCGCTCGTTCCGGTCCGCGCGGGCGCGGGACGCGATCCGCCTGGGGGCGCCCCGGCTGGTCCTCCGGGGAGGGGTCGCCGGGCCCGCGGGGGGCGAGTTCACGCTGGGTCTCGAGCTGGGCCGGGAGCGTGGCGCGCGGCGGCTTTTCGTGCGAGAATATCCATCTAAGTTGGCGGAATACTTGGGGTTTCTCCCGGTGCTGGTCCTGGCCGGAGACACGCCCTCCCGGCTCGCCGGCAGCGGGTCGGAGCGGCGGCGGGTCCTCGACCGGGCGACCGCCGTGGCCGACGGAACGCACCTGCGGGACCTGGCCGAGTACCGGCGCGCCCTGGCCCAGAGGAACCGGCTGCTGAAGGAGGGCGCGGGGGATTCCCAACTGGAACCGTGGGAGGAGGTCCTCGCCGACCGGGGGCAGCGGGTGGCCGCCAGGAGGCGGGCCCTGGTCGCCGCCTGGCAGCGGCACATGGCCGGGTGGCCGGACCTCTTCCCGGAGGGAAGCCGCGCGCGGCTGAGGTACGTGGAGGAGGAGACGAGAGGGGCGGGGACGCCCGGGCAGGAGAAGGAGGCGCTGGCCGCGGAACTGGCGCGGCACCGGGAGCGGGACCGGAAGCTGGGCTGGACGTCGGTGGGGCCCCACCGGCACGACCTCCGGCTGGATCTCGGCGGGATCGACCTGCTGAGGATGGGTTCCGCGGGGCAGGCGCGGGCCGCGCTCGCCGTCCTGACCCTGGCGCAGGCCAGGGTCGCCGCCGAGCGGCGCGGGGGCCGGCGCCCGGTCCTGGTGCTGGACGACGTGGAGAGCGACCTCGATCCCGGGCGGCTGCGGGCGCTGCTGGCGGCGGCCCGGGGAGAGGGACAGGTGATCGCGAGCACCGCGAAGCCGGGGCTCTGCGAGGACGTGAAGGCCCTGCGTCTGGCGGTGCGGGGCGGAAGGATCGACGAGGTCGGCCGCGGGTGAGCGGCCGGCGGGCGAGGGACGATGGCCGAGAAGGAAAGGCCCGGAGCGGGCAGCGAGGCCGGGTACGACGCGAGCGCGATCAAGGTCCTCGAGGGGCTGGAAGCGGTTCGCAAGCGGCCCGGCATGTACATCGGGGACCAGGGCGCGAGCGGCCTGCACCACCTAGTGTGGGAGGTCGTCGACAACAGCATCGACGAGGCCCAGGCCGGGTTCTGCGACAGGG
>CAZOTT010000044.1:9450-19871 GCA_964582785.1 uncultured Acidobacteriota bacterium | reverse complement strand
GTCGGCGCGGGCAGGGCGGAAGGGTCGATGGACGCCGCCAACCTGCTCAAGCCGATGCTGGCCCGGGGTGAACTCCACTGCATCGGCGCCACCACCCTGGACGAGTACCGCAAGTACATCGAGAAGGACCCGGCCCTCGAGCGGCGCTTCCAGCCGGTGATGGTGCAGCCGCCGTCGGTCGAGGACACGGTCTCGATCCTGCGGGGACTGAAGGAGCGCTACGAGGTGCACCACCGGGTCCGGATCCAGGACGCGGCGCTGGTGGCCGCGGCGGTCCTCTCGGACCGCTACATCGCCGACCGGTTCCTGCCGGACAAGGCGATCGACCTGGTGGACGAGGCGGCGGCGAAGCTGAAGACCGAGATGGAGTCGATGCCGGCCGAGCTCGACGAGCTGCACCGGAAGATCATGCAGCTCGAGATCGAGCGGGAAGCGCTGCGGAAGGAGCGGGACAGCGCGTCCCGGGAGCGGCTGGAGAAGATCGAGAAGGAGCTGGCCGACCTCCAGGCGGAGTACGACGCGCTGCGCGCCCAGTGGGAGGAGGAGAAGGCCGCGTACCAGCGGATCGCGGACCTGAAGGAGCAGATCGAGCAGGTGCGCCTCGAGATCGAGGAGGCGGAACGCAACGCCGACCTGCAGAAGGCCGCGGAGCTGAAGTACGGCCGGCTCCCGGAGCTGGAGAAGCAGCTCGTCGAGGCGGAGGCCGCCCTCGGGGACGAGCAGCGGCCGCACCTGGTGCGGGAGGAGGTCACGCCGGAGGACATCGCCGAGATCGTCTCCCGCTGGACCGGCATCCCCGTCAGCCGCCTGATGGCCTCGGAAAAGGAGAAGCTCCTTCACCTCGGCGAGCGCCTGCACGAGCGGGTCGTCGGCCAGGACGAGGCGGTGCGGGCGGTCGCCGACGCCGTGGTCCGGGCGCGGGCCGGGCTCTCCGACCCGAACCGCCCGATCGGGTCGTTCCTCTTCCTCGGGCCCACCGGGGTGGGGAAGACCGAGCTGGCGCGGGCCCTCGCCGAGGCCCTGTTCGACGACGAGCGGGCGATGATCCGGATCGACATGTCCGAGTACCAGGAGCGGCACACCGTCGCCCGCCTGATCGGGGCGCCTCCCGGCTACGTCGGCTACGAGGAGGGAGGCCAGCTGACCGAAGCCGTCCGGCGGCGGCCCTACTCGGTGATCCTGTTCGACGAGATCGAGAAGGCCCACCCGGAGGTGTTCAACGTCCTGCTCCAGGTGCTGGACGACGGCCGGCTGACCGACAGCCATGGCCGGACCGTGAACTTCAAGAACACGATCCTGGTCATGACCTCGAACGTCGGCAGCCAGCTCATCCTCGAGCGGCTGAGCAGCGAGGGGTACGGCGAGGAGGAGTTCGCCCGGGTCCGGGACGAGGTCCTGGGGCTCCTGCGGCAGCGGTTCCGGCCGGAGTTCCTCAACCGGATCGACGAGACCGTCGTCTTCCGGCCGCTGACCCGGGAGGACCTGCGCGAGATCGTCCGGCTCCAGGTGCGGCGGCTCCAGGACCGCCTCGAGGAGCAGCGGATCACGATCCTGCTGACGCCCGCGGCGGAGGACTGGCTCGCCGCGAAGGGGTACGACCCGGTCTGGGGCGCGCGGCCCCTCAAGCGGGCGATCCAGCGTCACCTCGAGACCCCGCTGGCGCGGAAGATCGTCGCCGGCGAGGTCCGCGAGGGGGACGCGGTCACCGTCGACCACGGGGACGGGGAGCTGACCTTCGCCGTCAGCCGCCCGGTCGCCGAGGAGGCCGGGGCCGCCTGACGGGGGGCCCGTCCCGGTCGCGCGGTGACCGGGGAGGGATCTGCCGAGCGAGGCCCGGCGGCCCGCCGCGGCGTCACCGGGACGCGGCGCCGCCGCCGGGCGGAAGGACCAACCCGACCGGCCGGGGGCCGGGGGAGGGGCTGCGCCCCGAACCCGGCCCCCTTGACATCGCATTCCACGATGTGGTAGACCCACCCTGTTCCATGGTGCGGTCAGCACGGCCACGGAGAGAAGCCATGATGTGCAAGTCACGTTTTCCTTCCTTCCTTCCTTCTGATCGCCTGCCTTGTTGTCAGCGGACTGCCCACTTACTCGGCTGAGGGTGGGGACATCGAGGTCGACATCGCGGCGGCGAGTCTTTCGGCGCATACCGAGCCCGACGGGTCGACGGTGGCGGAATACTCGGTCAGCTTCCAGGCTGCACCCGGAGCTTCGGAAACGACGTTCCGCGTTCTCCTCGAGAAGTACCACGGCGGAGTTCTCGTGGAAAGGTTGGTCGATCAGGAACTGACGGCCAGTCCCGGGCCTACGGCGTATTGCCGCGAGGGGTGCGCCCTCGACACCTGCACACAGGATTGCTGGAATGTCATTCAGGGAGAGCCGGCGAAGGGATGGTGCAAGCGCTGGCAGTGGTGTTCGCCAAACAGCCGGGAGCACAGGTGTTCCTGTCAGACCATCAACCCGTGGACTCTGGAAATCCAGTGGGCCGAGGGAGATGAACTGAGGCTCTCGGTGGAGCCCGGACCTGGGGTGCACGACATAGACCCGGACAATAACCTGCTGGTCATTCAGTACGGAGACTGAGGCGTGGGGGCCGCACCATGGAACGGCTTTTTCAACAACGATTGCTGCTTTGGGTTTTCGTCGGAGTGTCTGTTGCGACTCTCAGCCATTCCCCCGGGGAGGCCGCGCGGGGAATGCCGTCAGGCACAGATGCGGTGCATGCCGGCGAACAGAGAACGATCGTGTTTCGGGTGAGGGGGTCTCGTATCCCGTGGCTGGCATCACTTTGTGATCACAGCCTCCCGCGCGCGCTAAGAGATGTAGGCATATGCGATGCGCGCCCCGCTTTTTCTGGAGATGTTCACGGTGACACCCTCGCACGCAGGTATCGACTTGACCGGTACTGGATCGCCTCCGTCTGCGGAAGAACCGCGGTTTCAGCAGCTTTGGAAAAATTAAGAGGCCTTGCTGGAGTGGAGGTGGCATGGGAGGAGAATCGCTACTCTTACCTGACAATTCCGACGCCGGATGACCCCGCTTTCACCCAGCAATGGAACCTTAGAAACGAGGGACAGGCTGGTGGAAAACCGGACGCTGACATCGACGCCGATGAGGCCTGGAAGACGACAGTGGGCGACTCGAGGATCCTGCTGGCCGTGTTGGATTCGGGCATAGAGGGTGAGCATCGCGAGATTCGGCGTCGTCTCGCTCCAGGAGGCCGCGACTTCTACGACTGGAATGATTGGAACCCGGAGCTGGAACCCGGTGATGTCCATGGTCTGCAGACGGCGGGAGTGGCCATGGCCGAGAGTAACGATGACGCTTCCATCAGTGGAGTCGACTGGGGAGTGACTCTCTTGCCCGCGCGCGTCGGGGATGACAGCGGAGTCATGGGAGGAGCTCTGGCGGATGCGCTCCGCTGGGCGGTCCGTCGAGGGGCGCGGGTGATCAACATCAGCTCGGGAGGGTCTCCCAGCGAGCTCGTCCATGACGCCATCAGGTACGCTGCCGATGCTGGTGCGATCATCGTTGCCGCGGCGGGAAACATCGGTCCGGGTGGGGTGACCTACCCCGCTGCCTATCCTGAAGTCATCGCGGTCGGAGCGACAGATAATCGTGATACCCGGCCGAGCTGGTCCTCGGTCGGCTCCGAACTGGAGTTGGTGGCACCCGGTGTTGATGTGCCTACCCTGGTGCGGGGCGAGGGAGATTCCTGGGAGGTTGCGTCCGGTACTTCCATTGCGTGTCCAGAGGTGGCTGGCGCAGTCTCCCTTCTCCTTTCACTGGATCCGACATTGACCCCCGAACAGGTGCGGGATCTGCTTCACCGATCGGCGGACGACCAGATCGGACCACCGGGTGACGACTTGCCGGGTTGGGACCAGCGTTACGGTTACGGTCGACTGAACGTTGCACGCGCGGTGGATCTCCTGCACCTGCACTCGGCAGGTCTGGTGCACGTGAGCCGTTTGTGGATGCGTCGCCGCTCGGATACAACAATGGAGGCCCGGGTGGTGGTGGTAGACGAGCTGGGAGGAGCAAGAGAGGGGGTGCGGGTAGAGGGAGAGTTCACATCGCCCGGGGGGGTAAAGGACGCGGTCGGTGGGGTGACCGGGAGCCAGGGACTGGTAGTGTTCGAGCACGTCGACGGGGGAGGCCTGGAGTCGGGAAGGTGGAAGTTCCGGGTGCTGTCAGTGCGGAAGGATAGTCTGCAGTGGGACCGGGCGGCGGATGAAAGAGACGAAGTCGAGCACGATCCGGACTTGGATGCGGTGCATGTGGGCATGGTGGAGGTGACGGACGACGGGTCGGGTATCCTGGTAGACGTGCAGGTCGTGGATGACGATGATCTGCCGGAGGGAAGTGTGGAAGTGACGGGACGTCTGGTGGACCCGACGGGAGCGGAACATCCCCTCGGGGGGACGTCCGCGGTGGCTGCGGGGGGAATGGCGCACATGGAGTACCGGCCGGGGGGATTGACGCCTGGCACATGGCAGTACGAGGTGGAGGACCTGTCCAAGCCGGGATATGAATGGGAGCGGGATCGCGACGTGGAGCGGAGTGAGGTGCACGAAGTTCTGGATCCTGATGGGGACCAGGACGGGGATGGCGTGCCCAACGGTAGCGACGTGTGTCCGCGGGCAGCAGACCCTGGTCAGGAGGATTCGGACGGCGACGGTTTTGGAGATGCCTGTGACGTGTGCCCGAGTTTGCCCGATCCAGGGCAGCCGGACGAGGACCATGACGGAGTGGGAGATCGGTGCGACGGTGCACCATTTGACGGAAGCCGGCAGGGACTCGGAGAGGTGCAAGGTGTTCGTGTGGAAGGCGATCACGAGACGGTGCGCTGGTGGGGGCTGCGAGGGGCGGACCGTTACGACGTTATCCGGGGAAATGTGGCAGGGTTGGCGTCCGGCAACTGGGGGACTTGCGTGGCGAATGATGTGGAAGATGTGAGCTGGCGCGACCCGGGTGTTCCGGCGGCGGGAGAGGCGTGGCACTATCTGGTGCGGGGGGACGATGCGATCGTGGGAACGGGTCCCCTCGGGTGGGCGAGCGATGGCACGGAACGCGTGGCGGATTGCCCGTAGGAACGGGTGGTGGATCCCGGTCCTGATCCTGGCGTGCACCTGGGCAACGGTTGCGGCTCCCGGGTCCCCGGCGGTGCCGCGGGGTGGCCGGGAAGAGGTCGAGGTCCGGCTGCTGCAGGTGCCGTTCGTGGTGGTCGACCCGCGGAAAGGGGACGGGGGATCGGTGCGCGGCATCCGGCTGGAGGACCTGCGGGTCCGGATCGACGGCAGGGAGGTCCCGGCGGAGGAACGGGCGGACTTCCGGCTCGACGAGGTGTGCGGTCCCGACGCGATGCCGCCGGTACGGGAGGGTGAGCCGTCGGGGCGGCTGGTCGTGCTGGTGGCCGACTTCAACTACCTGGACACGCGGGGCCGGGAGCTGGTGGCGAAGGCGATCGAGGCGCTGGCGGACCGGCTGGAGCGGCGGGGGGCGGGCAGCTTCCGCTACAAGGTCTACGGGATCACCCGGGAAGTCGTGCCGTTCACCCCCGGCGCCACGCGGGATCCCGACGACCTGCGGGCGGCGGCGCGGCTGGTGCGGCTGGCGGCCTGGAGCGAGGGGCCGGGAACCACCGAGGGGCCCGACCTGGCGGCGGAGATCCAGTTCCTCGCCCGGGGGCCGGTCCGGGAGTTCCGGCGGTGGGCCGCCCGGGTGGAGAGCCGTTTCGCCCCGCGGGGCCCGGCAGCCTGGCGCCGTCCGCAGGACCTCTCCGACGAGGAAAAACAGGACCCGCAGCTGCAGCTCGAGATCGAGAGCCGGATCCAGGCGGAGGCCCGCATGCGCCAGGTGGACGGGCAGCGGGCCCTGGCCGGAAACGATGCGAACTCCCTCGCGGAGTTCGCCCGGGGCGAGGTGGACCGGGCCCAGTCCGGCATGTTCGACGCGATGGCGGACGCCCGCCAGCGTCACCGGCCCGCCGCCTCCCTCGCGGCCCTGCGGGCGATCCTCCTGGCGAACGGGGACTGGCCGGGCTGGAAGGGGCTGGTGCTGTACACCTCGGAGGGTTTCCGCTACGCCGACGAGCAGCGCCAGCGGATGCTGATGGAGCAGGTCCTCGATGCCGCCCGGGGCGACTTCGTCCTCTGGACGGTCGACGTGGCGGGCCTGGCGCGGCCGCCCGGCTCCGGGGAAGAAACGTCCCTCGGCCTGCTGCCATCCTCGCTGCTGTCCCCCCTCGCCCGGGAAACCGGCGGGGAGGTCCTGCGCCGCACGGGCGACCTCTCCCTGGCCTGGAAGGGGCTCGAGGAGCGGCTGTCGTGCTACTACCTGCTGTCGATCCCGGTACCCGCCGGGGCGGCCGGCAGGTCGCTCGCCGTGGACGTGCGGCTCGACACCTCGCGGCGCCGGGAACTGTGGGGCCTGCGCGTGGAGCAGTCGGGAAAGGTTCTCGTCGAGGGCCCCCGCGCCCGGTTGCTCCGGCGCCGGGTGGCGGCCCTGCTGAACCCCGCCGACTTTCCCCGGCCTCCCGTCACCGTGGAGGCCGGTCCCGCGACCGGTGACGGCCTGCCGGTCCGGGTCCGGGTTCCCCTGGGTGGCCTGACCTGGGAGCCCTTCCCGGGGGAGCAGGGAGGAGTGCTGGCCCGGCTCCTGGTGGACGCGGTGGTCGAGCGGGTCGGCACCCTGGGGAACAGGATCGCCTGCCGGCTGGACGCGGGCCGGGAAGGCCGGCTCGTCGCCTGGCTCCCGCGCCCCCCGCGGAAGCAGGATCGCCGGGAGCTGCTGCTGGACGTCCCCTGCCGGGTCCCCGGGCCGGGTTCCTACCGGCTGCGGGCCGCCGTCACCGACCTCGTGGCGGGAGAGGTCGGCGGCGGGATCGGTCTTGCCCTCCTGCCCGACAGGGACCGGGCGGACCGGGGAATCGTCCTCGAGGCCGCCGCTCCCCGGGACCTTTCGTGGCGGCCGGGTGACCGCGCCGCCCGTCCTTCCCGGGACGCACCGGCCTGGCGCCTGGTCGCCGGCGGAGAGCGGGTTTCCGCCGGCGACCGGCTGAGGGTCACCTGGCGGTCCTGCGGCGGGCGGCATTCCCCGGCCCGGGCCGCGGTCCTGCGGGAGGCGGGCAGCGGGGAGGCGCCGGAAGTGGTCCTGGTGGTCCCGCCGGGGCAGGTGCGGGAAGAGCAGGGGGTGCCCTGTGCCCTGCACCGCTTCGAGCTTCCCGGGTACTCCCTCCCCCCGGGACCCCTCGTCCTGGCTCTCCTCGCGCCGGAAACCGACCCGGCGGAGTGGGGCGCGGCCTGGCGGCCCGGGAAACCGCTGCCGCCGGGGACGATCGGGGCGATCCGCCTGGTCGTGGAACCCTGAGTCCCCCCGGGGGGTATACTCCGGGTTCCGGTTCACGCATCCGCAAGTCGCGCCGGTCCCCGGGGGCGGTTTCTGCCCTGCATTCGCCCGCGCGGGAGCGGCCCGTACCGCCGGCGGCCCCGGGTCCGCCGGGAAGGGAAAGCCATGGAGAGAACGGTCATCGTCAGCGCGTGCAGGACGCCGATCGGCAGGTACCTCGGCGGGCTCGCCCCGGTCCCGGCGACGAAGCTCGGGGCCCACGTGGTGCGGGAAGCGGTCCGCCGGGCGGGAATCGAGCCCGGCGAGGTGGACGAGGTCCTCGGCGGGATGGTGCTCCAGGGAGGCCAGGGGCAGAATCCGGCCCGGCAGGCCGCCCTCTTCGGTGGCCTCCCGGAGACCGTCGCCGCGGTCACGATCAACAAGGTCTGCGGGTCCTCCCTCAAGGCGGCGATGATCGCCGACCAGGCGATCCGCTGCGGGGACGTCCGGGTGGCCCTGGCCGTGGGCATGGAATCGATGTCCCGCACCCCCTACTACGTCTTCGACGCCCGGGAAGGGTTCAAGTTCGGCCACCGGAAGCTGGTGGACGGGATGATCCACGACGGGCTGTGGGACGTCTACAAGGACGTCCACATGGGGGAGACCGCCGAGCTGGTGGCCGAGAAGTACGGGGTTTCCCGCGAGGAGATGGACCGCTGGGCGGTCCGGTCCCACGAGAAGGCCCTCGCCGCCTGGGAGGCGGGGAAGTTCCGGGAAGAGGTCGTTCCGGTCGAGATCCCGCAGCGGAAGGGGGACCCGGTGGTGGTCGACCGGGACGAGGGGCCGCGTCCCGGCACCACCCTCGAGAAGCTCGCCCGGCTGCGGCCGGCCTTCCGCAGGGACGGCGTCGTCACCGCCGGGAATTCCTCCACCCTGAACGACGGGGCGGCGGCGGTCGTGCTGGCGGCGGAGTCCTGGGCGCGGGAGAAGGGTCTGCCGGTCCTCGGCCGGGTCGTCGCCTCGGTGACGGCGGGCCTGGCCCCGGAGATGGTCCTGATGACGCCGGAACCGGCGATCCGGATGCTCCTCGAGAAGACCGGCTGGTCGATGGACGACGTCGACCTGTTCGAGATCAACGAGGCGTTCGCGGTGCAGCAGGTGGCGCTGGCGAAGGTGCTCGGGATCCCGGAGGAGAAGCACAACGTCCACGGCGGCGGCGTGGCCCTGGGTCACCCGATCGGGGCCTCCGGGGCCCGGTGCCTGACCAGCCTGCTCTACGCGATGAAGGACCGGGGAGCGCGGCGCGGCATCGTGACCCTCTGCCTCGGCGGCGGGAACGGTGTCGCGATGGCGATCGAGCGGGACTGACCCGGTGGCGGAGGTCCTTCCCGGACCGGGCCCGGTGCCGCCGCGGCGGGACGCCTGCCGGCTGGTCCGCCGGGCCCTGGCCGTCCTCTCGGTGGTCGGCTCGGTGGTCCTGGCGGCGTGGGCCCTCGGCGGGGGGCCGGACCCCCTGGGGGCGGGCGTGGCCTGCCTCCTGGCCATCGGGACGGTCCGGGTGCTGCCCGGGGGCTCCCGGGCGGGGGCCTGGCTGTTCGTCCTGTGGCTGGCCCTCGCCCTGGTCCTCGCCGGCCGGGCGCGGCTGGGGGAGACGCCCGCCGGGCCGGAGCGGTGGCGGGTCGCCGCCCTGGGAGCCGCCACCTACCTGGTGCTCGCCTTCGTCGCCTTCCGGGCGACGGCGGGCGGGTGCGGGCGGCGGGAAAGAACCAGCAGGACGGGAGGGGGCGCGGTCGCCCCGCTCCCATGGAGGGACGAGCGATGAATGCGAGCGACGTGAAGACCGTCGGCGTCGTGGGCGCCGGCCAGATGGGGAACGGGATCGCCCACGTCTTCGCCCAGGCGGGCTACCGGGTGATCCTCCACGACGTCACCGAGGACCTGGTCCAGCGGGGACTCCGGACGATCGACAGGAACCTCCAGCGGGGCGTCGACAAGGGACGGATGACCGCGGAAGAGAAGCAGCAGGTGCTCGACCGGGTACGGACCACCACGAGCCTCGAGGAGATGGCCGGCGCCGACTTCGTCGTCGAGGCGGTCACCGAGAACTTCGAGGTCAAGAAGAGGGTCTTCGAGGAGCTGGACCGGGTCACCCGGGACGAGATCGTCCTGGCGACGAACACCTCCTCGCTGCCGATCACCAGGCTGGCCTCCCTGACCGGGCGTCCCGAGCGGTTCATCGGGATGCACTTCATGAACCCGGTTCCCGTGATGAAGCTCGTCGAGATCATCCGCGGCCTCGCCACCACGGACGAGACCTACGGGATGGTCCGCGACCTGGCCGAGAAGCTGGGGAAGACCCCGGTCGAGGTGAACGACTTCCCGGGCTTCGTCTCGAACCGGGTGCTGATGCCCATGATCAACGAGGCGATCTACGCGGTCTACGAGGGTGTCGCCGGGATCGAGGAGGTCGACACCGTGATGAAGCTCGGCATGAACCACCCGATGGGGCCCCTGACCCTCGCCGACTTCATCGGCCTCGATACCTGCCTCGCGATCATGCGGGTGCTCCACGAGGGGCTCGGCGACCCGAAGTACCGCCCCTGCCCGCTGCTCGTCAAGTACGTGGACGCCGGCTGGCTCGGGCGCAAGACCGGCCGCGGTTTCTACGACTACTCGTCCCGGTAGGACGGGGAAGGGGGGCGGCCGTCGCCGCCCCCGCCGTTCTCCCTCCCCGGGAAGGCGCAAGACAGGGGCATGGAAGGGTTCGACCCGGTCGGCTTCGCCCTGTGGGGCGTGGCGTTCCTCTTCTCGACGACGTGCCACGAGGCGGCCCACGGGTTCGCCGCCTGGTGGGGGGGGGACCCGACCGCCCTGCGCGCGGGGCAGGTCACCCTGAACCCGCTCCCCCACGTCCGCCGGGAGCCGTTCGGGATGGTGATCGTTCCCGCCCTGTCCTGGGCGCTGGCCGGCTGGATGATCGGGTGGGCCTCCGCGCCGTTCGATCCCCGCTGGGCGCACCGATACCCGCGACGGGCCGGCCTGATGGCCCTCGCGGGCCCCGGGGCGAACCTGGTCCTCGCCCTCCTCGCCCT
>CAZOTT010000044.1:0-9440 GCA_964582785.1 uncultured Acidobacteriota bacterium | reverse complement strand
CGCCTGCTGGTCGCATCCGGCGCCGGCTTCGCCCCCGCGGTCGCCTCCTTCGAGCACCTGGTCGACATCCCTTCCGGCGACCCGCTGGTGGTGGCCGGGGCCCGGCTCCTGTCGATCCTCGCCTGCCTGAACGCCCTGCTGTTCGCCTTCAACCTGCTGCCGGTGCCGCCCCTGGACGGCGCCGCCGTCCTCCGGGGGCTCGGCGGCGAGGGCGTGCGGCGGCTGTACGCGCGCCTCGCGGACCTGCCCTGGGCTTCCCTCGTCGGGATCCTGGTGGCCTGGAAGGTGTTCGATCTCGTCGCCCCGCGGATCTTCCTGGCGGTGCTCTCCCTCGCCCACCCGGGCGTCGCCTACGGGGGCTGAGCCGTGCCGGGGAGGAGCTGGCGGCGCACCGGCAGCCGGGTGACCGCGGACCACCGCATCTTCCGGGTCCGGGAGGACCGCTACCGCTTCCTGCCCCGCGGCGAGGAGCGGGACTTCGTCGTGCTGGAGGGACCGGACTGGGTGAACGTGATCCCCCTGGCGGAGGACGGACGGGTGGTCCTGGTCCGCCAGTTCCGGCACGGGGTCCGGCAGGTGACGCTGGAGATCCCGGGGGGCATGGTGGACCCGGGAGAGACGCCGGCCGCAGCCGCCGCCCGGGAGCTGCGCGAGGAGACCGGCTGGGGAGGGGGCAGGATCGAGCCGATCGGCGTGACCTGGCCCAACCCGGCGATCCAGGACAACACCTGCCACTCCTTCGTCGCCCGGGGTGTCCGGCGGCTCGGGGAACCCCGGCCGGACCCGTTCGAGCGGATCGAGGTGGTCACGGTTCCCCTCGGGGAGATTCCCGCCCTGGTCCGCCGCGGGGAGATCCGCCACGCGCTGGTCGTCGCCGCGTTCGGGTTTCTCGGGGTCCTCGGGCCCGGGAGGGGAACCCGGTGACCCGGCTCGTTCCCCCCCTGCGGATCGGTTCCCTGGCCGTCGATCCGCCCCTCGTCCTGGCCCCGATGGCGGGGATCACCGACCGCCACTTCCGGCTGGCGCTGCGGCGGGTGGGAGGGGTCGGCCTCGTCTCGATGGAGTTCATCTCGTCGGAGGCGATCACCCGCGGAATCCGGCCGATCCTCGCGAAGATGGTCTTCGACCCCGCCGAGCGGCCCCTCTCGATCCAGGTCTACGGCCGGGACCCGGCGCGGATGGCGGACGCGGCGGCGATGGTCGAGGACCTCGGGGCCGACGCCTGCGACATCAACATGGGCTGCCCGGCGCAGAAGGTGCTGCGGGGGTTCTCCGGGGCGGCGCTGATGGGCGACCTGGACCGGGCCGCCCGGATCGTCGAGGCCTGCCGGAAGCGCGTCTCGATCCCGCTCACCGTCAAGATGAGGCTGGGGCTCGGCCGGGGAGAGCGGCCCGAGACGTTCCGGGAGCTGGCGCGGGCCTGCCGGGACCTCGGGGTCGATGCGGTTGCCCTCCATGCCCGCACGGCACGGCAGGGCTACACCGGCCGGGCGGACTGGTCGCGGATCCGGGAGCTGGTCGAAATGCTGGACATCCCGGTGATCGGCAACGGCGACGTGCGCACCGCCGGGGACGCGGTGCGGATGTTCCGGGAGACCGGCTGCGCCGGGGTGATGATCGGCCGGGGGGTGCTCCTCGATCCCTTCGTCTTCCGTTCGGCGGCCGCGGCGCTCGCGGGCCGGGAGCCGGTCCCGCCGACACCGGAGGAGCGGCACGCCTTCGTCCGGGACCTCTTCGAGCGGATCATCGCGGCGGAGGAGCCGCGGGTGGCCCTGCACAAGCTGCGGACCCTCGCCGGGAAGTTCACCCACGGGATGCCCGGGGGGCGGGCCCTGCGGCGGCGGATCAACGACCTGCGCGAACCCGCCGACTTCCTCGCGGCCCTCGACGACCACTTCGCGGTCCACGCCCCGGGGGAGGCGAGGCGGGCCGCCGCCGGACCCGCAGTCGCGGACGTCGACCTCCCGTCCGCCCCGGAGGCCCGGCGGTGAAGCCCGCGGCCACCGTGCCCCTCGTCGAGGTCCTGCGGGGGGACGTTCTCGAGTCGCTCCACGAGGGGGCGGTCGTCGTCGCCGACCCGGCGGGACGGGTCCTCCATGCCGCCGGCGACCCGGGCCTGCCGGTCGTTCTCCGCTCCGTGGCGAAGCCGTTCCAGGCGGCCTCCCTCGTGGCCCGGGGGGTCGCGGTCGCCCGCGGGATGACGGCCGGGGAAATCGCCGTCGCCGCCGGGTCCCACGGGGGCCGTCCGGAGCAGGTGCGGGTCGTGCGGAGGATCCTCGAGCGGGCGGGGATGGACGAGGACGCCCTCCGGTGCGGCCGGGCCCTTCCCCTCGACCGGGATGCCCGCCTCCTCGCCCGGTCGTCCGGCGGCCCCCGGCCGGTGCAGCATCCCTGCTCGGGCAAGCACGCGGCGATGCTCCTCGCCTGCCGGCACCTGGGGCTCGACCCGGGCAGCTACCCCGCACCGGACCACCCGTGGCAGTCCATCCTGCGGGAGGACCTCGCGTCCCGGGCCGGGGTCCCGGCGGAAGAGATCCGCACCGTCCCGGACGGCTGCGGAGTTCCCTCGTTCGTCCTCCCCCTCTCGGCCCTGGCCCGGGCCCTGGCCCGGCTCGCCGCCGGGGAGGACCCGGCCCTGGCCACCGTCTTCCGGGCGGTGACCGGGCACCCGGCCCTGAACGCCGGGCCCGGAAGGCTGGGGACCGCCCTGATGGAACTGCGCCCCGGCATGGTCCTGGCGAAGAGCGGCACGGAAGGGGTCTACGGGCTGGCGATCGCGGCCCCGGTGGGTCCCCTGGGAGCGGCCCTGAAGATCCTGGACGGGAACGACCGCCGGGCCCGCCCGGCGGCGGCCATCGCCCTTGCGGCGGGACTGCTGGCGCTTTCTCCCGGGGAGACGGCTAGACTGGTGCGTGACCACGTCCCCCGGCCGGTGACGACCACCGGCCGTCCGGCCGGGGCGATCCGGCCGCGGGCCGGGGCGTTCCCGGTGGCCGGGGGAGGGGACCCGGAGGAGGAACCGTGAGGCGGGAAAGCCTGCGCGTGGCCCTCGGGTGGGTGGCCCTGGCGATCGTCCTGTGGGGCTCGCTCCGGGTCGTCCGGCCGTTCGCCCCGGCGATCCTCTGGGCGCTGATCCTCGGGAGTGCCACCTGGCCGGCGTACGCCCGGCTCCGCCGGTGGTTCGGGCGGCGGGACACGGTGGCGGCCTTCGCGATGACCCTCCTGCTGACCCTCGTCGTCCTGATCCCGGTGGTGCTCCTCGGCATCTCCCTGGTGCGCGAGATGGAACCGGAGGTGGCGCGGCTCAGGGCCTGGGCGACCGCGGACAGGCTGGAGCTGCCCGCCTGGGTCCACCGGGTGCCTCCCCTCGAGGAACAGCTCGACGACCTGCTGCGGCGGGCTTCCGACGCGGAGGTGCGCCGGGCCTGGATCCGCCAGGCCACCGGGCCCGCCCGCAAGGTGCTCCGGTGGACCCGGAACCTCCTCGCCCTGGTGGCGGAGTTCATCCTGACCCTGTTCACCCTGTTCTTCGTTTACCGGGACGGGGAAACCCTCTTCCGGCAGGTCGGCCTCTTCCTCGACCGGATCGCGGGGGGCCAGGGGCAGCACCTGGTGCGGGCGGTCCGGGAGACCGTCTCGGCGGTCATCTACGGCTGGCTGCTGACCGCCGCCCTCCAGGGCGTGGTGGGCATGGCCGGCTTCTGGATCGTCGGCCTGCGGGCGCCGGTGCTGCTCGGGGTCGTGACCGGCCTGGCGGCGGTCGTTCCCTTCGGTGTCGGTTTCGTCTGGACCCCCCTCTGCATCCTGCTGGCCCTCGAGGGGCGCTGGGGGGCGGCGATCTTCCTCGCCCTGTGGGGAACGGCGACGGTGACCCTGATCGACAACGTCCTGCGACCTCTCTTCATCTCCGGGTCGTCCAGGATCCCGTTCATCGTCGTCTTCTTCGGGGTGCTCGGGGGGCTCGCGGCCGGGGGACTCCTCGGGCTGGTCCTGGGACCGGTCTTCCTCGCCGTTCTCCTTGCCCTGTGGCGGGAGGCCCAGGAAAGCTTCGCCCGGGAAGGGGCCGAGGGAGCCCCACCCTCCGTCGCCTGACCTCCGGGGGCCGATCGCCTAGACGAACGGCTTCATCAGCACGAGCAGGGCGGCGGAAAGGACGAACGACACCGGCAGGGTGATCACCCAGGCGGCGAAGATGTGCCGCACGATCCGCAGGTCGAGGGCGGCGATTCCCCGCGCCAGCCCGACCCCGATCACGGAGCCGACGAGGGTGTGGGTCGTCGAGATCGGCAGGCCCAGCTTGGAGCAGACGAGGACGGTGGTCGCCGCGGCGAACTCGGCGGAAAAGCCCCGCGACGGGGTCAACTCCGTGATCTTCCGGCCGATCGTTTCCATCACCCGGTAGCCCCAGGTGGCGAGCCCGACGACGATGCCGCCGCCCCCCAGCACCAGGATCCAGGTCGGGACCGGCACCTTGCCCGCCAGCTCGCCGGAGGAGAAGGCGGACCAGACGCCGGCGACCGGCCCGATGGCGTTGGCGACGTCGTTCGCCCCGTGGGCGAAGGCCACGTAGCAGGCGGTGACGACCTGCAGCCAGCGGAACTGGCGCTCGACGTAACCGAAGGGACTTCCCCGGCGGTTGCGGGCCGAGCGGCGGAGCCAGAAGCGGAACGCCGTCGCGGCGGCGGCGATCACCGCCAGCAGGGTGGCCCAGCCGAGGGCGCGGCCGAACGGCAGGTCGAGGTGGAGGTTCTTCAGCCCCTTGTAGAGCATCGAGAGGAAGAGGATCTCCACCACCAGGGCGACGAGCAGGGGGGACCAGCGGCGGACCATCACCCGCGGCGTGCGGCTGGCCAGGATGCCCCGCGAGATCGCCCGGAAGAGGAAGAAGGCGATCATCGCGCCGATGACCGGGGAGAGGACCCAGGAAACCGCGATGAACCCCAGCCGGGGCCAGTTGACGCCGCCGAAGCCCGCCGCCGCGATCCCGGCCCCGGCCACCGCGCCGACGATCGAGTGGGTCGTCGAGACCGGCCACCCCTTCCAGGTGGCGAGCTGGAGCCAGATCCCCGCCGCCAGGAGGGAACAGACCATCACGGCCATGAACAGGACCAGGTCGTGCCCGGGGATCCGGTCCACGTGGACGATCCCTTTCTTGACGGTCTCCGTCACGTGGCTTCCCACCAGGACGGCGCCGAGGAACTCGAACACGGCGGCGGCGAGGATCGCCTGCCGGAGCCCGAGGGCGCCGGACCCGACGGAGGTGCCCATCGCGTTGGCGACGTCGTTGGCCCCGATGTTCCAGGCCATGTAGAAGCCGAACAGCAGCCCCACGGTGACGAAGATCGTCGTGGCCACGGCAGGTTCCTCAGCGGGAGAGCATCAGGCGGACCTGGTCGCCGATCGACTCGGCGGCGTTGGCGATCTGGCCGATCAGCTCGAGGAGCTTCTGCCAGAGCATCAACCGCACGGCCCCCAGCTCGTCCTCCCGGCGGTACAGTTCCCGGGCCAGGGTGTAGATCGCCTTGTCGACCTCGTGCTCCTCCAGCCCCACCTGGTGGATCAGCTCGAGGACGGTCTCCGCCTCCGGCCCTCCGAAGGACGCCTCGAGCAGCTCGTCGAGCTGGCTGATGATCCGGCGGGCGGTGTGGCTGGCCCGGCGGGTCCGGCCGAGCACGTCGCGCACGTTGTCCCGCAGGTCCGGGGGCAGGGACAGGTCCTCGCGAAGCGTGGCGACGATGACGATGTCCTCGCAGAGGTCGGCGAGCCGGTCCTGCTGGTGGAGCAGGGAGAGCAGGTCCCTGCGGTCCACCGGGAGGAAGTACGACTTCGGCAGGTGGTCCCGGATCTCGTTCTTGATCCTGTCGGCCTCGTGCTCGAGCTTGAGGATCTCCTTCCGCAGTTCCCGCGTGCGGGCGGAGTCACCCGCGAGGAACACCTCGAAGAACGGTTCCAGGCGCTCGAGGGTCTCCTCCACCTTTTCCATGTGGCGCTGGAGGGCCGTGAACGGGCTCCGGCCGAAGAGGGGCAGGATCGAACGCATCATGGCAACACCCTCCGTCCCCCGGGCCCGGGCTGCCGGGCGGGGCGGGAAGCATACCGCAGCCCGGGCGCCGGTCCAGTGCCCGGAACCGCCGGCGGGGCTTGCCCCCCCGCGGGGGGTTCGCTAGAATCCCCGCTCGAGCCTCGAGAGGGGCGGGAATAGCTCAGCTGGTAGAGCACGACCTTGCCAAGGTCGGGGTCGCGGGTTCGAGTCCCGTTTCCCGCTCCAGATCCCTCCTTCCCGGGGACCACCTCCGTGCCGGACCCGCCCTCGGTGCCCCTCCCCTCCCGCCGGATCCTCCTGACCGGCGCCACGGGTGGGCTCGGGCGGGCCGCGTGCGAGCTGCTGGCCGGGGCCGGCGCCCGCCTGGGTCTCGTGGCCCGCCGCCCCGGGCCCCTCGAGGAACTGGCCGCGGGGCTGACCGCCTCCGGGGCGGACGTCTTCACCGTGGCGGCGGACCTCGCCGCACCGGGGGGCGCCGAACGGGTCGCCGCCGCCCTGCGGGACCGGTGGGGAGGGCTGGAGGGGATCGCCCACCTGGCGGGCGTCGTGGCCCTCGGCCGCAGCGACGAGCTGGCCCCCGAGACGTGGGACCGGGTGATCGCCGCGGACCTCACCGCCCCCTGGCTGCTCTTCCGGGCCTGCCTGCCGCTGCTTCGGACCGGGGACCGGCCCTCGGTCGTCATGGTCGCCAGTACCCTGGGCCTGGCCGGGATCCGGGGCGGGGCCGCCTACTGCGCGGCGAAGGGCGGGCTCGTCAACCTGGTCCGGGCCCTCGCCCTGGACCACGCCCCCGAGGGGATCCGGGTCCACGCCCTGTGCCCGGGCCCGGTGCGCGCCGGGATGCTCCTCGAGGCGGCCCGCGCCAGGGGGGAGGGTTTCCTCGACCGCCTGCGGGAGCGTCACCCCGCGGGGCGGCTGGTCGCCCCCGGCGAGGTGGCGCGGGTCCTCGCCTGGCTGCTCTCCCCGGGCTCGGAGGGCCTGACGGGGGAGGTGACCGTCGTCGACGGCGGGTTCACGGCGGGGTTCCTGGAGTAGCCACCGGTTCCGCCGTCTTGTTCGCATTCTTTCGCGAACTCGTCGCATTGCCCGCATTCTCGTGGTCCGCGGGGGAGGTTCGCCGTACAATCACCGCAACGGGCGCTGTAGCACGACGCGATCACCGAACGGAGGGGTTGGGCGCAGCGGGGAGGGATGCCACGTGTCCACGCTGACGGAGATCCGGCGGAGGGAGGGCCGGACCGGACCCGCGCCGGCCCCCCGGATCCTCGTCGTCGACGACGACGAGGACGTCCGCCGGGGGCTCGCCTTCGCCCTCGGGACCGGCCGGGGCTGGGAGGTCCGCACCGCCGCGGACGGGTTCGAGGCGGGCTACCAGGTCGCCCGGTTCCGTCCCCACCTGGTGCTGCTCGACCTGGCGATGCCCGGCATGGACGGGTTCACCGTCTGCCGCCGCCTGCGGGAACTGTCGGAGGGACGGGACCTCAGGATCGTCATCCTGACCGGTTACGGCAGCCGGGGAAACGGGGAGCGGTCCCTGATCTACGGGGCCGACCTGTTCCTGCGGAAACCGGTGGACCTGGACGAACTGCTGGCCTACCTCGACGAGCTGCTCCAGGTCTAGCGGTGGCGGGCGAAGTCGGGGGCGCCCCCGGCGCCCGGGGGGAGCGAACGGGTGGCGGGGTCCCGCTTCCCGGGACCGCGGCCCGGGAGGTCCGCCTGGACGCGGCGGGACGCCTGCCCGGCGGGGCGGACCCGGTGGCCGTTCTCGTCGGCTGGGTCCCGGACCGGCGGACGCGGGACGAGATCCTCCGGTCCATCCGCTGGATGCGGTCGGGAGGACTCGCCGGGGGCCGCCACTGGTTCCTGCCCGGCGACCCGGCTCCGGGCATCCTGGTCGCCTGCCGCCCGGAGTTCGACGAGAAGGGACACCTGGCGGGGATGCGCCTGCTCCACGCCGCCGGGCCGGAGGTCCTCCCGGCCCTGGCCGGTTGGCTCCGGGGGTCGGAAGACCTGGTCGCCCGCTACGCCCGCGCCTGGCGGAGGGCCGAGACCCGCCTGAAGGTCCTGTTCGACGGGAGCCCGGACCTGCACCTCCTGGTGGACCGGCGGGGCCGCATCCGCGAGGTCAACCGGGCGGTCCGGGAAACGGTGGGCTGGCCGGAGGAAGCCCTCCTCGGCCGGCACCCGGTCCGGTTCGTTGCCCGGGGGGAGCGCCCGCGGGTGATGTCGGTGGTCCGGCTGCTCCAGGGGACCGGGAGGATCAGCGACTTCGAGGTCCGGGTCCGGCGCCCGGACGGCACGGAACTGGAGGTCAGCGCCAGCGCGACCCTGGTGCCGGGAGAAGAGGGGAATTCCCGGGGAGCCCACGTGGTCCTGCGGGACGTGACCCAGCGGAACCGGCTCCAGCGGCGGATCTGGCAGGCGGACCGGCTGGCGGTCACCGGGAGGATCGCGGCCGGGGTCGCCCACGAGATCAACAACCCCCTCCAGGCGGTCCTGATGCACCTTTCCCTCCTCGAACGCGGGCTGCCCCGGGATCCCTCGACCCGCCAGGCGTGGCACCGGGTCCGGAAGGGGGTGGAGCGGATCCGGGGGATCGTCTCCGACCTCCTCGACCTGCACCGGGGCAGCGAGAACGGGCGCTCCGGGCCCGCGGACGTCAACCGGGTCGCGTTCGAGGCGCTGGAACTGGTGCAGGTCCCGGTGCGCCACCAGGGGATCCGCCTCCGCGTGGCCCTCGCGGACGACCTGCCGCCGGTCCGGATCAGCGAGCAGCACCTCTACCAGGTGCTGCTCAACCTCCTGCTCAACGCGATCGGGGCGATGCACGAGGGGGGCCAGCTCACCCTGCGCACCCGCTGGCTGGCCGGGGTGCGGGAGGCCGAGATCGACGTGGCGGACAGCGGGCCCGGCATCCCGGAACACCTCCTGCCCCACGTCTTCGAGCCGTTCCACGGGGGGGAAGACTCCGCCGGGGCGGGGCTCGGGCTGTTCGTCACCTGGGGCCTCGTCCACCGGGCCGGGGGGAGGATCCACGTCGACTCGGTCCCCGGCCGGGGAACGACCTTCCGGGTCTTCCTGCCGGTGGTGGAGGAGCGGTGACCCGGCGGATCGAGCGGGTCCCGGTTCTCCCCGCCGACACCTGCCCGGCGGGATGCCGGCCCCTCGCCCTCGTGGAGGAACGGCGGCTCCTCGGGTTCACGGGGGATCCCGCCGGGGGGCCGTGCCCGTGGTGCCTGGCGGCGTTCCGCGCGCACCGCGACCCGGGGCGGCCCCGGGGACCGCTGCTGCCCCGGGCGGGACGGCGGCTCCCGGGGGGCGGCCACGAGATGGAGACGGGCCGTGCCGGCGAGGCGATCGACCGGCTGGCCAGCGCGCTCGCCGGAAGGGCGGAACG
>CAZOTT010000043.1:9289-19957 GCA_964582785.1 uncultured Acidobacteriota bacterium | reverse complement strand
CGGCAAGATCGGGATCGACGACGCGATCCTGAAGAAGCCGGCCGCCCTGACCCCCGAGGAATACGAGGTGATGAAGACCCACCCCGAGCGGGGCGCCAAGATCATGAGCCGGATCCCGCAGATGAAGGAGATCATCCCCGGGATGCGGTTCCACCACGAGCGCTGGTCCGGCGGCGGCTACCCCCTCGGGCTCAGGAAGGAGGAGATCCCGCTCCAGGCGCGGATCATCGCCGTGGCCGACACGTTCGACGCGATGACCACCGACCGGCCCTACCAGAAGGCGTTCTCCGTCGAGGACGCGAAGGAACGGATCAACAACCTCAAGGGGGTCCAGCTGGACCCGCAGGTGGTCGAGGCGTTCAACCGCGCCTGCGAGGCGGGCGAGTTCGACGACGTGGGCGAGGTCGTGCGCGCCTCGCGGGGCGAGGACTCCGCGCCGCCGCCCCCCTCGCCGGCCGGCACCGTCGCCCGCCCCCCCGGCGTGGGACAGCGCTGACCCTCACCCCCCGGTTCACTCCTCCTCGTTGACGTCGCGAACCTCCTCCCAGGGCAGTTCCCGCCCGCTGCGCAGCATGGCGAGGCACCAGTTCACCCGCTCGTGGCGGCGGGCCTGGATCGACCCCCGGTGGTGCAGGAGGAGCCGCTTCTCCTCGACCAGCACCGGGATCGCCGCGGCGCCGCGCACGTGGGCGTAGGCGAGGAGGGGAACCAGGGAACGGCCATGGCGTTCCCGGTAGAAGGAAAGCAGCGCCTCCGCCACGTGGGGGGAACGGGCGTAGCGGGCGAGGGCCCGGGCGGCCTCCTCCCGGGCGCGCAGCAGCCCCGGTGCCCGGTACAGGTCGTCGGTCAGGAGGGAGACGAGGAACGGCGTCGCCCGGTCGCTGGCGATCCTTCCGAGGGCCCGGGGGATCCGCCACGCCTGCTCCGGTTCCAGGCGGCCGAACAGCCGGCTGAGCGGTTCCACCGCCCGCGGGTCACCCAGGTCGCCGAGGCGTTCCACCGCCAGGTCCACCTCCTCGGGAGTCCCCTCCTCGAGGAGGCGGATCCAGGGGTCGGGGTCGGTCCCGTACTCCGCCACCAGCCGGATGCCGTGGGCACAGGCCCGGATCCGGTGACACAGGGCGGGGGCGGAGACCTCGCTGGCCAGCTGCTCGAGGGAATCCGCGGCCCCGGCCGGTGCCGCCAGCGGGAGGATCCGGAGGATCTCCTCCGAGAACGGACCGATGCCGCGCCGGGTGTTGAACTCGTCGCGCAGCCGGGAGAGGGCGCAGGGGACCGCCCGGGGGTCCTTGCGCCGGAGCAGCTCGAGGGCCGCCCGGAGACCGATGTCGTGGTCCGGGGCCCCCGTGCAGATCATCAGCAGGGCATCGTTGGACCGGGGGGCCTTGATCCGGCGCAGGCCGGTGACGGCCACGTACCCGAACCGGCTGCCCTCCCGCAGGGCCTTTTCCAGGAGGACCGGGATCGCTTCCGGGTTTCCGGTCCGGGCGATCGCCTGGACCAGGAGGGGGCGCTCCCCGGGGCGGGCGGTGGCGAGCGCCTGCACCAGGGCCCGTGTCGCCTCCCCGTTGCCGACCAGGCCGAGGGCCCAGGTGGCCCG
Organism: uncultured Acidobacteriota bacterium; assembly: GCA_964582785.1. Taxonomy (GTDB): domain Bacteria; phylum Acidobacteriota; class Polarisedimenticolia; order J045; family J045; genus JAMOQA01. The sequence goes on along the minus strand of CAZOTT010000043.1, from coordinate 18,357 downwards.
GGTCTTCACCGGCGAGGGGCGCGGCGTCCGCAGGATGCGGACGAGGGCGGGGACCGCCCGCTGGATCCGCATGTAGCCCGCCCCCTCGACGGCCGTCTCGCGGACGCCGGGGTCCCCGTCGCCCAGGGCATGCAGCAGGGTGTCCCGGGCGCGGGGGTCCCCGATCCGGGCGAGGGCCTGGAGGGCGCCCCGGCGGTCGGTGGGCAGGGGCTGCCGGGACCAGGCCAGGAGGAACGGGACGGCCCCGGCGTCGCAGATCGTGCCCAGGGCCGCGAACCCGGCGAGACGGGACGACCGGGCGCGCCGGGGAATCTCCCGCTCCAGGATCGGGATCGCGTCCGGCCCCATCAGCCCCGCGATGTAGTCGACGGCGGTCATCTGGCCGTCGAACTTGACGAGGGCGTCGCCTCCCCGAAGGGCCTGCACCAGGGCTTCCTCCCCCTTCCCGGCGAGGGCCAGGGCGTAGAGGACCTCCTGCCGGGGAATGCCGGACTGGTGGGAGAGTTCCCTTTCCAGGATCGGGATCGCGCGGGGCCCGCCGAGGGCCCCGACGAGGTAGATCATCACCGGCCAGGTCGTCCGGGAGCGGTGCTCGAGCTCGGTGACGACCAGGGGGAAGGCCCGGGGGCCCACTTCCAGGATCCCGTCCACCGCCCGTTCCCGTTCCTCGGGGATCGCCGGGTTGCGGATCGTTTCGATCAGTCGGCTGACGCGGCGGACGATGGCCGGGGAAGGTGCCGGCGTGCCCGCGTCCGGTGGCGGGGGCGGAGAGGGCGCGGCTGGCGGGGCCGCGGTCCCGGGGAGCGAGGCGAGGAGGGCGAGGCAGAACAGTGGACCCGGCGTTCTCATGGCGCTCGCCCGGACGGTAGCAGAGGGGCAGGAGGCAGGCAAACTTCGGCGGAGAGAAGGCGATCCGCCTGCGCCGGGGAAGACGATCCGCGGGTTTCGTCCCCCTTCCCGGTCGTCATCATGGTGATCCCGCTCGTGGCGTGGGGAAGATGATCCGCGGGTTCCGTCCCTCTCCCCGGGTTCCGCGCCCGGTGTTTTCCCCCACTCTTGGCTTTCGCTGGGTGTTTGGTAAACTGGAGCAGGGATCCGCCAGGAGGTGGCCATGGCACTCACGCGAAGGCAGAAGCAGGTCCTGGACTTCATCCGGGAGTTCATCGACCGGAACGGTTACTCCCCGAGCCTCGAGGAGATCGGCCGCCACTTCAACCTCTCCTCGGTGGCCACGGTGCACAAGCACGTGACGAACCTGGTTCGCAAGGGACTCCTGCGGCGGACCTGGAACCAGAACCGTTCCCTCGAGGTCGTTCGCGAGGACGAAGCGCCCCGGGCGGTGGTGATCTCCCTGGTCGGGAGGATCAGCGCCGGGCGGCCCATCGAGGCGCTGGAATTTCCCGAACAGGTGGAGGTGCCGGCGTGGCTGATGGGGCGCGGCCACACCTATGCCCTCCTGGTCGTGGGCGACGCGATGATCGACGAGCACGTGCTCGACGGGGACTGGGTGATCATCGAGGAACGGCGCCACGCCGGGAACGGGCAGCTCGTCGTGGCCGTCGTCCACGGGGAGGACGCGGCGATCCGCCGCTACTACCGGGAGGGAGAAGCCGTGCGGCTCGTGCCTCCCAACCGGGCCTTCGAGACGAGCCTCCTCCCGGCGGACCGGGTGGAGGTCCGCGGGGTCGTGCGGGGCGTGATCCGCCGGGTGGCGGTCTGAGCCGCGCGGGCACGCGCCGCGGTGGCGGCCCGGTGTCTCCCTCGTTCCGGTCCCGGATGCGCCGGCTGCTCGGGGGCGGGGAACCCCGCCCCTGGTGGAGCCCGTTCCGGGACGGGGACCTGGCCGGGTCTCTCGCCGGGGCCCTGGCGGCGGACCCCGGTCGGCACATCCACGTGGCCCAGTGCGTCCGGGATGCCCGGACGGGGGCGTGCCGCCGCGGCTTCTGGACCCTGCGGGAGCCGGGAGGAGAACCGGTGGGCCTGCTCCAGGCCGTGCGGGGGATCTCCTGGCTCCTGTCGGCGGGCATCGAGCGGGAGGAAGCCCTCGACCTGGTCGCCGAGCGGATCGTGCGCCGGGCCCCGTCCCGCCCGGTGCTTCTCGGTACCGAGTCCGAGGTGGAACGGGTCGCGCGGCGCCTCGAGGAGACCGGCCGATTCCACCTGGAGCGGCGCCACCAGTGGCGGATGGCGCGGGCCGGCGGGGGGGGAGAGGAGCCCGCCCCGGAGCCGGCCGGGTTCCGGCGGGCGACGGCCAGGGACGTTTCCTGGCTGCTGGAAGCCCACGCGGCGATGTGCCGGGAGGACCTGGGCCGGGACCTGGTCGCCCGTGCCCCGGAAGCCTACGAGCGCTACTTCCGGTTCCTGGTGCGCCTCGGCCGGGTCTTCCTCGTCGAGCGGGACGGCCGCCCCGTCCACAAGATGGAGATCCCGCTCGTGGCCGGCGGCGCCTGGCTGATCGAGGGGGTCTACACCCTGCCGGCGGCGCGGCGGCGGGGGATCGCCCGGGAGACGATGGCACACGTCACCTCCCTCGTGGAAGGGGCGGGAGGCCTCCCCTGCCTGCACGTGAACCGGGACAACGAGGGAGCGATCGCCCTGTACCGCGACCTGGGGTACGAGGTGCGGGGACCGTGGCTCGTCGCCATCGGCCACCGGGCCTGACCGGTGACCGGGGAACCGGGCCGTGGTAGGATCCCCGGGCCCGCCCCGGGCAAGGAGGAGGATGCCGTGAGCGCCGAGACGATCACCCACGTGGCCCTCGGGTTCGTCGCCGCCTGGGTCTGCCTGGTCGTGCTCCATGCCCTGTGGGAAGCGGGAAAGCCGTCCTGGGACCCGGCGCCGCCCGAGGAGCCCCACCCTCACCACGACCACTGATCCCTGCCACGAACCGCCGGATCCGTGCCCGGAACCGCCGGGGGCGGCCTTTTCTTGTCCACCCCGCGTGTGGTGCCGGGGAGGGTGGCGCGGGACCGCCGGGAGCGGCCTCCGGCGGTCTACCCCGCGCGCCGTGCTGGTGAAGGGGGAAGCGCGGGACCGCCGGGGTCGGCCTCCGGCCGTCTCGCCGGCTCGACCGGCGGCGGTCGCGGGGTCCTCCGCGCCTCGCGGCTCGCAGACCGCCGGTCGGGCGCCTCCCCCGGTAGCGCGGCGGCCGGCTTGCCGCGGGCGCTGCGCGCCCCCGCCGCTCTGCGGCTCGTTCCGACGCTCCGGACCCCGCGACTGCCGGGTCTCGCACGGCTCGCCGGAGTCGACCGCTCCCCGCCGGCCCCCCGTGCCGGGAGGCCCCGAGCCTGCTGGTGGTCGCCGCGTGCCCTCGCGGCGAGCGGACGGGCGCGGTTCCCGGTCTCGGAGGTTGCTGGAGTCGACCGGCCTGGCGGCGCGCCGCTGCCCGTGCTTCCGCGCCCCGGCCGGCAGCCGAACTCCGGCACGCCGGCGCAGGGCGGAGAGACGGGTGCGGTTCCCGGGGGCCGTGGCGAAAAGGGGAACGCCCCCTCCCGCGGGAGGGGGCGCCGGAACACGGGGGAGTAGCGGGACCCGCGTCAATCGGCGAGCAGCATCTTGGCGATCGTCTGGAGCTGCATGAAGTGGGTCCCCTCGTAGATCTTCCCGATCTTGGCGTCGCGGAACAGCTTTTCCACCGGGTAGTCCTTCGTGAAGCCGTACCCGCCGAAGATCTCGACCGCCATCGAGGCGGCCGCCTCGGCGGCCTCGGCCGCCGTGTACTTGGCGATCGCGGCCTCCCGGATGAACCGCTCGCCGGCCTCCTTGAGCTTCGCCGCGTTCAGCACCGTGAGGCGGGCGGCCTCGATCTGGGCATCCAGCCTGGCGAGGGCGAACTGGACCGCCTGGAACTTCGCGATCGGGCGGCCGAACTGCTGCCGCTCCTTCGCCCAGGAGATGGCGTGCTCGAGGGCCCCCTGGGCGAGCCCGACCATCTGGGCCCCGATCCCGATCCGGCCCTCGTTGAGGGTCTCGATGGCGACCTTGTACCCCCTGCCGACCTCGCCGAGGACCCGGTCGTCCGGGACGAAGACGTTCTCCAGGATCAGCTCGGCGGTGGACGACGCCCGGATCCCGAGCTTGTCCTCCTTCTTGCCCACCGTGAAGCCTTCCATGTCGCGGCTGATGAGGAAGCAGGTGATCCCCTTGTACCCCTTCTCGAAGTCCACGTTGGCGAAGACGAGGAACAGGTCCGCCTCGTACCCGTTCGTGATCCAGAGCTTCGTTCCGGTCAGGCGGTAGCCACCCTCCACCCGCTCCGCCCGGCACCGCAGGGCGAAGGCATCGGAACCGGAATCCGGCTCGGAGAGCGCGTACGCCCCCACGATCTCCTGGGCGAGCTTCGGCAGCCAGGCCTTCTTCTGGTCGTCCGTGCCCCAGCGCCGGATCGCGTTGTTGACGAGCGTGTTCTGGACGTCGCAGACGACCGCCACCGAGGGATCCACCCGGGCGAGCTCCATGATCGCGAGGATGGCGTCCGTGAAGGTCATCCCGGAGCCGCCGAACTCCTCGGGCACGTCGATCCCCATCAGGCCCATCTCGAACATGGTCCGGATGATCTCCGGGTCCATCTTCGCCTTCTCGTCCATCTCCCGGACGCGGGGCTCGACGATCTCGGTGTTGAACCGGCGGATCTCGCCGAGGAGCATCTCCTGTTCTTCGGTGATCGTGGTCAGCGGGCGCGTGACGTCACACATGGCGCTTCGTCCTCCAGGCTCTCGGGCAGGGTTCCATCGCCGCGCGGGTCCCGGCCGGAACGCCGCGGGGCCGACAGCATAGCGCAAGCGGGCCCGGGCGGGGGAACCGCGCTAGACTTCGGCCGGCGCCCCCGCACGGCGCGCGGGCGCGGGAGGATCGCTTCCGTGATGCGCAACCTTTGCCGGTGCCGCGTGTTCCGCCTGTCGCTGTTCCTTCTGGCGGCCGGGTGTCTCCTCACCCCCGGCCATGCCCGGGCCCGGTCCCGGCGCCGGGCGCCGTCCCCCGAGCTGCAGCAGGTGTACCGGCTGCTGGACCATGCCCGGGAGACGGTCCACACGTTCCGGGCGGATCTCACCGAGGTCCGGCGGATGGCGCTCCTGGCCCGGGAGCAGGTCTTCCGGGCGAAGCTGGCGATGGACCTGCCGGGCAGGATCCGCCTCGAGTACGTGGCCCCGGAGCGGCGGGTGTACGTCCTGGACGAGGGGAAGCTCACCGGCTGGATCCCTTCCCGCAACCGGGTCGAGAAGGTCGATCTCTCCCGCCGGAAGAAGCGCCTGCAGCGCCTGCTCGCCCTGGGACAGGACGGGGCATCCCTCGAGAAGGAATTCCGGGTGCGCCTCGCCGACGACGAGCCGCGGGAGGGGACGGCCGAGCTCGTGCTCGTGCCCCGGTCCCGGCGCATCCGGCGCCGGGTGAAGGAAATCCGCCTCTGGATCGACCGGGAGCTGGGGGTTCCCCGGGCCATCCGGTACACGACCGGGGACGACAACGTGGTCGAGATCAGCCTCTCCCACGTCGAGATCAACCCGGCGATCCCTCCCGCGACGTTCCAGCTCTCCGTGCCGGAGGGGGCCCGGGTCGTGCGCGGCCTGCGGAGCCTCGGGTTCGGCGGAATGGCCGCGGCGGAAGGGGAGGCGCACTGATGCGGGACCGGGTCGTGGTGGACGGCACGGAACTGCTGCTGGCCGCCCCGGACGACCTGGAGTGGGAGTGGGTCGGAAGACAGGATCTGGTGGACCAGCTCCTCGCCTGCTGGATGAAGCTCGCGGACGATGACCTCCCCCTGAACCCGCGCCTCGTCGGTCCCCCCGGGGTGGGGAAGACGACCCTCGCGTGCGCCGCCGCCCGCCGCCTGGGGCGGGAGGTGTACGTCTTCCAGGCGACCGCCGACACCCGGCCGGAAGACCTCCTCGTCGGACCCGTCCTGGACGAGAACGGAAAGGTCCGCTACGTCGCCTCGCCGATCGTCAGCGCGATGGTGCGCGGGGGCGTGGCCGTTCTGGACGAGGGCAACCGGATGAGCGAGAAGGCGTGGGCTTCCCTGGCGCCGCTGCTCGACCACCGGCGCAGCGTCGAGTCGGTGCTTGCCGGGGTCCGGATCCGGGCCCACGGGGACTTCCGTTTCTGCACGACGATGAACGACGACGCCTCCACGTTCGACCTGCCGGAGTACATCTCCTCCCGCCTTTCCCCCCGGATCGTCGTCGACTGGCCGGAAGCGGAGGAGGAGCTGCGGATCCTGGCCGGCCGGCTTCCGTTTGCTCCCGAGGAACTGCTGCGGCGGGTGGTCGAGCTCCTCCAGGAGGCCCACCGGCGGGACGAACCGTTCACCGTGCGGGACGGGATCAACCTCGCCCGCTACGCCCTCAAGCGGGCCGCCCAGGCGGGGGAGGGTCCTGCCGGGGCCGTCGCCTTCCTCCCGGAGGCGCTGCGGGCCGTGCTGGGCGAGGAGAACCTCCCGGCCGACGACGATTCCGGCCGCTGACCCGGGCGATGCGCGATCCCTGGAACCGTGGAGACTGGCCGTTCGAGCGCCGGGGAATCCGGGTGCTGCCGGTGCTCCACGGGGTGCTGGAGTTCGCGCGGGCGGTCCGGGCCCACCTGGAGGGCATGGACCCGGACCGCGTCGTCGTGGAGATTCCCTCTCCCCTCGGTCCCGCCTGGTTGCGCGCGGTGGCCGCGCTGCCCCGGCCGCGGGTGATCCGGGTCGAGGAGCAGGAGGGAGACCGGCGGGGAGAGGTCTCCTGGCTGCCGGTGGAGCCGGCCGACCCGCTAGCGGAGGCGACCCGCGGGGCGCTGGAGCGGGGGATCCCGGTGGAGTGCGCCGATGCCTGGTTCCCCGGCTACCCGGCGCGGCGGGAGGCCTGGCCGGACCCCGCCTCGATCCCGCTCACCGGGTACGCCCGCTGGGTCCGGGCCGTGCTGCCCCTGGTCCGGGCCCGGGGCGGGGGACGGGCGGACCGCCTGCGGGAGCGCGCCCTGGCCACCGCGGCCCGGGCGGCGGCCGACCGGGGCGAGCGGGTCCTCCTCGTGACGGGCCTCGCCCACCTTCCGGGGCTGCTGGCGGCCCTGGACGAACCGCCGCTGCCGCCGCTCCTGCGGCGGGCCCGCCTCGGGGTCGCGGTCCTTCCCCTCCACCCGGAGAGCCCGGTGGAGACGTGGCGGGAACCGCCGTTCGTGGCCGCCGCCTGGGAACGGGCCCGCGCGGGTGACCTGCCGTGCCGTTACGCGCCCCCGGAACGGCCCCGGGAAGGGATCGTCCTCCGCTTCCCCGGGGCGGGGCCCCGGACCGCCGCCGGTCCCCCGGACGCTGCCGAGGACCCCGACGACAGGGAGGAACGGGCCGCCCTCGCGCGGGGGGAGGACCTCCTGGCCCGGTCCCGTCTCGTGTACCGCCTGGTCGCCCAGGCGGCGCGGTTCGCCCGGGAAACGTCGGGGACGGCCCCGGAGCCCCGGGAGCGGCGGATTCTCCACCGGTTCGCGGGCCGGATGGCGCTTCTCCACGGGGGCCTGTGCCCCGACCTCTACGAGCTCGTCGTCGCCGCCCGGGGAGCGGTGGACGACAGCTTCGCCCGGGACCTGCTGCGTCTCGCGGGCCACTGGCCCCACGCGGACCCGGCGGAGGGGGGCGTGCGGCTCACGCCGGGTGACCTGGGGCTGTCGTCGCGCCTGGTACGGCTGCGGCCGCGCCTCGACCGGCTGGCGGCCCGGCCGGGGCTCGGGATGCGGCTGCGGGACGCCCTCGAGGACCTGCGCCGGGGGATCGGCCGTGGCATCTGCTCCCATCGCCCGGAGGACGTCGTCGTCGAGGCCCTCGGGGCGGAGCTGCGGGAACGGGGCGCGGTGCGGGCCTCCCGGGGCGGGGAGCGGTCCGTGCCGTTCCTCGCCGGGCTCGGGGACGGGATCGACGTGCGGGAGACGCTCCGCCGGATGCAGGTGGACGGCCGGATCTGGGTCCGGGAGACCCTGCCGGTGCGGGGCCGCGTCGGGGCGGTGGTGATCGTCTTCGACGAGGACGATGGGCCCGGTGGAGAGCGGTATCCCTGGTGCGAGGTGTGGCACGGCGAGCACGAGGAAGAGTCGGACATGGCCTACTACGCCACCGACCCGCTCCCGGGGGTCATCGTTCCCGGGATCCACCGGGCGGAGTACGGGGGGTTCCTCCTGGTCTGGCCGCCGTGGCGCCTGGGGGATGTCTGGCACGAACCGGCCTACCGGCCCCTCGCCCGGAACAAGCCCGAGCGGCTGATCCTCGGGGGACTCGACTACTCCCTGGAGCCGCTGGTGGTGGTGGTCGCCCCGCGCCCGCCCCGGGCCGCGCTCCGGGGCATCGCCCGGCGCCTCGGGAAGAAGCTCGTCCACTTTCCCCTGGGGGCGATCTCCCGGGAGAGGCTGCGGCGGATCCGGCGCTTCCACGTTCTCGCCGGGAAGTCCCTGCGCCCGGTCGCGGAGGAGCTGCTCGACCCATCGTGAGCGGGCTGCGGCGGGCCCCTGCCGGGAACTGCCGGGGAAAGGCGCACCCGCCGGCGAACGGAGATGGTGCGTCCCGGCGGGGGTAGAATCGGGCCGGATTCCCCGCCCGTTCCCCGCGGGAGACGAGCGCCCGGAGGAGGCCAGGCGATGGCGAAGAAGATCGGCGTGATCCTGTCCGGTTGCGGCGTGTACGACGGTTCGGAGATCCACGAGGCGGTGCTGACACTGCTCGCCCTGGACCGCCGGGGTGCGGAGGTGGTCGCCTGCGCCCCGAACGTGGCCCAGATGCACGTGGTCAACCACCTGACGGGAGAGGTCGTCGAGGGCGAGACCCGCAACGTCCTCGTGGAGTCGGCCCGGATCGCCCGGGGGAACATCCGGGATATCGCGGAGGTGAAGGGGGCCGAGCTGGACGGCCTGGTCATCCCCGGGGGGTTCGGGGCCGCCAAGAACCTCTGTGACTTCGCGGTCCGGGGGCCGGAGTGCACGGTGCACCCGGAGGTGGAGCGGCTGGTGCGGGAGGTCCACGGGCAGGGCAAGCCGGTGGCGGCGGTCTGCATCGCGCCGGCGCTGCTGGCCCGGATCCTCGGCAGCGAGTCGCCGGCGCTGACGATCGGCAA
>CAZOTT010000043.1:0-9279 GCA_964582785.1 uncultured Acidobacteriota bacterium | reverse complement strand
CGACCCGGAGACGGCCGCCGCCCTTGAGAAGATGGGAGCGAAACATCTCGCCTGCCCGGTGAAGGACCGGGTCGTGGACGAGGAACGAAAGCTGATCACCACGCCGGCGTACATGCTGGCCCAGGGGATCGCCGAGGCCGCCGAGGGGATCGACCGGACGGTGGCGACCCTCCTCGAGATGGCCTGAAGCGGGAGCGGTCCGGGCCGGACCGCCCCCCGGAGGTGAAGCGATGCGTGTCGCGGTCCGTTCGTTGCGCCTGCTGCTGCTGTCCCTCGTGGCCGCCTTCCCGTTCGTGGCGCCGGCGCGGGCCGGGGAGCCTGCCGTCCGGGTGACCCGGGTGCGCGTCTACCCGGACCGGGCCGACGTCACCTTCGTGACGCGGACGGCGGTCCCGGCGGGGCCGGTGACGGTCCGGGTCCCCGGCATCTCCGTCCGGGCGGAACGGGATTCCCTCCGGGTGCGGGCCCGGGGGGTTCCGGCGGAGATCGTGTCCGCGGCGCTGGTCGAGGAGGCGGCGAAACCGGAGGACAGCCCGGAGTACCGGGCGGCCAGGGACGAGGTGGAACGGCTCGAGGCCCGGGCCGGGGAGCTGGAACGGGCCCTGGCCGACCTGGAGCAGGTGCGGGGCTTCCTCGGGAGACTCGATCCGGCGGACCTGGCCGGCAAGGAGGGGGCGGGGGTGGCCCCGGAACGGCTCGGGGCGACGGTGTCGTTCCTGCGGCAGCGGCTGGCGGCCCTCCGTGCCGAACGGGGGAAGCTGCTGGCCGAGGAGGGGAAGCTGAAGCGGGACCTCGAGGTGGCCCGGGCGAAGCTCGCGGCCCTGGGCAAGGAGAAGCCGATCCGCACCCTGGCCGCCGCCGTGGACCTGGTCACGCGGAAGGCGGGAACCCTGGAGGTGGAGGCCACGGTCACGCTGGGCGGGACAGGCTGGCGGCCCGGGTACCGGGCGGTCTACGACCCGGCGAGGGGGACGGTCCGGCTGGCGGGGGAAGGGATCCTGCGGCAGGACAGCGGTCTCGACTGGACGGGGATCTCCCTCTCGTTCTCGACGGCGCCGGCGAGACGGGGAATCGAGCCGCCCCGCCTGCGGCCGCCTGTTCTGCACGTCGGCGAGCCGCCCGTCTACCGGAAGGCCACCCGGGAAAAGGCGATCATGGCCGCCCCGGCGGCGCCCGCCGGGGGAGCGCCGCCGGTGGACCTGGAGGCCGGACGCCGCACCGCCCGGGCGGTCCGCGCCGCCTGGAACGTGGTCTACGAGGTCCCGGGGAAGGTCGACGTCCCGGCGGACGGAAGGGAGCACCGGTTCCTGCTCTGGGAACGGGACGTGCCGGTGAAGCGGACGTGGATCATCGTGCCGGAGAAGTCCCGGGCGGCCTGGCTGGTGGCAAAGGGGAAGGTCCCCGCGGACCTGCCCCTCCTGGCGGGCGAGGTGCGCCTCTTCCTCGGGGAAGACTATGCCGGGAGGACGCGCCTGCCGGCCCTGGCCCCGGGAGCGGAACTGACCCTGCCGTTCGGGCGGGACCCGCGGGTGGAGGTCGAGTGGAAAACGCGGGTGCCCCGTGCGTCCACCGGGGGCTTCCTGGCGAAGAAGCGGCAGAAAGTGCGTGCCTGGACGGCCCGGGTGACCAACCGGGCGGAGGAGCAGATCCGGGTGCGTCTCCTCGCCGCGGTTCCCGTCCCGTCGGACGAACGGATCGCCGTCACCGTGCTGGACGAGACGACGCCCGGGTACGAGAAGGAAGCCGGGCGGGAGGGAGTCCTGCGCTGGGAATTCGACCTGGCCCCGGGGGCGGGCCGGGAGGTCTCCCTGGCGTACGAGGTCCGGTGGCCGAAGGACGTGAAGATCTGGCCGGAGCCCTGACCCCATGGTGTAGCGAACCTTTCAGGTGGCCGCACCGGCCCCCGGGACGGTCGGATCTCCGGGGAATTCGACAGCGTTCGAACGCTTGGGAACTGTCCAGGACGGCGCCCGGGAGGCTTCGCCTCGGCACCTGAAAGCTTCGCTCCACCATGGCCGGAGGAGGTTTCGTGGCCCGCATGACCGTTGCCCTCCTGTTCCTCTTCCTGGTGATCCCGTTCCCGGTGTCCGCCGGCCCACCCGGGGACGGGCGGGCCCCCGAAGCTGGTTCGTGCGACGCGGTACTGGTGGTGGTTCCGGACGGACCGGCCCCGTGGGTCCGGCACGTCCAGGGGATCGTCCTCCGGGCCCGGGTCGGCGTCCCGCTGGTGCTCGCGTTCGAGGATGGTCCCGACGGCCATCCCGGCGGTCTTTCGCCGGGAGAGGCCCGGCGGGAGCTGCAGGAGATGGAGGCGGTGCGGCCGGCCGAACTGCGAATCAGGGACGCCGCGCACCTCCGGGGCCCGGATGCCGTCGCCCGGCTCGCGGAGGAAGCCCGGGCGGCGTGCCTGCGGCTGGCCACGGAGGGGCCCCGGCACCTCGGGTTCCAGGACGAGGTCGTGGTGGTCGGACGGCGGGTGGAGACGACGATCGCGGAGCTTCCGTCGACCGTGGACGTGGTGGACGAGGAGGACGTGGAGGCGACGCAGGCGACGACCGCCGGGGACCTGCTGAAGGAAACGCCCGGGATCAGCCTGGCGGACACGGGGATCGCCGGCCAGCAGCGGGTCTTCATCCGCGGCCTGGGAAACCAGCGGGTCCTCGTGCTGATCGACGGGGAACGGGTAACCTCCCAGCGGGACCGGCGGGGTGCGCCCCTGCTCGTGGAACCGGACGACATCGAGCGGGTGGAGGTCCTGAAGGGTTCCGGCTCGGTCATCTACGGGTCGGACGCGATCGGGGGAGTCGTGAACATCGTCACCCGTTCGGGACGGGGGGAGCAGGTTCCTCTCGGCGGCGAGGCCGGGCTCCGGTTCTCCGGCGCGAACGACCTTGTCCAGTGGACGGCCGCCCTGGCCGGGAAGGTGGGTCGGGTGGACTACCGCGTCTCCTGGGCGGATACCGACGCGGGGGAGCGGGAGACGCCCCGGGGCACGCTGCCGAACACCCGGTACGAGTCCAGCGAGCTGGCGGTGCGTTTCGGCGTGACCCTGTCGCCGGCGGACCGGCTGGAGATGCGGGCGGAGCGGTACCGGTCCGACGACCTCGGGATCTACACCGGGGACCCGGACTTCCGGTTCACGTTGCCCTGGTGGAACCGGGACCGGGTGAGCCTGCGGCTGGAGCATTCCGCGCCGACGGTCCCGGTGAAGGTGGCGCGCTTCCGCATCTCCCACGCGACGATCGACAAGGCCCTGGCCAGTACGATCCGGGTCCCGTTGGGCCCGATGGGGACGATGGTGCTGGGGACCCGCTCGGAGTCGGAAACCACCGAGGACGGCTTTGCCGGCCAGTTCGTGCTCGCCGTGGGCGGGTGGGAGATGACCACCGGGGCGGAACTGCGGACCGATGCCGCCCGCGGTCCCGCGACGCGCACGACGAACTTCCCGTTCCCGAGCACGGAGAAGTACGTGCCGGTCGACGCGCGCCAGACCACCTTCGGGGTGTTCGCCGACCTGGTGCGGCCCTGGTCGAGGGGAGACCTCGATGTCGGGTTGCGCTGGGAGCAGGTGCGCACGAAGAACAACGCCTTCGGCGAGTACCGGGTACCGGGGGAGATCACGGACGGGGCGTTCACCGGTGCCCTGGGGGCCACGTGGAACCTGCGGGGCGGCTGGTCCCTCTACGGGCACGTTTCTTCCGGGTTCCGCGTGCCGTCCCTCCTCGAGCTGTACTACGAGAGCCCCGCCTGGTCGGAAGCGGGGATCGCCTACGGCAACCCGGACCTGGACCCGGAGCGGTCCCGGGAGGTGGAGGTCGGTTTCCGCGGCCGCCGGCGGCACTGGGTGTGGCAGGGGTCCGCGTACGGGACGTGGCTCCGGGACATGATCGAGTTCCGGCGGGTCCCCAGCCGTGTCGTGCCGGGAGGCTGGGACTACGTCTACGACAACGTCGGCCGGGCACGGATCGTCGGGCTGGAGGGCCGACTGGAGGGCCATTTCGCCCCCCACTGCACCGGCGTGCTCACGGCCTCCTGGTCCCGGGGCGTCGACCGGGTCGAGGGAGACCCGGTCTTCGTTCCGCCCCTGTCCGTGGTCGCGAACCTTCGGTGGGACGGTCACCTTGCGGGCGGCCGGTGGCCCGCCTGGGTGCAGGTGGACCTGCGGTGGATGGATGGGCAGGACCGCGTGCCTCACGTGTGGAACCCGGACGGAACGCGCGACCGTGCCGAGGAAGCGCGGCATGTGTCCCACGAGTTCGCCACGGTGGACCTGGCGGTGGGGGTGCGCACCCCGCTGGCGGGGCGGGTCGTGGCGGTGTGGACCGTCCGGGGGAACAACCTTCTGGACCGGTGGTACGAGGAGCCGTTCTCCGCGGTCCCCCAACCGGGAAGGCACCTGGTGGCCTCGGCACGCTTCGTCTTCTGACCGCCGGAGCGAAGTCTGCGGCAGGCTGCGGCTGGACGGGAACGATGGCGAAAGGTAACGGACGCCGGCCTCCCGGGCCCCGGCCGGCGCCTCGCGACCTGAAAGCTTCGCTACACCATGGGGCCGGCGCCCGGGAACCGGAGGAGGGCGAGGAGCGGCCCGGCCAGCGGTGCGAGGGAAGCCTCTCCCCGGGGCTCCCCGGGCAGCTCGGGCAGGACCGCACGGGGGAGGTTCCACAGGGCCTCGGGCAGGCGGTCGGGTCCCGGGGCGGGTGTTCCCTCCCGCACCCGGTTCAGGACGAGGCCGGCCAGGGAGATCCCTCGCCGGCCGACCTGCGCCGCGAGCCGGTCCGCCTCGAGCAGGGAAAGCGCCCCCGGGTCGGCCACGGCGAGGAGGCGGGTCGCGGCCGGGTCGGAGAGAGCCCGGGCCAGTCGCCGGTGCCGGGAAAGGCCCTCCGCGATCCTGGCCGTCACGGGGTCCTGCTCCGGGTCCGCGGGGGCGGGGTCACCACCACCGGGCAGGCGTGCGGGGGTTTCCTGCCCGAGAACGTGATGGAGGGTTTTCCGGCGGTCCAGGATCCTCCGGCGAAGGTCGGCGAGGCCCGCGAGCCAGGCGGCCGTGGCGGACGGGAGGGCGAGGATTCGCCATGCCTGCCCGGACGGAGGCAGGTCCACGACGAGCACCCGCCCTGCCGCCACGGCGTCCCGGTCCAGCCGGGCGAGGGCTTCCGCGGCAGCCTGTTCCTCGGCCCCCGGGGCCTCGCCCAGGAGCCGCAGAAGGGGATCCAGGTTGGCGGCGCTCAGGTAGCGGTAGCGTTCCTCGAGCGCCTGCCGGGTTGCCGCGAGATGCTGCCGGACGAGCCGTCCCAGGTCCACCTCCCGGGCCAGCACCCCGGGTGCCGCCTCCCGGGGAGTGTCCCCCAGGTCCACGCCGAGGACGTCACCGAGGTTGTGGGCGGGGTCGAGGGAAGCCACCAGCACCGGGATGCCCCGGGCGGCCAGGCCGAGGGCGAGCGCCGCGGCGGCGGTCGTCTTTCCCGTCCCGCCCTTTCCCGTCAGCAGGATCCGCGCCGGCCGGTCCATCTCAGGTGACGTCGAAGGTGGAGACCAGGTCGGCGAGGGGGTCGGTCGCGTCCCGGGCCCGGGCCAGGAGGACGACCAGCTCCCGTTCCAGGTCGGGCAGCAGCTCGAGGGAGACGAGGCTGCCCGGGGTGGGAATGCCGGCGGCCGGGCCCAGGACGAAGAGGGCGAAGACGTGCTCCAGCTCGCGGTGTTCCCAGGCGATCAGTTCCACCGAGGAGGAGCGGGTCGCCCCGGCGAGACCAGCGAGGAACTGCCGCAGGCGGTGGAGGGAGGACACGGGGTCAGTCCTCGGCGACGAGGGGTCGCCCGCCGGCCGCCGCGATCTCCCGGCGGGCCGCCAGGATCGACCTCACGGCGTCCCTGAGGAGCACCAGCGCCAGCAGCGCGAGAAGGAGGGCGAGACCGGCCAGGAGCCAGTTCCCCTTGCCGGCGAACTCCCAGGTCTTCCACGAGAGGGCGGACAGCGTCACCACGTACATGAACGCGGTCGGCAGCAGCAGGAAGGCGGTCGGCCGGGCACGATGGGTCATCCAGGCGAGGACGGCGAGGAAGGCGAGCGCCGCCAGGAGCTGGTTCGCCGCGCCGAACAGGGGCCAGATCGTCCGCTCGCTGCCCGAAAGGGCGAAGGCACCGCCCAGTACCACGGTCACCGTCGTGGCCAGGTAGCGGTTCCCGGCCAGGCGGCGCCGCACGTCCGCCGCGGCGCCCGCGGCGCCGGGAAGGGGAGTGAGGAGCTCCTGGAAGGCGAACCGGGCGATCCGCGTCGCCGTATCCAGGCTGGTGAGGGCGAACTCCGCCACGGCCACCGAGGCGAAGGTGATCCCCGCTGCCAGGGAGATCCGCCCTCCCGACACGGTCTCGAGAAACCCCCCGATCCCGCCGGCAAAGACCGGGATCGCCCCGTGGGCCACATGGGCCTCGTAGTCCCCGCGGGCCAGGATCGCCGCCGTCACGAGGGCGCTGATCGCCAGGAGAGATTCGATCAGCATCGAGCCCATGGCCACCGGACGGGCGTGGGCCTCGCTGGCCAGCTGCTTGGCGGTCGTGCCGGACGACACCAGGGAATGGAACCCGGAAAGGGCCCCGCAGGCGACGGTCACGAACAGGATCGGGAACAGCGGTCCGAGGTCGGTGGAAAACCCGGAGTAGGCGGGAAGCTCCAGCCGTGGATGGACGAGGAGCACGCCCAGGATCGCCGACACCATCAGCGCGTAGAGCAGGAACGAGTTGAGGAAGTCCCGGGGCTGGAGGAGGATCCAGACCGGAGCCACGGAGGCGACGAAGATGTACCCGAGAAGAATCAGCTTCCACGCCAGGATCGGCAGCGCCAGCGGGAAGAGGTGCCCGGCGACGAGGGTCAGCCCGATCAGGACGATCCCCCCGAGGGTTGCCGGCAGGAGAGGGAGGCGGAGCCGGTAGACGGCCAGGCCGAACAGCACGGCGGTGCCGATCAGCAGGGAAGAGGCCGTGCCCGCGGCCGGCACCTTGTGGAACGTCTGGGCCACGGCGCTGACGAAGACGGCGATCACGAGCAGCAGCGCGGACCAGGCGAACAGGAGAAACAGGATCTTGGCCGACCGTCCCACCCGCTTCTCGATGACCTCGCCGATGGACCGGCCGTGGTGGCGCACCGAGACGACGAGGGCGGACAGGTCGTGGACCGCTCCCATGAACAGGCCCCCGACGAGGATCCAGAGGTACACCGGCAGCCATCCCCAGGTCGCGGCGACGATCGGGCCGATGATCGGGGCGGCCCCGGCGATCGACGAGAAGTGATGGCCCATCAGGACCTGGGGCCTGGCCGGGACGTAGTCCACGCCGTCCGTCATGGTGTGGGCGGGCGTGGGTCGGTCGGGGCGGATTCCGAGGCGGCGGGCCAGGAAGCCGCCGTAGAGGACGTACCCGGCGGCAAAGACGACGAGGGCGACGAGGATGAGCAGGGCGGCGTTCATCGCTGTCCTCCCATGGTGTAGCGAACCTTTCAGGTCACCACCCCGGGTGTCCGGGCAGCGCCACCGGGTTGCCGGTACGAACGGTCCCGAAAAGCGACGGCATCCCGCGAACCGGGCGGCAGGTCGTCCGGGGCTGTCTGAACACTTCGCTGCGCCGTGGGCCGCTTCTCAAGGTATGCGTTTCGCGGCCCTCCTTTCAAGCGCCGACAGGGTCATGGCCGGGGTCCGAAGAGGGACGCGTACTCCTTCTCCAGTGCCTTCAGCTTTTTCGCGGACAGGCCTCCCAGCTCCGAGATGGCCCGGCGAAGCCGCATCCGCACCATGTCCGCGCCGAGGATCTCCATCGACTGGTACAGGGGGGTCGCCGCCTTTTTCCCGGTCAGGGCAACGTAGAACGGCCGCGTGAGATCCCGGGTCTTCAGGTCCAGCTTCTCCGCCAGTTCCCGAAACACTTCTTCCAGGTTGTCGGCCGTGAAGGCACGGACCTGCTCGAGGCGCCAGAGGCACATCTGCAGGATCTTCGCCACGTCGGCGGCTTCCCGGTCGCGGATGGCCAGGTCGGCGGGATCGAGGGGAACCTCGTCGGCGAAGAAGAAGGCCGTCTTGTATCCCCAGTCGGCAAGGGTTTCCAGGCGTGGTTGCACCAGCGCAGCGATCGCGAGGAGGGTCCGGTCATCGAATCGCCACTCCTTCAGGCGGGCGAGGAGTCGGCGGGTGTCGTGATCTTCGCGGATGTATCGGCCGTTCAGCCACTTCAGCTTTCGAACGTCGAAGACCGGGCCTCCCAGGCGGATGTCCTCGAGCCGAAAGTGCTCGATCATCTCCTCGATCGTGAACTTTTCCTCTCCCCCCGGCATCGACCAGCCGAGCATGCCGAGGAAGTTCAGGAGAGCCTCGGGGAGGAACCCTGCCTGCCGGTAGTACTCGATGGATGTCGGGTTCCTGCGCTTGGACAGCTTGGACCGGTCCGGGTTTCGCAGGAGTGGCAGGTGACAGAACACGGGCCGCTCCCAGCCGAAGGCATCGTAGAGGAGAACGTGCTTCGGCACGGAATTGATCCATTCCTCGCCCCGGATCACGTGGGTGATCCCCATCAGGTGGTCATCGACGACGTTGGCGAGGTGGTAGGTCGGGAATCCATCGGACTTGAGCAGAACCTGGTCATCCACCGAGGCCCAGTCCTTGCGGATCTCTCCCCGCAGCAGGTCGGTGAAGGCGCACTCGCCCTCGGTGGGCACGCGGAGACGGACCACATGAGGCTCCCCGGCTTCCACCCTTCGACGGGCCGCGGCCAGGCTGAGAGAGCGACCCTCGTGGTCTCGGAGCGCCTCGGTTCCCCCCCTGGCCCGCAGCTCCGCTCGCAGCGTATCGAGCTGGTCCGGCGAAAGAAAGGAGTAGTAGGCATGACCCGATTCGAGGAGTCGATCCACGTGTTCCCGGTAGATTTCGAGCCGCTCGCTCTGGCGGTAGGGGCCGTTGGGGCCTCCCACGTCCGGTCCCTCGTCCCACTCGATGCCGAGCCAGCGAAGGGAACGGAGGATCGCGTTCTCGGACTCCCGGGTGGATCGAGCGCGGTCCGTATCCTCGATCCTCAGGACGAAGTTCCCCCCGCGGCTGCGGGCGAAGACCATGTTGAAGAGGGCCTGGTAGGCCGTTCCGACGTGAGGGTCCCCGGTGGGAGAAGGGGCAACGCGGGTCTTGACGTGACCTGTCGTCATCGTGGTGTCGTCCTCCTTGGCCAGAGTGGCTCACGATAGCCCAACCCCCATGGTGTAGCGAAGCTTTCAGGAGGGTGGAGTGTCCGGTGGTGTCCGGACGG
>CAZOTT010000042.1:5384-20860 GCA_964582785.1 uncultured Acidobacteriota bacterium | reverse complement strand
CGGGGGGGGTGGGTGGCGCTGGGCGGTTTCGCGGGGGGAGGGGGCGGGGGGGGAGGGGGAGAAGGGGGCGGGGGGAAGGGGGGTTGTGGCCGGCGGGCCGGCGGGGGAGAATCGGCGGTCCCGCATCCCGGGAAGGAGGCGAGCGATGCGGCGCATGCTTCGCGAGGTCCCCGGCAACACCCAGCACCTGGACGGCGGCGCGATGTTCGGCAACGCTCCCCGCGTGGTCTGGGAACGCTGGCTGCAGCCGGACGAGTTCCACCGGATTCCCCTCGCGTGCCGGGCGCTCCTCGTGCAGGAGGAGGACCGGCTGGTCCTGTTCGAGACCGGCATCGGGGCGTTCTTCGAACCGAAGCTGCGGGAGCGGTACGGGGTCACCGAGGACCGGCACGTGCTCCTCGACAGCCTGGCGGCCCTCGGGGTTTCCCACGACGAGATCGACGTGGTGGTGCTCAGCCACCTTCACTTCGACCACGCGGGCGGCCTCCTCGCGCCCTGGGAGGAAGGCCGCGAACCGGAGCTGCTCTTCCCCCGGGCCCGCTTCGTCACCGGGCGCCGCCAGTGGGGACGGGCGCGGAATCCCCACCCGCGGGACCGGGCGTCGTTCATCCCCGTGATCCTCGACCTGCTCGAGCGGTCCGGCCGGCTGGAGCTGGTGGACGGGGAGCGGAGTGACGCCCTCGGACCGGGCTACCGGCATCTCTTCTCCGACGGGCACACGCCGGGAATGCTGATGACGGAAATCGAGACCGGCGAGGGCCCCGTGGTCTTCGTCGGGGACCTGGTTCCCGGCCGCCCGTGGACCCACGTCCCGATCACGATGGGCTACGACCGCTACCCGGAACTGCTGATCGACGAGAAGCGTGCCCTGTTCGAGGACCTGCTTTCCCGCGGAGGACGGATCTTCTACACCCACGACCCGGAGGTCGGCCTCGCCCGCCTGGTCCGGGACGAGAAGGGGCGCTTCCGCGGCGAACCCTGCTCCTGAACGCGGGGGCGACCGCGCCGGCGAGGAGCCGTGCCCCCGGCACCGCCACCGGGCCCCGGGAGCCGGACGCCGGGGCGAGGCAGGCTGCCGGGAGGCCGCACCCGGGGCGCGAGAGGGCCCCGGCAGGCGGAGGCGGGCATCCCGCCGCCGGCGGGACTATCGTTTCTCCCCGATGAGCGTACGGCTGCGCGTCCACCCGGAAACACCCCAGCGCCGCTTCGTCGAGCGGGCGGGGCGGGTGCTGCGCGACCACGGGGTGGTGATCCTCCCCACGGACACCTCGTACGCCCTCGCGGTGATGCCCGGGTCGCGGCAGGGCCTCGAGCGGGTCGCCCGGATCAAGCGCATCAACCCGGAGAAGAAACTGTTCAGCCTGGTGGTCCCCGACCTCTCGGACATCGCCCGGTACGCCCTGGTCGACAACCACGCCTACCGGATCCTCCGGCACTTCCTCCCCGGGCCCTACACCTTCGTTCTCCCGGCAACGCGGGAGGTGCCGCGGATCCTCCTCGCCCGGCGGAAGACGATCGGGCTCAGGGTGCCCGACCACCCGGTGCCCCGCGAGGTCGCCCGGGCGGCCGGGGGAGCGCTGATGGCGACCACCCTCCGCCTGCCGGGTGACGAGTACGCCCTCGCGGACCCCGACGAGATCGAGGCCCGGGCGGGGAAGCTGGTCGACCTCTTCCTCGACTGCGGCTGGGGAGACGTGGAGTCGTCCACCATGGTGGACCTCTCCGGGGAAGAGCCGGCCCTCCTCCGCGCGGGGGCGGGCGACACCACCCCCTTCGCCTGAACGGGCCGGAACGGACCCCCACGTTCCGGGCCGCCGGGGCCACGGGCACGGAAACGGCCCCGGGACACGAGGTCCCGGGGACGTGGTCGCGCGTGCGGCCCGGGGGGCCTCAGTGGTGGTGCTTCTTCTGCCGCTTGCGGGCCTTCCGCTCCGCCTTGCGCCGCTGCTTTTCCGCCTTCCGGCGCGCCTTCTCGGCCTTCTTCTGCGCCCTGCGGAGCTGGCGTTCCAGCTTCTTCCGCAGCTTGCGGGCCCGCTTCTCCGCCTTCTTGCGCTGCTTTTCCAGCCGCTTCCGCTCCCGGCGCGTGAGCTGGCTCCCCTGCTGCTGGTCCCCGGCCCCGGAGGACCCGCCGCTCGCCCCCTGGTCGCCACCGTTTCCGGGCGGCGGGCAGATGCCGGGGACCAGGGTGAACGACACCGGAACCTGGACCCGCGCCGTGCCCTCGTTGCCACCGCAGTCCCAGGCATGGACGGTCACGACCGGGTAGTCCCAGCTCTCCCGGTGGCACAGTTCGGCGGCCCGGCAGAGGGCGGCGGTGTCCAGCGTCACCTGCTCGTCGGACAGCAGGCCGTCCCCGTCACCGTACTCGTTCCCGTCGTAGAGAACGCACCCGTCCGCCTCGACCAGCTCGTGAACCACGTCTCCGCTCGCCCCGTCCTCGTCGGTCGCGGTGAACAGCTCGGTGAACGGCACGGTGACGGGGAACGCCCACTGTTCTCCCGGCCCGTGCAGCAGGCTGACGGTCGGGGGAGCGGTGTCGATCGTGAACCCGACCCGGTCGCTGGCGCTGTTCCCCGCCGGGTCCGTCGCGGTCAGCGTGACCAGCCAGTCGCCGTGGGTGACGTACTGTCCCGGGGCCGGTGCGGCGGGGTCGACCGGCGTCCAGGCCCGCTCCACCTCGTCCTGGCAGGTGTCGTGGAAGTCGTCCGTCACCGTCACCGGGAGGTCATCCGGCCCGAAGCAGGCCCCGGCCTCCGGGAACGTGATCCCCCCCTCCGGGGGCGTCGTGTCCACGACCGTCACCTCGACGGTGTCGGTGTCCTCCTCGCCGGCGGCGTCCCGGACGAGCAGGGTGATCTCGTGGGCGCCGAGATCGAGGTCCGCTTCCAGCGTCTCCCCCTCCCCGAGCACCGTCTCTCCCTCCGACCAGCGGTAGAGGACGATGTCGTCGGCCCCGTCCGGGTCGTGGGAACCGGTGCCGTCCAGGGTGACGGTCGCCATGCCGTCCCCCTCGCACTCCACCCGCTGGTCGTCACCGGCGTCCGCCACCGGGGGGTGATTCACCGTGGCGGCGTCCCGGGCCAGGACCGGGAGGGGAAGGCCCCAGCCGGCCTCCCCGGCGAGACCCCAGGTGTAGCCCCCGAGCGGCCCGTCCGCGGAGAGGGTGACCGGGTCGTCGCCGGTCTCGACCAGGGTGCCCACCAGGTAGCCGCCGGTGGCGGCGAAACCGGTCGTGTCCACCGGGTTCCCGTTCCGGAGCAGGCTCGCCCCGTCCCGCTCCCGCAGGAAGACGACCGTGCGCGCCTCGCCGGCGGCCGGGTGGGGCAGGTACCGGACCGGCGTCGTCCCCTGCTCCACCGTGGGGACCTGGACCATGAACGGCCCCCCGAGGGTTCGTGCGCCGTCCCCGGCCGCGGTCCCGTAGAGCACGGCGAGGATGCCGTGGTCGGCCTCGACGGACATTGCCGCGTCCACCGGGAGATCGATGAACCCGCCCCGGTCGAGGCTGGCGACCGGTTCACCGTTGGCCGACACCTCGGTGCCGTCGGTGGTGGCCACGACCCGCAGCTCGGCTTCCGCCATCCCTTCCTGGGGGGCCACCACCGCGACCAGCCCGAGGGTCTGCTCCGGCGTCAGCTCCTCGGCGAGGAGGTCGCAGGCGCCGGCGCCGGCCGGCACGGTGGCGCACGTGTGACCCGCGATCACGGCCACGGGGACCGTGGCGGAAACGGTCGTCCCGGTCAGGTCCCCCGGGTGTTCCCCGTCGGTCACCAGGGTGTAGACGTGACCCCGGTCGAGGGTCAGGGTGAACGGCTCGCCCGCCGGGCCCTCCGCCAGGGCCACGCTCGGCACCACCGTCACCTCCGTCCCGTCCGCGGTGGCGACGATCGTCACGAATCCGTGTCCCCCGGCCCCGTCGCGGGCGGCGACGAGGTAGGACGTCCCCAGGGCGTCGCCGGGCCACGCGAGAAGCGCATCCCCGGACACCGCCGGAGCGGCGGGCTCGGCCAGCTCGACGATCACGGGCGCGCTCGCCGTGACCGACACCGCCAGCGGCTGGTCTCCCGACTCGACCCGCGCCCAGTCGGGCAGGTCGAACCGGACGGGCGTTCCGTCGGGCGAGGTCCTCGTCTCGTCGTAGACCTGCTCGTCGCCCGCCTCGATGCGGACGTGAACCTCGGCCTCCCCCTCCCCCGCGGGCAGCGCCCACAGGGTCGCGGTGGCCGCCCCCTCCGCGGGGGGCACCGCGAGCACGAACTCGGTACCGGCGGCGTCCGGCCCGCCGGCCCCGGCGGCCACCGCCGGGCAGACCGCGACCGCCACGACCGCGGCCACGGCCAGCGCCACCGCGGAACGCAGGATCCTCTCCATGATCAGGACCTCCCCTGCCGGTCCCCGGGGACCGGCCATCGTTGCCGTGGAACCCACGCCGTCGGGCGCGGCGGGGCGTCTCGACCCAGCCGATGCCTGCGGACCGGGAACGGCCGCGGGCGTGCGAAGGCGGTGTCGGCCGTACCGGCTTGAAATGGTACGCCCGGTTTCGTGGGCGTGCAGTTCCCGGGCAGGCGTGGTCAGGGCCGAACCGGATCGAACGACCCTGCCGCGGGCCAGAGGGCAACGAGGGCCGGGGGATCGATCATCGGATCGGGTGCGAAGACGGGGAGACGCCCCGTTTCCTGCGCCAGCAGGTCCACGGCGTCCCGGTTTCTGCCGAGGGCCAGGTACGCCCAGGCGCCGTGCCGGACGGCGGCGGCCCGGGCCCCCGGCGGCAGGTCCCGCCGGCGAAGGAGAAGCCGGGCCAGCAGGGCACACGCGGCGGGACGTCCCGCGCGGCGGCGGGCGACGAGCTGGCGCACGGGAAGGGACGCCGGACGTGGGACCCCCGGGGAGGATCCCGGGCCGCGGGGAGGCGGCACGTCACGGGCCCGGGGAGAGCGGGGCACGTCGTGCCCGGGTCTTCCCCGGGGGCCCACGCCGGCAGGTGCGGTGGAGGGAACCGGATCGCCCGCGTCCTGCGCGTCGCGGACGGGAAGGGCCAGGACGAGATCCAGGGTGGCGCCGGGGGCAACGGAAACCTCCCGTTCCACCCGGCCGAGGACGGGATGTTCCGCCACCACCCGGTGGGTCCCGGGGGACACCGGGAGGGGACCGGCCAGGGGGGTCAGCCGCCACGGGCCGCCGTCGACCCGCACCCGGGCCCACGGCCAGGCGCGGACGAGGAGGCCGGCGGTCCCCCCGTTCCCGGGACCGGGGGAGCCCACCGGTCCCGGGGAGGCCGCGAGCAGCAGCACGGCCCCGGCGGACGCGAGGGCGGCAAGCAGCGGGCGCAGCAGGCCGTCCCGGGTCATCCCGGCATCTCCTGGTTCGGTCCCCGGCATCACCCCCCCGCTCGCAACCGGCGTGCCGGTCGTCCCGAACCCGGCCGGACCGGCCGGAACAACCGGCCGGGTCGGGCCGTCACGAGGACGTAATCGCCGGCCCGATGCCGTTCCCGGCGAAAGTTCCGGCACAATGGGAACCATGCGCAGGACCACCGACGGGGATGAACTGGCCCGGTACCTGGCGGACGAGAGCCGCCTTTCCGGCTCCGCCGACGAGGTGGCCTGGCCGGAGAGCCCGGCGGAAGCGGCGGAGCTCCTGCGGGACGCCGGCGCCCGCGGCGTCCCGGTCACCGTCTCCGGGGCCGGGACCGGGATCGTCGGCGGCCGCGTCCCCGCGGGGGGGATCGTCCTGGCGACGGACCGGCTCACCCGCGTCGGGGAACCCCGCCCCCTGCCCGGCCCCGGCCCGGTTGCCGCCGCGGTGGCGGTCGGGGCGGGGGTGCCCCTCGCTTCCCTCCAGGAGGCGATGGCCGCGGCGGGGTTCTGGTATCCCCCGGACCCCACCGAGGCGGGTTCCTTCCTCGGCGGGAACGCGGCCACCAACGCTTCCGGGGCGCGGACCTTCCGCCACGGTCCGACCCGGGCGTGGGTCCGGCGCCTGGCCGTCGTCCTGGCCGACGGGACGGTCCTCGACCTGCCCCGGGGCCGGGTCCGGGCCCGGGACGGGGCGTTCGGGATCCCGCTCCCCGCCGGCGGCGTGCGCCGGGTTCCCGCGCCCGACTGGAGGCTCCCCGCCACCAGCAAGCACGCGGCGGGCTACTGGTCGGAACCGGGGATGGACCTGGTCGACCTGTTCATCGGTTCCGAGGGGACGCTCGGGGTGATCACGGGCCTCGAGCTGGGTCTCCTGCCGGCGCCCGGCGGGTGGGTGGCGGGGCTGCTGTTCTTCCCCGGGGAGGAGCGCGCCCTGGCCTTCGTCGAGCGGGCCCGGGAGGAAACCCTCGGTCCGGGCCCCCTGGCGGCCCTGGCCCTCGAGTTCTTCGACGGGGCCGTGCTGGACCTGCTGCGGGACCGCGGCGCCGGCATCCCGCGGGACGCGGCCGCCGCGATCTTCTTCGAGCAGGAGGTGGCGCGCTCCGGGGACGAGGAGGAAATCTCCGGGGGGTGGATCGCCCTCGCGGACGAGGCCGGCGCCCTCGGGGACTCCTGGCTCGCCGGCGGTCCCTCGGACCTCGCCCGCTTCCGGGAGTTCCGTCACCTGGTCCCGGTGGCGATCAACGAGATCCTGGCCCGGCGGGGGGTGCGCAAGGTCAGCACCGACACCGCGGTTCCGCGGGGGCGGGTCGGGAAGCTGCTCCGGCGGGTGCGCCGGATCCTGGGGGAGGAGGACCTGGAGTCCCTCGCCTTCGGCCACGTGGGGAACGATCACCTCCACGTCAACATCCTGCCCCGGGACCGGGAGGAGGAGGACCGTGCCCGGGCGATCTACCGGCGCCTCGTCCGGGCGGCCGTCGAGCTGGGGGGCACCGTGTCCGCGGAACACGGCATCGGGAAGCGCAAGCTGGCGGACCTCGAACTCCTCTATCCCCCCGCGGTCATCGACCGGATGCGGGCGATCAAGCGGGCCCTGGACCCGGGCTGGATCCTCGGCCGGGGGACCCTGCTGCCCCCGCCTTCCCCCCCGCCGGGCGGCCGGGCCCCGGGTTCTCCCGGTGGCGGTGCGTGAGCAGCACCAGGAGCCCCCCGCCGCCGATTCCGAGCATGATCAGGGACTGGACCATCACCTTGGCCTTCTTCGCCGCGGGGAGCCCGAGCCCGTAGTGGATGAACTTCACCGCGAGCAGGAGCAGCACCACGTAGAAGGCGATCAGCACCAGCCGGGCCCGCCGGCGGGTGGCGGGAGTATCGGCCCCGAACAGCCGGTCGTAGGCCACGAGGGCGCCCGCGGCCACGACGCCGAGGATCCCGAAGGTGGCCCAGAACCCGGTCAGCGTGCGATCGACGCCGGCCTGTCCGACGACCGGTTCGAGGTAGCGGTGGTACAGCTCTCCCCCGACGTTGGACCCGACGAGGGAACCGATCACCCCGTAGAGGAAGGCGTACCCCATGTACACCGCCTTGCGGTCCCGGGGCGCCACCAGCCCCACGTAGCTGTAGTACTTCGGGTGGGCCGTCATCTCGCCGATGGAGAAGATCGCGATCCCGAGGGCGAAGACCCACACGTTGCGCGAGAAGGCGAGGCAGAAGAAGCCGGCCGAGCCGAGGACGATTCCGCCCACCATCGTCGGCAGGGGACGGAAACGCCGGACGAGCGAGCTGATCGCGATCTGCAGGAGCACGATCGTGCCCGCGTTGATCATCGTGACGAACTCGGCGTCGAAGTGGACCGGCAGCCCCAGCGACGCGAGGAAGGCGTCCGCGGGGCCCGGATCGACGAAGTCCCGCAGGTACCAGAGGACGGTCCCGAAGTTCTGGAAGTAGAGGATCCAGAAGCAGGAGTAGACGATCACCATCAGCATGAAGCGGGCATCCGAGAGGACCAGCGCCGCCCCGCGGAGCACCTCGCCGATCCCCTTCGTGCTCCGCGGCCGGGGAGGATCGCGGTAGACGAAGATCGTCGGGACCAGCATCGCCGCGCAGTAGGCGGAGCTGGCGAGAAAGACGTACCGCCAGGACATCCCCCGCAACCAGATGACGATCATCGGGGCCACCAGCGCGCCCAGGTTGATCATCCAGTAGTAGATCCCGAACCCGAACCCGGAGTTCCGCTCGGTCGTGGTGCGGGCGATCGTTCCCGAGATGATCGGCTTGAACAGGCCCGACCCGACGGCCATCAGCAGGAGGGTGGCGAAGATCGCCCCCCACGAGGAGACGTGGCCCGAGGCGAAGTAGCCGGCGCTCAGCAGGGAGAAGGCGAAGAGCAGCATCCGGCGGTAGCCGTACCGGTCGGCGAGGGCTCCCCCGAGGATCGGCACGATGTAGGTCGCGGCGTACACGATCGACTGCAGGAACCCCGCCTCGTCGGCCGAGAACCCGAGGCCGGAACGGGCCGGGTCCCCCGGGATCACGGCGTCGGTCAGGTAGCGGCCGAGCACGGCGTTCAGGCCGTAGTAGGCCGCCCGCTCGAACAGCTCCATGACGTTCGCCACCCAGAACGTGGCGGGGAACTCGCCCAGGGTGGCGAGGAAACCGCGGGGGGCGGGCTCGCGGGGCGTCGGCATCGGCGGTCCTCCTCGTGGTCCGTCCCCCGCCGCGGCGAGGGGTCCGCAAAAGGTACCACGGCCGCCCCACTTGCCGGACCCCGCCTTCCCCGCGGAGAATCGCGGCCATGAGCGAGACACCCGGTCCCGGACGCCTGCTGGTCTGTGCCCTCGAGGGGCCGGAACTGCTCCGCCACGAGGAGGCCGCCCTCCGCGAGCTGGCCCCCGCCGGCGTGATCCTCTTCGCCCGGAACCTGAAGAGCCCCGCCCAGGTACGGGACCTCGTCGCGGGCATCCGGGAAAGCTGCCCCGCCCCCGCCTTCGTGTCCCTCGACCAGGAGGGAGGAACGGTCAACCGGCTGGCCTCCGTCGACCCGGTGTTCCTCCGCCTGCCCCCCGCCCGCGTCCAGGCGGCGTGGCCTGCCGGCCGGCTCCGGGCGGCGTGGCGGGCCGTCGGCGGCGGCCTCCGGGCCCTCGGGATCGACGTCGCCTTCGCCCCGGTGGTGGACCTCGACGGGGGCGACGGCCGGAACGCGATCGGCCCCCGCTCCTTCGGGACCGACCCCGAGCGGGTCGTCGCCTGCGCGCGGGAAGTGCTCGCGGGGCTGGGCGAGGCGGGCGTCGCCGGGTGCCTGAAGCACTTTCCCGGGCTCGGGGGAACCGACCTGGACACCCACCGCGCCCTGGCCGAGAGCCCCCTCTCCGCCGCCGAGCTGTGGGAGCGCCACGCCCTGCCGTACCGGCTGCTGCGGAAGGAGGCCCCCCTCGTGATGACCTCCCACGCCTGGTACCCGGCGGTGGACCCGGGGGAACCCCTGCCGGGGACGTTCTCCCGCACGCTCCTCTCCGGCTGGCTCCGGGAGCGCGCCGGTTACGGCGGCGTGGTGATCTCCGACGACCTGGGCATGGGAGCGGTCGCCGGCCGGGGAAGCCCCGGTGAACTCGCCGCGGCGGCCTTCCGGGCGGGGGTGGACCTGGCCCTGTTCTGCCGGAACGTCGACGATCCCCTCCGCGCCCGGGACCACCTGGCCGCGCAACTGGAGGACGGGGGCATCGATCCGCGGAAGTGGGAGGCCGCCGGCCGGCGCCTCGCCGCCCTCCTCGCCCGGCCGGGCGCCGGGGAGAGCCCCCTTCCCCTGCCCGCCTGGGAGATCGCCGTCGCCGCCTTCCGGGAGACCTGCTGATGGCCTACAAGCCGATCGAGCACTACGGGCTGATCGGGGACTGCCAGACGGCCGCCCTCGTCGGCAACGACGGGTCGATCGACTGGCTCTGCCTGCCGCGCTTCGATTCCCCGAGCGTCTTCGCCGCCATCCTGGACGACCGGCGGGGAGGCGTCTTCTCCCTCCAGCCGGTCCACGAGGCGCGCCACAAGCAGCTCTATTTCCCGGACACGAACGTCCTGGTGACCCGCTTTCTCTCGACGAAGGGAGTCGGCGAGATCACGGACTTCATGCCGATCCACCGGACGAGCCGCGGCCGCCGCCGCCACCGGATCGTGCGCCGGGTAACCTCCGTCCGGGGCGAGATGCGCTTCCGCCTCTACTGCCGGCCGGCGTTCGACTACGGCCGGGGCCGGCACGAAGTCCACCTGACGGAGCGGGGGGCCGTCTTCGAGCACGACGGCCTGCGGCTCGCCCTCCTGACCACGGTTCCCCTCGCCGAGGACGAGCACGGGGTTTCGGCCGTCTTCAGCCTGCGGCAGGGAGAAACGGTCTCCCTGGTCCTCGAGGTCTTCGCCGAGGGCGACACCCCCGCATCGTGTTTCCTCGGGGAGGATCGCTGCGAGGAAATGTTCCGGGAGACGGTGGAGTGGTGGCGGCGCTGGCTCTCCCAGTGCACCTACGGGGGGCGCTGGCGCGAGATGGTTCACCGCTCCGCCCTCGTGCTCAAGCTGATGACCTACGAGCCGACCGGCGCCATCGTCGCGGCCCCGACGACGAGCCTGCCGGAGACGATCGGCGGCAGCCGGAACTGGGACTACCGGTATACCTGGATCCGTGACGCCAGCTTCACCCTCTACGCCCTGCTCCGGATCGGCTTCAAGGAGGAAGCCCTGCACTTCATGGAGTGGCTGGAGCAGCGGATCGCCTCCGGCACCGGGGAGCAGCCCCTGCGGGTCCTCTACCGGATCGACGGCAGCCCGGAGGCTCCCGAGGAGATCCTCGATCATCTCGCCGGCTACGAGGGATCGCGGCCGGTCCGGGTGGGGAACGCGGCGGGGGCCCAGCTCCAGCTCGACATCTACGGCGAGCTGATGGACGCGGTCTACCTCTACAACAAGCACGTGACCCCGATCTCCTACGACCTGTGGAAGCATCTCTGCCGCATCACCGACTGGCTTTCCTGGCACTGGGACCGGGACGACGACGGGATCTGGGAAGTCCGTGGCGGGCCCCGGCCGTTCGTCTTCTCCAAGATGATGTGCTGGGTCGCGTTCGACCGCGCCCAGCGGCTGGCGACGAAGCGCTCCTTTCCCGCCGACCACGGGGGGCTGATCCAGGCCCGCGACACGATCTACCAGGAGATCCTGCAGCGCGGCTGGAGCGAACGGCGCCGGGCGTTCGTCCAGTCGTTCGGTTCCGACGCCCTGGACGCCAGCGTGCTGCTGATGCCGCTGGTCTTCTTCCTCTCCCCCACCGATCCGCGGATGATCAGCACCATCGACGCGATCCGGGGCGAGCTGATGTCGGACAGCCTCGTCCACCGCTACAGCCTCGCCGAGACCGACGACGGCGTCGGCGAGGCGGAGGGGACGTTCTCCCTCTGCACGTTCTGGCTGGTCGAGGCCCTGACCCGGGCGGGGCGCCTGGAAGAGGCGCGGCTCATCTTCGAGAAGATGCTCGGTTACGCCAACCACCTCGGCCTGTACGCGGAGGAGGTCGGCCCCCGGGGCGAGGCGCTGGGCAACTTTCCCCAGGCCCTCACCCACCTCTCGCTGATCAGCGCCGCCGTCAACCTCGACCGGCGGCTGGGCTGACCCCCGGGACACGCCCCGGCGTGCGCCGCGGAACGGCCCGGGCGCCCGGGGCCCGCGGGGTCGGGGACGTCACCGTCCGCCGTTCCCGTCGCCGTTGTCCTCGTACCAGTAGGCGACGAGGCTGACCCACCAGGAACCGCGCCGGACCAGCACGTCGTAGTCCACGTCGTAGGTGCCGCCCGGCGCGAGGTGCTCCGTCATGTCCAGGTCCTGGTCGCAGGGAGCCGACGTGTGGCAGGCGATGTAGCCGGGGCACCATCCCGCCCGGGAGTAGGTGCAGGAGGGCCAGCCGCAGGCGTTCCAGTCCCGGCAGGCGAAGATGCTCCCCGGGCTGCAGTCGTCCCGCCAGGGGACGTGCTCCCAGGCCGGCGAGCCGTCCACGAGGATCCGGTTCGTCCGGTGGCAGAACTCGTCGCAGTTCTGGCAGCTCCCGCCCGGGCACTGGGAGCTGGAATCGCACGCTTCCCCGTCGTTGCTGCCGCCGTCGCAGTAGCTGCTGCCCCCGTGCCCGGTGACGAAGAGCCGCGTGTACACGCTGGTGGCCGCGGCGGGGATCGAAACGGTCGCCGTCGGCGGCGGGACGGGGCCGAAGAACAGCACCTGGACCCCGTCGGCCGGCGGCTTGGGCGACTCTTCCTCCGGGCGCTTGCTGAAATGGAAGTCGACGTCCACCCACCAGTAGCGGACGTAGGTGGAGATGTTCACCCCCAGGTAGCGCCCCCCCACCAGCAGGGAGCGGTACGGCGTCACGTCGAGGGTCAGCCGCCGGGGGGGCACCTCCCCCGACCCGTCGGGAGGCGGCGCATCGGTCCCGAACGGGGTGATCGCCCGCATCAGCTCCAGGTTCCGGTGCCCGCCGGCGCACGTCCGTCCCGCCTCGACGCAGTCGTCGAGCACGAGGAACACGTGCACCGTCCGGTCCCAGGGATCGCCGCACGGGTTCCACCCGGGATTGTTGTCCCCGCACTTGTCGGGCGCGATCGGGTCGTCGCAGAGGCGCGAGTCCAGGGTGAGGGTGACGTCGATCCGTTTCCAGTCACCCTCCGGCAGCTCGACCCACACGAGCTTTTCCTGCCCGTTCGCGTGCTGGATCTCCCCGTCGAGGGCGGGGCAGTTGTCCGCCCCCCAGCAGACCTTGACCTCGTCCATCGCCCGGAGGTCGATCGTGCCGCCCACGCACTCCACTTCCTCGTTGGAGAAGTCGGACTCGTTGCCGTTGACGTCCACGGCGGTCACGGCGATGTACCAGTTCACGTTCTGCTCCAGCCCCTCGAGGCTGTAGCTGTTGACCAGGCCGACATCGTCCACGTGCTCGTACGACCGGCTCGCCCGCCCATAGTAGACCCGGTAGCCGACCACCCGGTTCACCGGCTCGGCATCCGTCCACTCGAGGTCGATGCCGGTGTCCGTCCAGTGGGCGGTCAGGACGGGGGGGACCGTGACCACCGGCGCCTTCGTGCGCCCCTCGTTGCCCGCCGCGTCCACGGCGCTGACCAGGTAGTAGCGGGACTGGCCGTCCCCGGCGGCGCCGGCGTCGGTGAACTCCGTCGTCGTGCTGGTGCCGATCTCGTTCGAACCCCCGTCCCTGTCCGGAACGAAGTCGGGCGTGTCGCCCCGGAACACCCGGTAGTGGTCCACCGTCTCCGGGCCCCCCGCCGCGTCGGTCGTCACCTCGTCCCACGCCAGGTGAACGTCCTCCCCCTCCCTCGTGACGGCCAGTCCCGCCACGTCGGCGGGCGGGGTGACGTCCTCCGCCAGGGCGGTGGCGGGCGGCAGGAACACGAGGAGCAGCGCCGGGACGGCGGGGAGCAGGCGGGACGGGCGCACGAGATCCTCCCTCGGGCCGCGGGGAGGCGGCCCCCGTCTCCTGTACGCCGATCCGGGCCGGAGGCAACCCCCGTTTCCCGCCGCCGCGGGAACCGGCACCGGGCCGCCGCCTCCCGGCGTGCCTCAGGGATCGCGGTAGTGGGCCTCCCAGATCGGGTCCAGGGCCGCGGCGACCGCCTCGTCGTACCGGGCCATCCCCTCGACGTACGCCTCGTCGTGGAGGGCCTCGGCCGCCGCCGCGGTCCCGGGATTCGCCCCGCTCTCGCGCACGATCCGCCGGAGCACCCGGTGGTGGTCCCGGATCGGGCAGGGCCGGATCTCGTTGCCCCGCTCCGCCGGCGGCCGGCGCCACGAGTAGTCCCGCTGCCAGTCCCGGATCCGCCGGAAGAAGTCGCTCGACAGGGCATCCGTCAGCGGCCGGCCGGCGGCGGCGAGGTCCTGCACCCGCTCCGTCCAGTAGGGGACGAAGACGCAGGGGTGGATCCGCCCGTGCCAGTCGATGTAGAGGTAGCCGCCTCCCCGGCCGGCGGCGATGCAGCCGGAGCTGACCGGCCCCATGTTCCAGAAGTCGACCACGAACAGCCGGCGCCGGTGGACCAGCTCCTGTTCCCGCTCCCACATCCAGGCCCGGACGTCCGGCGGTACCTGCCGCTCGACCTCGATTCCGCGGCCGATCGGCATGTAGTGGAAGAGCCACATGTAGAGCGCGCCCTGCCGCTCGAACCAGAAGTCGATGAACTCGTCGGAGAGCAGCAGCCGGGCGTTGTCCCGGTTCGCCGTCACGGAGATCCCGAACGGGACGCCCGCCTCCCGCAGGTTCTCCATCGCCGCCAGGATCCGGCGGTGGACGCCGTGCCCCCGCCGGGCGTCGGTTTCCCGCTCGAACCCCTCGACGGAGATCGCGGGGGTGATGTTGCCGACCTCCCCCAGCCGGCGGGCCAGGTCCCGGTCCAGCAGGGTGCCGTTGGTATAGACGAGGAAGTACTGGCTCGGGTGCAGCCGGGCCATCTCGACGAGGTCCACGTCGCCGTCCCGCCAGAGGAACGGTTCCCCGCCGGAGACCACCGTGAACCAGCTTCCCCACTCCTCTTCCTTGCGCTCGAGGACCCAAGAGAACTCTCCCGCCGAGAGGCGCGGCAACCCGCCGCGGATCGACGCGGCGTAGCAGTCCCGGCAGGACAGGTTGCAGGTGCCCTCCGGGGAAATGGTCAGGAAGGCGGGAGGGATGGTCCCGTAACGCTCCAGGAAGCGGCGGCGGGCCCCCCGCTTTTCCGGCGGGGTCAGGTACTTCCGGAGGAAGAGACGGACGATGGCATCCCGGACGGCGGGAGAACCCCGGTCGTAGGCGCGGAAGGCCGCCCGCACGACGTTGAGCCCCATCACGAGCTTGTCTTCCCGTTCCCGGCGGGGCCCGTGGATCTCCGGGTCGGCCCGGTCGACCATGTAGCGGCGCGCCAGCCGCTCGAGGGGGGGCAGCGCGATCTTCCAGGCCCGGGCGATCGCCGCCAGGTCGAACGCCCGGCGCCCGAGAAAGGACGTCCAGTCCAGGGGATCTTCCCGGAAACGCTCCTGCCGGGAAGGAACGGGGGACTTGCCGGGATGCTCGGGACGCATCGCTCACCTCCGGGGTCCGGACTCCACCTCCCGGGCCTTCTCCGCGGGCGGATGGCCGCGCTCGACGGTCTCTCGATGGGATCGGGACCGCCCACCGTCAACCGGGGAACCGCGGGCGCCGCCGGTTTCCCCCGATGCTACTCCCCGGCCTCTCCCGCGGCGAGGGCCGCGGCGCGGGCGGCCCCGAGCAGCCCCACGGCCGGCTCGAGGACGACGTGCACCGGGATCCGGGCCATCAGTTCCCAGTAGCGTCCCTTGTCCCGGAAGGCGGCGAGGAACTCCCCCCGGCGCAGGTACGGGAGAACCCGGGGGGCGATCCCCCCGGCCAGCCAGACCCCTTCCCGGGCCAGGACCTTCAGCGCCAGGTTTCCCGCCTCGGCACCGTACACCGAGCAGAAGCGCGCCAGCGCCGCCTGCGCGGCCGGGTCCTCCCCCGCCAGTGCCCGGCGGGTGACGTCCGCCGGCTCCGCGGTGGGAGAACCACCCCCGGACGCCCGCTGCCGGTAGAAGGCATGGAGGGCCACGAGACCGGGG
>CAZOTT010000042.1:0-5374 GCA_964582785.1 uncultured Acidobacteriota bacterium | reverse complement strand
GTGACCGTGCCGGGAGCGGAGAAAACGGAGGAGCTCGATCTCCTCCTCGTCCCGCGGGCCGAACTCGGTGTGCCCCCCCTCGGACGCCGCGGGGAGCAGCTCGTCCCCGTGCCGAAAGAGGACCGCCTCCCCGAGGCCCGTGCCCGCCGCGATCACCACCCGGTTGCCCCGGGCCGGCTCCCCCTCCTGGAGGGTCTCGACCCGGTCGGCCGGCAGGACCAGCGTGCCGTGGGCGATCGCCGCCAGGTCGTTCAGCAGCACGACGGGGACGCCGAGCTGCTCCCGCAGCAGGCGGGAATCGACCTCCCAGGGCAGGTTCGTCGTGCGCACGCGGCCGTCCAGGACCGGGCCCGGCAGCCCGAACGCCGCCGCCCGGACACCCCGTTCCCCGGCCGTGCGCCGCGCCAGGTAGTCCTCCAGAATCGGCTCGAGCCCCGAGTAACGGGCGGACTCGAAGACGCGGGCCTCCCGGAGGACGAACCCCCCGCCCTCCTCCCGGGCCAGTGCGACCCGCGCGTGGGTCCCCCCGATGTCGCCGACGAGGAACATGGGCTGCCTCCCGGCACAGGATGGACGAGGACGGACATCCCCGGCAAGGGGTCCGCGATCCGTGTTCAAGAAACGCCGCGCCCGGCCGATAACGGGTCCGAAGGAGGACTCCATGGAGATCGACGGAACCGCCCTCGCGGCGGAGATGGTCGGGGACGCGTTCGCCGCCCGGAACGTGAAGAACACGACCGAGGCCCAGGTCGCCGTCCTGGACAAGGTCCTCGCCGCCGAGCAGCAGACCGCCGCGAACCTCCTCCGGATGATGGGAGTCGGCGGAAACCTGGATGTGCTCGCCTGACCGGGACCGGCTGCCCGGCAGCACCCGTGTCGGGCCGGACCCGCCGGCGTCACCCCGGCCGGGTTCCCCGGCGCCTCGACCAGCCCGGCCGGATCAGGCCGGGACCGCCAGCATCCGCTCGATCGCCCGGCGGGCCCGGCGCGCGACGTCTTCCGGGACGGTGATCTCGACGACGTTCTCCCGCAGGGCGCGGAGGGTGTCCTCCAGGGTGATCTCGTTCATGTGCGGGCAGCGCACCGAGCACATGCGGATCATCTCCTTGTCCCGGTTCTCCGCGGCGATGTTGTCGGCCATCGAGCACTCGGTGAAGAGCATGTAGCGCCGGGCCGGGCTTTCCCGCACGTACCGCGCCATCGCCGTGGTCGAGCCGGAAAAGTCGGCCGCGGCCACCACGTCGGGAGAGCACTCCGGGTGGGCGAGAACGACGGCGTCGGGGAACTGCTCCCGCACCCGGCGGACGTCCTCCACCGTGAACTGCTCGTGGACCTCGCACCGCCCCTTCCAGCCGAGCACCACGTGCTCGAGGGAATCGACCTGCAGGGTGGGCCGGCGGTCGGGGCCGAGGGGGTACAGGATCCGGCGCCCGGTCTCCCGGGCCACGTTGGCCGCCAGGTACTCGTCCGGAAGGAAGATCACGGCGTCGCCACCCAGCGACTCCACGACCCGGGCCGCGTTGGAGGACGTGCAGCAGACGTCGCACTCCGCCTTCACGTCGGCGTAGGTGTTGATGTAGGTCACGACGGGCACGCCCGGGAACATCTCCCGCAGCCGGCGGACATCCCCGGCCGTGATGCTCTCCGCGAGGGAACAGCCGGCCTTCTCCGAGGGGAGCAGGACCGTGCGGTCCGGGTTCAGGATCTTCGCCGTCTCGGCCATGAACCGGACCCCGCAGAAGACGATCGGGTCCCGGCCGGTCGCCGCCGCGCGCCGGGCGAGTTCCAGCGAGTCCCCGGTCACGTCGGGGACCGTGTGGAAGAGGGCGGGTTCCATGTAGTTGTGGCCGAGGATGATCGCCCCCCGTTCCTCCTTGAGGCGCAGGATCTCGTGGACCAGCTCGGCCTTCAGGGCGATCTCCGCCGGGGGGACGACCCCCTCGAGCAGCCGGAGCATCTGTTCCCGGATTTCCGCGACGGTTCCCGGCCGGATCGGCATCCCTGGCACCTCCTGGCGGGGCTTCCTGCCGGCCGGGCCGGCACGGGTCCCGCGGGGAAGTCGGTCAGTTCAAACCCCGCGGCCCGCGTTGTCAAATCGGGACCGGGCGCTCAGCTCCTGTTCTTCCCGAGGGCCTCCCGGCAGGCGGCGCAGATGCCGTGGACGACCACCGTGACGCCGCTGACCTGGAACCCGTCGGGCAGCCGTTCCGGGAGGTCTCCCAGGTCGAAGTCGCGAACCTCGAAGTCGAAGACGCGCTCGCAGGCGAGGCAGACGGCGTGGGGGTGCTCGGTGGGGTTGGCATCGAACCGGGAACGGGCACCGGGGTGGTCCACCTTGATGGCGAGCCCCATCCGGACCAGGGTCTCCAGGACCCGGTAGACGGTGGTGCGGGAGATGCCGGGCAGCCGGCGGGTCACGGAGTCGTACAGTTCGTCGGCCGTCGGGTGGTCCTTGCGGGACGCCAGGGCCTCGTACACGGCGCGCCGCTGCACCGTCACCGGGAGCCCCTGCCGCCGGCAGGCCTCCTCGAACCGCTTCATCCTTTCCTGGAGGTCCATCACGATCCTGCCCCCTCACGGAGCTGCCAGGAAATCCCGGGCAGCATGTTGTACCGTTCAGCAATATTACTGAAACTCGCAGTAAGTTACCACACGTTCGTGCGGCTGCGCCACGCCCCGGGCGGCCGCCGGGGCCGCCCCCGATTCCCCTTGGCGTCCGGGCCCGTCCCCCGTACAACTTGACGGAGGTGTCCCCTTCCCCCGTGGAGATCCCGATGAACACGAAGCCTTCCGGTGCCCTGCCCCTCCTGCGCCTCGCCCTGGTCCTGTCCTGCCTCTGCGGCCTGGCGGTTCCCGGCTTCGCCGCCTTCGTGCCCCTC
Source organism: uncultured Acidobacteriota bacterium (assembly GCA_964582785.1). Classification (GTDB taxonomy): domain Bacteria; phylum Acidobacteriota; class Polarisedimenticolia; order J045; family J045; genus JAMOQA01. Next base: position 2,495 of record CAZOTT010000042.1, on the reverse strand, counting down.
GCCGACGGCGCTTCCCCCGGCCCCCCGCGGATCGTGGCGGACGGTTCCGCGCCCGGCCGGGTGGCCGGCACCCTCGAGGTCCCCGGGCTCGACCTGCGGCCCGTCTCCCTGGACGGGGAACCCTTCACCCTGGTCCGCCTCCCCGGCGGCGACCTTCTCTCCGGGGTGGGTCGTCCCCGCCTCCCGGTGGTGCGGTTCCTGGTCCCGGTTCCCCGGGGCGCCGGGCTCGAACTCGAGGTCGATCCGGGCGGGGTCCGGGAGATCTTCCCCGCCTCCCTCGGCCTGCCGCGCCGGCCGGCGCCCGTGCAGCCCCCGGTCCCGAAGATTCCCGGGGCCGAAGAGAGCCGCCCCCCGGTCCTGGACGGGGCGGTGTACGGCGCCGACAGCCCCTGGCCCGCGGCGCCGGGGAAGGTCGTCGGCCGGGCGGTGGTCCGCGGGCGGGAGGTCGCCCTCGTCGAGCTGCGGCCCGTGCGGTGGGACCCGGCCACGGGAGCCCTGCTGGTCTCCCCGCGGATGCGGTTCGTTCTCCGGGCGCGCGGCGGAGACCCCTGCTCCCCGGCCCGGCACGACTCGCCGCTCCTCGAGCGGGCCTGGTTCGCCGACCTGCTCGTCCCGCCGCCGCCCGCGCCTCCCTCGTGTCGCGCCGGCCGCGGGGAGACCGCCGGCGGGCGGGCGGAGCCGGGACACGGCAGCACCGGGGGAGCCGAGGGGATGCTGGTGATCGTCCACGACGATTTCGCGGCGGCGATCGATCCGTTCGTCGACTGGAAGCGGCGCACGGGCTGGAAGGTGGAGGTGGTCCGGCTGTCGGAGATCGGGCCGGACCCGAGTGACCAGGACATCAAGGACGTGATCCAGGACCGCTACGACACCTGGACGGACCCGCCCCTCGGGTACGTCCTGATGGTGGGGGACACGGACTTCACGCCGATTCACCGGGGCAACGGGGGCGGGCACAGCCAGGTGACCGACAACTGGTACGCCTGCCTCGACGGCCCCGACTACCTGCCGGACGTGGACATCGCGCGCATCTCCACCCGCAGCGCCGATGAAACCCGTGACGTCGTCGACAAGCTGCTCACCTACGAGAAGGCCACCTTCGCGGGCGAAACCTGGATCAAGCGCGCCGGTTTCATCGGCACCTCGGACTCGGGCCACATCTCCCTCGTCGAGGGGACCCACGACTGGTGCATCGACACCTTCTACACGCCGAACGGTTACGAGCAGACCTCCTGGTCCCACGGCAGGGAGTCCTGTGACCGCCACTACCACACGTACGATGCGGACACTTCCGAGATCGCCGCGTCCATCGACGAGGGCCGCGCGGTCGTCAACTACTCCGGGCACGGCAGCGAGACGAGCTGGCAGGGCCCGACGAGCCACGGCGGCTACGACCAGGGGGACGTGCGGAACAACACCAACGACGGCATGTACCCCTTCGTCATCTCGAACGCCTGCGTCACCGGGACCCTGGACCGGGACGAGTGCTTCGGGGAAACGTGGCAGAAGGCCCCGCACAGGGGGGCGATCGGCTTCCTCGGGGCGTCCAACAGCTCGTACTGGGACGAGGACGACTACTTCCAGCGCCGGCTCCACACCCACATCTTCCCGATGGACGACACCCCGGCCCTCGGCACGGTCGTCCGGCGGGCGAAGATGGACCTCTACGAGCACTACGGGGACACCGGCACCGTCCAGTACTACTTCGAGATGTACAACCTGCTCTCCGAGCCCTCGCTCTCCCTCTGGACCCGGCATCCCCGGGACCTCGACGTGGAGCACGACAGCGAGGTGCCGACCGGGGCGGAGGAGTTCACCGTGACGGTGAAACGGGACGGCCAGCCGGTGGAGGGCGAGCTGGTCGCCGTCCGGAAGCAGGACGAGGGGATCTTCGCCGCGGGCTATACCGACTCGAACGGCGTCTGCGTCCTGCCGCTGGATCCGCCCCCGGCGGAACCCGGGCCGATGGAGGTCACCGTCACCGGGCACGACGACCGGCCGTACCTCGGGACCACCGACGTGGTGCCGATGGACGGGCCCTGGCTCGTGCTCGACGCGGTCGACGTGGACGACTCTTCGGCCGGGTGCGACGCCGACGGGATCGCCGACATCGGCGAGAACGCGCTGTTCCTGCTGACCGTTCGCAACCGGGGCTCGGAGCCGGCGACCGGCGTCCGGGTCACCCTCTCTTCCACGGCCGACGTGGCCGTGCTCGACAACCCCGCCGAGCTGGGAACGATTCCCCCGGACGGCACGGCGGTCGCCACGCTGACGGTGAGGGTGGGCGCCGGGGTGACGTGCATGGAACGGGCGGGGTTCACGGCGACCCTTTCCTGCGACGGCGCCGACGACCGGGACGAACCGTTCGAGCGCCTGCTGGAGGCGGACGAGCGGGACGACCACCACGCGGAAAACGTGGAACGCGGCGGGGCGGAGCCACCCGGCTGGTCCCACGAGGCGCTCCAGGGCACGGACGACTGGTCGGTCACCTCGTC
>CAZOTT010000041.1:0-21022 GCA_964582785.1 uncultured Acidobacteriota bacterium | reverse complement strand
GATGCCCGTCGCGGACCGTCCTCGGACGCGGGTTCGATTCCCGCCGCCTCCACCACGCCCGGAACGCTTCTGGCCGGTGGACGCCCTGGAACTGGCGGAACGACTGCTCCGCCGCGGGCGGGACGGGCGCAGCGGGGGGTGAACCCCCGGAAGAGGAGGACCCGCGGGCCCGTGTCCCGGGTCCCGGCGGCCCGGGGCGACGGGCCGATCAGGTGCGCCGGCGGAGTTCCACCAGGGTCTCGACGATGCTCGGGTCGGCGAGGGTGGAGACGTTTCCCATGTCGCCGTACTCGCCGGCGGCGATGCGGCGCAGGATCCGGCGCATCACCTTTCCGCTGCGGGTCTTGGGCAGGCCGGGCACGACGAGCACCACGTCGGGCACCGCCACCGGGCCGATCACGTGGCGGACCTGCTGTTTCAGGGAGCCGACCAGCTCGGCCGCGTCCTGCTCCGCGGCGTCCGCGGCGGGGACCACCCAGGCGAAGATCCCCTGCCCCTTGATCTCGTGGGGAAAGCCGACCACGGCGGCCTCGGCCACCGCCTCGTGGGCGACCAGGGCCGACTCGATCTCCGCCGTGCCGAGGCGGTGGCCGCTGACGTTGATCACGTCGTCCACGCGGCCGGTGATCCAGTAGTAGCCGTCCCGGTCCCGGTAGCAGCCGTCGCCGGTGAAGTACAGGCCGGGGAAGCGGGTGAAGTAGGTCTCGCGGAACCGCTCGTGGTCGCCGTAGACGGTCCGGGCCTGGCCGGGCCAGGTGCGCTCGATGCAGAGGTTGCCGGAGACCTCGTTCCCCTCGAGGACGTTCCCCTCGTCGTCGACCAGCACCGGCCGCACCCCGAAGAAGGGGAGGGTGGCGGAACCCGGCTTCAGCGGGGTGGCTCCCGGCAGGGGCGCGATCATGATCCCGCCGGTCTCCGTCTGCCACCAGGTGTCGACGACGGCGCAGCGTCCCTCGCCGACGACGTCGTGGTACCAGCGCCACGTTTCCGGGTCGATCGGCTCGCCCACCGTGCCGAGGATCCGCAGTGTCTTCCGCGAGTAGCGGCGGACCGGTTCGTCCCCGGCCCGGGCGATGGTCCTGAGGGCGGTGGGAGCGGTGTAGAAGATGTTCACCCCGAGGTCGTCCACGATCCGCCAGTACCGCCCGGGATCGGGCCAGGTCGGGACCGACTCGAACATCACCGTGGTCGCGCCGTTCGCCAGCGGGCCGTAGATGATGTACGAGTGACCGGTGATCCAGCCGATGTCGGCCGCGCAGAAGTGGACATCCCCCGGGTGGTAGTCGAAGACCAGCCGGTGGGTGAGGGCGGCGTAGACCAGGTAGCCCCCGGTAGTGTGGAGCACCCCCTTGGGCTTCCCGGTCGATCCCGACGTGTAGAGGATGAACAGGGGGTCCTCCGCCCCCATGTGCTCGTAGGTGGCCGTGGACCGCTGCCTGCGGCACTCCTCGTCCAGCCAGTGGTCCCTGCCCGGCGTCATCGGGGTGTCGGCCCCGGTCCGGCGGGCGACGAGAACCGTCTCGACGAGATCGAGCCCCTCGACCGCCCGGTCGACGGTTTCCTTGAGGGGGATCCGGCGCCCGCCACGGAGGCCCTCGTTGGCGGTGATCACCACCCGGGCTCCCGCGTCGAGGATCCGGTCCCGGAGCGCCTCGGCGCTGAATCCGCCGAAGACGATCGAGTGCACCGCGCCGATCCGGGCACAGGCGAGCATGGCGTAGGCGAGCTGGGGGATCATCGGCATGTAGATGCAGACCCTGTCGCCCCGCCGCACCCCGTGGTGCCGCAGGACGTTCGCCACCCGGCAGACCGCGTGCTTGAGCTGCCGGTAGGTGATCCGCTCGTACTCGCCGGGCTCGTCCCTGGCCCAGATGATCGCCGCCTGGTCCCCGCGCTCCGCCAGGTGCCGGTCGACGCAGTTGAAGCAGGCGTTCAGCCGCCCGCCCAGGTACCAGGCGAAGTCGACGTTCTCGTAGTCGTGGTCGAGGACCGACCGCCAGGGGAAGAACCAGTCGAGGATTTCCGCCTGGCGGGCCCAGAAGGTCTCCGGGTCGTCGAGGGAGAGGCGGTACAGCCGCCGGTACTCCTCCAGGGAAGGAACATGGGCGCGGCGGGCGATCTCGGGCTTGACGGGGTAGACGGCGGACTCGCGGGGCTGGTCGGTCATGGTCGGCTCCGGTTCGTGCCGGGCCCGGCCGGGGAGGGCGCGGACCCGGTGGGGCGCGGTTCGCGCGAGGCCGTTGAAGGTACCACGGCGGCGCCGCCCGGTGAAAACGTGGAAGGGAAGGGTCCGCGGCGGGCAGGTCCGGATGGCCGCGGGGCGGGTCCCGGGGGAGGGGTGACAACCTCCCGTGCTTCTCACCGGACCCGGGCATCGTATATGCTCCCCGGGCCCCGCGGCGTCCCTGCCGCCGGGCGGCAGGACGGCGCGATGGATCTCCCACCGGGCCGGGGCGGCACGGAGGGGTTCGTGGCGGGCATGGGGGCGAGGGATCCCGGGACCGGGACCGGTCGGGCCCCCGAGGAGTGTGCATGGGCAGCATGGCCGGCCGGGGTAGCTGGCTGGCGGGCGCGGGGATCCTGGCGGGTGTCCTGGTCACGGGGTGCATCACCGTCGGCCCGGACTACGTTCCACCGCGGACCTCCCTGCCGGAGCGGTATGCCGAGGAGGCGCCGCCGGCGGAAGGGGCGGGGGTCCCCGCCCGGCCTCCCTCCCTCGAGGAATGGTGGACGGTGTTCGACGACCCGGGCCTGGACCGGGTCGTGCGGGAAGCCCGGGAGCGGAACCACGACCTGCGGATCGCGGTGGCGCGCGTCCGGGAGGCCCGGGCGATGCTCCGGGCCGCGATCGGCGAGCGGCAGCCCGCCGCAGCCGCCAAGGCCTCGGCCTCGCGGGAAGACTCGGGAGACGGCCCGGCCGAGAATTCGTTCTCCCTCGGCGCGGACGTCACCTGGGAAATCGACCTGTTCGGCAAGATCCGCCGCTCGGTGGAGGCTGCCGAGGCGTCCCTCCAGGTGACCGAGGCGGACCGGCAGGGCGTCCTGCTGGCGGTGACGGCGGAAGCGGCCCGGCTCTACCTGGCCGGGTGGACGGCGGACCGGCAGCTCCGGCGGGCCCGGGAGGCGATCGCGATCCAGCGGGACCCCTGGAGCTGAACCGGGCACGCCGCCGCCACGGGCTCGTCTCGGACCTGGAGGTGGCGCAGTCGGAGCGGGTGCTCGCCTCGTCCCTGGCCACCCTGCCGAAACTCCGGGCCCACATCGCGCGGAACCGCCATGCCCTTGCCGTGCTGCTGGGAGAGACGCCCTCGGAGTTCCGGCTGGAGTTTCCCGACCGGCCCGTGCCGGTGCCGGACCTGGACCCGGACGCAGGCGTGCCCGCGGACCTGCTGCGGCGCCGTCCCGACGTGATTGCCGCCGAGCGGGAACTGGCGGCGCGCACCGCGAAGGTGGGAGTCGCCCTGGCGGACCTCTACCCCTCCCTTTCCCTGCGGGGATTCATCGGGGCTTCCTCCGCCCAGGTCGGTGACCTGCTCGACGCGGACAGCTTCTCGTGGAAGGTGGAGGCGCCGCTGCGGTGGCGCATCTTCGAGGGCGGACAGATCCGGGCCCGCGTCGAGGGGGAACGGGCCCGGGTGGAACAGGCCCTGGCCACCTGGGAGAAGACGGTCCTCGTGGCGATCCGCGAGGTGGAAGATGCCCTGGTCACCTGGCGGGAGAGCCGCAACCGGGCGAAGGCGATGGCCCACGCGGAGAAGATCGCCGCCCGGACGCTGCACCTTTCCCGGGTGCTGTACCGGGACGGCCTGTCCGACTACCTGGCGACCCTCGACGCCGAGCAGGCTTCGTTCCGCGCGGTGATCGACTCCGCGGGGGCGCGGGGGGATGCGGCGGCGGCGCTCGTCGATCTCTACCGCGCCCTCGGGGGCGGCTGGCTGGCCCCCGCCGCCGGCGAGGAGAACGAGCAATGAAGAGAACCCGGAACGCAGCGGGCCCGGGCGCCCGGAACCCGGTCGGCCCCGGGATCGTGCTGGGCATCCTCGCCGTCATCGGCGCGGCGGGCTGCGGTGGCGGAGGCAACCGGTACGCGCCGCCGCCGCCCCCGCGGGTCCAGGTGGCGACGCCGGTGCGGAAGGACGTCACCGTCTACGAGACCTTCACCGGGAGGCTTTCCGCCTCGAAGACCGTCGAGGTCCGGGCCCGGGTTGCCGGGTACCTGCGGAAGGTTCACTTCCGTGACGGCCAGCGGGTCCGGGCCGGCCAGCTGCTGTTCACGATCGATCCCCGGGCGTACGACGCCGCGGTGCACGGCGCGGAAGCCGACCTGCTGGCCGCGCGGGCCGCGCTGAAGTACGCGGAGAACGAGCTGGCGCGGCGGGAGGATGCCTGGCACGAGAACGCGGTCAGCGAGCTGGACTACCTGCGGGCGGTGGCGGAGCGGGACAAGGCCCGGGCGAGCGTGGCTGCCGCGGAGGCGCACCTGGAGGCCGTCCGGCTGGACCGCTCCTTCACGGAGGTGAGGTCCCCGATCGACGGGGTCATCGACCGCGCCCTGGTGCACGAGGGGAACCTGGTCGGCCAGGGCCAGCCGACGGTCCTCGCCGTCGTGCGGCAGGTGGACCCGATGGACTTCTACTTCAGCCTGGACGAGCGGTCTCTCGTCCGGCTCAAGGAAGAACTCCAGGCCGCCGCCGCCGCGGGGCGCGAGGCGACCGAGGGCCCGCCGATCCATCTCGCCCTGGCCGGGGAGGAGAAGTTCACCCGGGAAGGCCGGATCACCTGGATGGATACCGCCGTGGACCGGGAGACCGGGACGATCCGGGTGCGGGCCTCCCTCGCCAACCCGGGCGGGATTCTCGTCGACGGAGCGTTCGCCCGGGGGCGGGTCCCGGTGCGGACGATCGAGAACGCCCTCCTGGTGCCGGAGGTGGCCCTGGGCACCGACCAGGTGGGCTCCTTCGTGTACGTGGTGGAAAAGGACGGAAAGGTTGCCCGCCGCGACATCCGGACCGGCCCCCGGGACGGCACGATGCGGGTGGTGACCGCGGGGCTGAAGCCGGACGAACGGGTCGTCGTCCGCGGGCTCGCCCGGTTGCGGCCGGGGATCGAGGTCGAGATCGAGCAGGCGGAAAAGAAGCGGGAGCCGGCGGACGGCAAGGGCGGGGAACGCTGATGTTCAGCCGGTTCTTCATCGAGCGGCCGATCTTCGCCTCGGTGATCGCGCTGTTCACCGTCCTGGCCGGTGCGGCGGCCCTGCTCTCGCTGCCCGTTTCCCTGTACCCGGACATCACCCCCCCCACGGTGCGGGTCAGCGCGGTCTATCCCGGGGCGGATCCCCAGGCGATCTCGGAATCGGTGGCGGAGCCGATCGAGTCCCAGGTCAACGGCGTCGAGGGGATGCTCTACATGAACTCCACCTGCGCCGCCGACGGCTCGTACTCCCTGACGATCACCTTCGAGCCCGGGACCGACGTGGACCAGGCGGCGGTGCTGGTGCAGAACCGGGTCAGTGTCGCCGTGCCGAAGCTGCCGCCGGAGGCGGCGCGGCTCGGCGTCACCACGCGCAAGCAGAGCACCGACGTCGTCATGCTGGTCGCCCTGCTCTCGGACGACAAGGAAAAGGACGACCTGTTCCTGGCCAACTTCGCCGCCCTGCGGGTGCGGGACGAGCTGGCGCGGGTACCCGGGGTGGGCGGCGTGTCGCTGCTGGGCGCCGGCGACTACTCGATGCGGATCTGGCTCGACCCGGACGCGATGGAGGCCCACCGGGTCACGACGTCCGATATCCGGCGCGCCCTCGTCGAGCAGAACGTCCAGGTCGCCGCGGGCAAGGTCGGCGCGCCGCCGACCCCGCCGGGAACCGCCTTCGAGTACACGGTGCGGGTCCGGGGACGGCTGGCGGACGAGGAACAGTTCCGGCGGATCATCATCCGCCAGGGGGGAGACGGGGGCACGCTGCGGCTGGGGGACGTGGCGCGGGTGGAGGTCGGCAGCCAGGACTACTCGGTCGTCAGCCGCTACGACGGCCGCCCGGCCGCGGCCCTGCTGGTCTACCAGCTTCCCGGCGCCAACGCGATGGAGGTGGCGGCCGCGGTGCGCCGGCGGATGGACGAGCTGGCCGCCAGCTTTCCCGCCGGGGTCCACTACGAGGTCGGGCTGGACACGACCGAGTTCATCGCGGCGTCGATCCACGAGGTCGTGATCACGCTCCTCGTCGCGATCCTCCTGGTCGTCCTGACGATCTGGCTCTTCCTGCAGGACTGGCGGGCGACGGTGATCCCCGCGGTGGCGATTCCCGTGTCCCTCGTCGGGACCTTCGTGGTGATGGCCGCCCTCGGGTTCACCGTGAACATGATCACGCTCTTCGGGCTGGTCCTCGCGATCGGGATCGTGGTCGATGACGCGATCGTCGTGGTGGAGAACACGGACCGCAACATCCAGGAGAAGGGCCTGGCGCCGCGGGAGGCGGCGATCGCGGCGATGGAGGAAGTGGCGGGAGCGGTCGTGGCGACCACCCTGGTGCTCCTCGCGGTCTTCGTTCCGACCGCGTTCATGGGGGGGATCACCGGGGGCATCTTCCGCCAGTTCGCCCTGACGATCTCCGGGGCGACCGTCATTTCCTCGATCAACGCCCTGACCCTGAGCCCCGCGCTGGCGGGGGTCCTGCTCCGGCGCAGGAGCGGCCGGCCGTGGGCGCCGTTCCGCGCATTCAACCGGGCGTTCGAGGCCGCGTCGTCCGGGTACGTGACCGTGGTCCGCGGGATCCTGCGGCGCGCGATTCTCGGCCTCGTGGCCGCCGCGGTACTGGCCGTGCTCGCCGTCTGGGGCCTGGGGCGCCTTCCGACCGGCTTCCTGCCGGAGGACGATTCCGGGTACCTCTTCGCCACGGCCCAGCTGCCGGAGGGGGCCACCGTCGACCGGACCTACGAGGTGACGCAGGCCCTCTCGCAGGAAATCCGCGCGATCCCGGGCGTCCGCGCGTGCGTTGGCGTGAGCGGATACTCCCTGCTCGACAGCGCGAAGCTGCCGAACGCGGCGACGTTCTGGATCTCGCTGCTCCCGTTCGACGAGCGGGGGAAGGAGGAGGGGCAGGACCTGGCGACGATCCTCGGCCGGGTGCGGGCCGTGCTCGACCGGGAGAACCGGGCGACGGGGACGGCGTTCGTGCCGCCGCCGATCCCCGGTCTGGGGGCCTCGGGAGGGTTCGAGATGCGGGTGCTGGCCCGGGAAGGACAGCCCCCGGCCGTCCTCGAGGAAACCGCGCGGGCCCTGGTGGAGGAAGCAGGAGGGCAGTCCAGCCTGGCCGGCGTCTACACCACCTTCCGGGCCCGGAGCCCGCAGGTGCTGGTCGACGTCGACCGGGAGGCGGCCAAGGCGCTGGGCATCCCCCTGGACGAGATCTTCGGCACCCTGGGGGCCTACCTCGGCGGCGCCTACGTCAACGACTTCACCCGTTTCGGCCGGAACTACCAGGTGAAGATCCAGGCGGAGGGGGGCGCGCGGGCGTTCGCCGACCAGGTACCCCGGATCCGGGTTCGCAACGAGCACGGAAAGATGGTCCCGATCGGCTCGGTGGCCAGCGTGCGGCGGGCGTTCGGCCCCCAGGTCCTGGGCCGCTTCAACATGTATCCCGCGGCGCTGATCAGCGGGGGGCCGGCGCCGGGGGTCTCCTCCGGCCAGGCCCTGGCGGTGATGGAGGACACCGCGAACCGGGTCCTGCCCGGGGGCATGGGGTTCTCCTGGAGCGGGCTGTCGTTCCAGGAGAAGGCGGCGGGCGGCGTCGGCGGGATCTTCCTCGTGGCGATCGTCTTCGTCTACCTGTTCCTGGCCGCCCAGTACGAGAGCTGGACGGTTCCCCTGGCGGTCATCCTGGTGGTGCCGGTGTCGCTGCTCGGGACGGTCGTGCTCGTCGCCGCCCGGCGGATGGACATCAACGTGTATACCCAGATCGGGATCGTGCTCCTCGTCGGCCTCGCGGCGAAGAACGCGATCCTGATCGTCGAGTTCGCGATGGAGCTGCATCGCGGGGGGCGGCCCCTGCGGGAGGCCGCCCTGGAGGCGGCGCGACTGCGCTTCCGGCCGATCCTGATGACCTCCCTGGCGTTCATCCTGGGGACCTTCCCGCTGGTGGTGGCGACCGGGGCGGGCGCCGCCGGGCGCCAGGCCCTCGGCACCGCCGTCTTCGGGGGCATGATCGCCGCGACGGTGCTGTCCACCCTGCTCGTGCCCCTCTTCTTCGTGGTCATCGAGGGACTGACGAGCCGGCGCTCCCGGGAGTAGAAAGACCGGCGGTCGCGTGCGCGGACCTGCCGCGCCGCGGACCCGGCGGGGTAGCCCGTCGGCGGGCCTTCAGTCGTCGAGGACGTGCCGGCGGACGCGGGCGCGGGCGCGTTCCCGGGCGACCGGCTCGGTCTCGCCGGTGGCGCCGTCCCAGGAGTAGTCCTCGTACCGGGGGTCTTCCCAGGAGCCGGTGGCCCCGTTCCACTCGGACCAGGCGAGGCGGCCCTCCGCGTCGATCCAGTCGACCCAGAGGTGGCCGGCGAGGGCGTGGATGCGCACGTCGATGTCGCCGTCGCCGGCGGGGCCGGCGTAGGGGGTGGCGGCCACCGCGTCCTCCGCCCAGCCGGCGGAGCGGGTGGCGACCCGCACGTAGCGGGTCCCCGACTCCTCGCGCTGGAAGGCGACCTTGACGTCCCCGTTCCAGCGGGCGACGCCGGGACGGGACCCGGCCCGGGGGAGGGGGGTGACCTCTTCCGCCGTGCCGTCCTCCCGGGAGAGGTCCCGGTACCAGACGGTCCGGTGGCCGTTCTCGCTGCGCCACCAGGTCAGCCGGACCGTCCCGTCCGGGGCGACGGTGAGGGCCGGGTCCACGTCGTCGAGGGCGTTGTCCGTCAGCTGCTCCCGCTCGCTCCAGCCCGTCCCGGTCCAGCGGGAGAGCACGATCTCGTGGTCGCTCCCGTCCCACCAGGCCCAGGCCACCACCGGGTTCCCCGTCGCCGGGTCGATCGCCCAGGCCGCCGGCCCGTCGCCGTTGTCGTCCCCCGACGGGTTCAGCACCAGGGACGGGTCCACCCCCTGCCGCACCACCGCGAACCCGGGGAACGGGACGCCCCCTTCCCCTCCTCCCGCGACGAGGAACGCGGGATGCGGACCCGCGCCGCCGACGGAGATCTCCGCGCGCGCCGGCCGGACCAGGGGGCCGGCGACCAGCGCCGGCAGGAAGGCGAGGAGAACGGGAAGAAAAGCGCGGAGTCTCCTGTTCATCGGTCGTCCTCCTCTTCCCGGCCGTCCGGGTTCGCGAGGGCCTCCCGGAACCTCCGCGCCTCCGGGAGGAGCGGGTGGACGCGGGGCAGCAGCCGTCTCAGGCGCCGTTCCATCTCGTGGCGGGTTTCCCCGTCCACGCGCTCCCAAGCGTAGAAGACCGCCAGGAACTCCTCCTCGGCGAGGCCGGAGCGACGCGCGAGGGAAATGGAATTCTCCAGCAGCGCCATGCCGTCGGCGACGTTGCCGCGGCGCAACAGCAGGTCCCCCAGCAGCCGCCGGGCCTGGCACGACACGTCCCGGTGGTTGTCGCCATCCGCCATGTCGGCGGCCTCGCGCAGCAACCGTTCTCCGGCCCCGGGATCCTCGCCGGCACGGGCCAGGCTGTACCCGAGCAGCGCGGTCACGCGGGCCGTCTCGAGGCGGTTGGCCAGCTCCTGCCAGCCCGCGCGGGCCTGCCGGAGCAGGGGGACCGCCGCGCCGTACTGCTCGATGGAAAACCGGAACTGGCCGAGGGCGTGGCAGGCGAAGGCGTGGTCTTCTCCCCGGAGCTCGTCCAGCCGCCGCTCGGCGTCGGCGGCGAGGACGGCGGCGAGCTCGTCGTCGCCGTAGCGGTGCTCGAGGGCGACGCGGAGGAGGTGCCGGCGGAGGCGAGCGGCGGGGGGGAGGCCGGGGAGGGAGCCGAGCCGGCGGAGGGTGTCGCGGGCCAGCTCGAGGTGCCAGAGGTTGTAGTGGACCCAGGCGAGGGGGAGGAGGACCGCCGCCTCGGCGGGGGGATCCGGGGGGGAGTCGCCGAGGCGGAGGAGGTCGAGGGCGGCCTCGTAGAGGGGGAGGGCGCGGTGGAAGTTGCCGGCCCGGGCGGCGCGATCCGCCTCGCGGCGGAGGTCCCCGGGGGAGCGGCCGGTGAGGTCGAGGTCGGCGGCGGCGCGGGCGGAGCGGGCGAGGACCTCCTCGGCGGAGGCGAGGGTGGCGCCGAGGCAGTCGGTGAGGGCGGGCACGAGCTCGAGGGGCGGGCAGGCCTCGCCGGTTTCCCAGCGGGAGAGGGCGGACTGGGAGACGCGGACGCCGCGGTGTTCGAGGCGGCGGAGAAGCCCGGCCTGGGAGAGGCCGAGGATGTTGCGGTGGTTCCTGATCCAGCGGCCGAAGGCGGACCGGACGAGATCTTGGGTGGATGGCCGGGACCCGTGCCCCCCTGGACGTGCCATGCGCACCTCCCCGGGCGGGTCCGGCGCCGGAGGGCGGGGACCCGCCCGACGAGGGGAACGTACGGGAAGCGGGGGGCCCGTGTCAACGGGTCCGGGGGGAATCGACCCGCGGCGCGGGTAGAAATCCACCCGCCCGGCGGGTAGGGGTCCATGCACGGAGCGGTTGGAAATCCATGCAGGGGGTGGTTGGCAAGTCATGCACGGAGCGGTCGAAAGTCCATGCACGGGGTGGTCGGAGATTCATGCACGGGGCGGTTGGAAATCCATCCGCAGGGCGGTTCCGGATTCATGCACGGAGTACCGGGAAATCCACCCGCGCAGCGGGTAGGGGGTCCATGCGCACAGCGGGTGGATTTCTTCGATCACCCCCCTTCCGGGGGAGGCCCGATCGACGTATGGTCCCGGTCGAGGGAGGAGGTGCTTCGCACCCGATGATGGCACGGCCGGCACGACGAGCTTCCCCCGGTTCCGCGGCCGTTCGACCCCGCCGCGGGACCCCCCGACCCTCCCCCCGGACCGGTGCCGGGGTCCCGGAGGCGATGGTGCCTCCGGGGCCCCGGTGCCGGGCCTCCCTTTTCCACGGCAGAGGGGTGGCGCACGGTGCCGGGAGGAGGCCTCGATGTCCCGGAGAAGCACGGTCCAGGTCCCGGCTGTTCTTCTTCCAGTCGTTTGCCCGGTCTTCCTGCTGCTGATCGCCCTTGCTCCCGCGCGGGCGGGTGAGGTTCCCGGGGAGGGAACGCCGTGGCCGGCGGGAATGGCGGACCCGGTGACGGTCGTCCGGAAGGGTCTGCCGGTGGTGCCCGGGCTCCCGCAGGAGGAGCTGGCCCGGTGGGCCCGGGGGAACCTGCCGTTCCAGCCGGTGGAGCGGGACCCGGTGGAGGGCGTGCGGCACGGGTGGGTGCAGACGACGAGCGGGCGGTTCGCGTTCCGGGTGCGGGACCTGGAACTGCCGGCGCGGCTGCCGTTCGCTGTGGGGCGGGTCTACGATTCGGGCCTGGCGGGTGCCCTGCCGGGGGTCCCATCCGGGGACGAGCCGCGAACGAGCCGCGACCTGGGGCCGAACTGGATGCTCGCGCCGGGGTCGGTCCTCCTCGCGGCGAACGGTGGGTACCTGCTGGTGACGGACGACGCGGGCGTCGTGCGCTACGTGCCGGACGGTGCGGGGGGCTGGCGGCCGGACCCGGACCGGCCGCTCCGCTACGGGCGCCTGGAGCCGGCGGAGGGGGGTGGCTGGCGGGTGCGCCTCGCGGAAGGGCTGTGGCGGACGTACCGGCGGATCGACGGGGAGCCGAACTTCTGGCTGGTGCGGGAAGAGGACGGGGCGGGGAACGCCCTGGTGTACCGCTACCGGGACGGCTACCTGTGGCGGATCGAGTCCACCGGGGGTTCGTGGGTGGAGTTCCGGCGGCCGATGTGGGGGGAGCCGGCGGCGCCCTCCACGCCGGGGAGCCGGGTCGTGGCGATCGAGGACTCGGCGGGCCGGCGGGTGGAACTGGGCTACGACGGAGCGGGCCGGCTCGTGCGCTCGTCCGGGCCCGGGGAAGGAACCTGGGTGTACGAGTGGGACGGGGCGGACCACGTCAGCCGGGTCGTGGACCCGCTGGGCCGGCCGGTCTTCGCCGTGGTGACGGACGGCCTGGACCGGGCCGTGGATGTGGCGTTCGGAGGTGGCAGGACGACGTACGCGTACGGGGGGGACCGGACGACGGTGACGGACCCTGCGGGAAGGGAATGGGTGTACGGGCACGACGCGGCGGGATTCACGACGTGGATCGAGGAGCCCGGCGGCGGGGTGACGACGCTGGAAAGGGACCCGGCGAGCGGCGACCTGGTCCGGGTCGTGGACCCCGTGGGAGGGGAACACCGGTTCGAGCACGACGGGCGGCACCGGCTGACGGCCTACGAGGGGCCGGAGGTGGACGGGGAGCGGCCGCGCTGGGAGTACAGCCGGGACGCGGCGGGGGACCTGGTGCGGGTGCGGACCCCCTGCGGGACGGTGACCGAGCTGGAGCGGGACGAGCGCGGCCTGCTGGTGGCGGAGCGGGTGGACGCCGACCGGGACGGGACCGCGGAGGTCGAGCGGCGGTGGGAACGGGACCCCGCGACGGGGGACGTGCTGGCGGAGGTGGACCCCGAGGGACGCCGCACGGAGTACGAGTGGGACGGCCGCGGGAGCCTGGTGGGAGTGCGTCCGGGTTGCGGCGCGGCCCCGTGCCCGGAGATCCGGATGGAACGGGACGCGGCGGGGCGCCTGGTCCGGCTGGGCTGGCCGCTGGCGGAGGGGGAGTGGTCCTGGTGGACCGTGACCTGGCACCCGAACGGGGTGCCGGCGGCGGTGGAGGACCCGCTGGGACGGCGCTGGGAGACGGGGCTGACGCCGGCCGGCCGTCCCGGTTGGGTCCGGACGCCGGCCGGAGGAACCTGGCGGTACGGGTACGATGCGACCGGGCGGATCGTGCGGGTGGAGGACCCGCTGGGGCACGTCTACCGGTGGGAGTACGGTGCCGGGGGGCGGGAGGTACGGTGGACCGACCCGGAAGGGGGAGAGTGGTGGCTGCGCCGGGACGGCCGGGGGCTCCCCGTGGAATACCGGGACCCGGAAGGAAACGCCTGGCGGTGGGAGCGGGACGCGGCCGGCCGGGTGCGGGAGGTGCAGCTCCCGGGGGGGAACTCGATCGAGCTGGTGCGGGACGCGGCGGGCCGGGTCGTGGAGCGGCGGCTGCCGGGCGGAGCGGTGGAGCGCTACCGCTGGGACGCGGAAGGGAACCTGCTGGAGGTGGAGCGGACGTTCCCGGCGGAGGGCGGAACGGGGCGTGACCGCTGGCGGTACGAGTGGGACGGCCGGGGTCTTCCCCTCTCGGTGTCGGAGGAGATCGATGCGGGGGAGGGGGCCGTGCTGTCGCGGGTGCTGTCGTGGGAATGGGACCGGTCCGGGATGCTGGCGCGGTGGACCGACGGGGACGGGATCACCTGGTCGGCGGAGCGGGACGCCGCGGGCCGGCTGGTCCGCATCGGGGACGGCGTCTCGGTGCGGGTGGAGATCGAGCGCGACCCGTGGAGCGGGCGGGTGGTCCGGCGCCGGGACGGATCGGTGGAGGAGCGGTACCGCTACGACGCGGCGGGCGGCGTGGCCTGGTACGAGGAGCGTTCGAACGGGCGGGTCGCGCGCCGGGCGAGCTACGGGCGGGACGGTGCGGGCCGGGTGGTCTCGATCGTGGACGAGCTGGCGGAGCCGCCGGGGGAGACGACGATCGAGCGGGACCTCCTGGACCGGGTGGTGGAGGTGGTGCACCCCGACGGCGGTGGGGAACGGTACCTGCGGGACGGCGCGGGCCGGCTGCGCCGCTGGGAGAGCTGGACCGCCGACGGGGCCGCGGACCGGGAGGAGTACGTCCGGGACCGCGCCGGCCGGCCGGTGGCGGTGTACGGGCGGCGGTTCACGTTGACGTACGACTGGCGGTTCGGGGAGGGAGACGGACTGGCGACGGTGGAGCGGAACGGGACCGGGGAGCTGGACCGCCGGACCCGCCTGCGGCTGGACGCCGACGGCCGGGTGGACCGGGTCGAGGAGCTGGTGGACGGGGAGTGGCGCGAGGTCCGCCGGTTCCGGTGGATGCCGGGCGGCGGCGGGGACCCCGTGGCCCTGGATGCCCGGGAGCCGGACGGGACGGCGGCGGAAAGGCGGCGCTGGCTGACCGGGCCGGGCGTCGTCCTGGGGGCGTACGACGGCACGGCGGGATCCCCGGCGTGGACCCCGAGCCTGGAGTGGGCCTGGTGGCGCCTGGACGCGGGAGGCTGGCGCGAGTGGGTGGCCGGCCGGCGGGACTCGTCCTTCGACGAGGTTCCGCTGCTGCGCCGTCCGGCGGTGGCGCAGGACGAGCTGGGGGGACAGGGCGCGAGGGGAGGGCTGCGCCTCCCGGGGAGGGAACTCCTGGCGGGGTTGGCGTGGGCGGAGTTGCCCGGCGGAGAGGCGGCGCGGCGATCGCTGGCGGGGCTGCCCTCCCCGGCGTACCCGGACCGGGAGCGGGGCCTGGTCGGGGACCGGGACGTGGAACTGCTGCCGCCCCTGCGGGGGCTCTCGGTGGGCGTACCGGTGGTCTGCGCCCAGCACCCCGGCATGCAGCTTGGAATGGTCCGGTGCCCGGGGGGCCTGGTGGTGAGGAAGGCGATCTCCCGGGGGGACCGCGAACGGGACGAGCTGTGCCTCGGGCTGCCGCAGGAGTGCGAGACCCCGAGCGGGGGGTTCGTCGGGGCGTCCTGCGGCCCGGACCAGCGGTCGCAGCCGCTGGAGCCGCTGCGGAACCCGGCGCGGCACCCGCTGGGGGTGAGCCTCTCGAACGGGGAGCTGGCGTTCGGGGTGACGGACCTGGTGGTGGCGGGGCGCGGGGGAGTGGACCTGCGGCTGTCGCGGACCTACCGGCACCAGTCGTCCCGGCGCGGCCTGCTCGGGATGGGGTGGAGCCTGGGGCTGCTCGACGAGCGGCTGCTGCCCGCGACCTGCGGGGACGTGATCCTGTGGTACCGGGAGGACGGGAGCTTCGTCACGTTTCCGCGGCTCTTCGACGACGGTGACGTCGCCCGGAAGGACTACGGGCGGATGGTGCGGTACGTGCCGGGCGGGTCGGGACACGCGCTCTACGAGGTGCGGCGGCCGGACGGGACGGTGATCCGGTTCGAGGACTTCCAGGACCCGCCGGCGGTGCCGGGGCTGTTCACCGTGCGGGGGTACCCGGTACGGGTGACCCGGCCCGGGGGCGCGGCGCTGGAGATTTCCTGGGAGCGCCGGGAGTGGGGGGAGGACACCGGATGCGGTTCGTCCTGGATGGAGCCGGTATCGGTGAAGCTGTGGAGCTGCGACGACGACGACCGGACGAATCCCCTCGGGGCGGAGGAGTGCCGGTCGTCGAAGGTGCTGCTGGCGGAGGCGACGTTCGAGGTGGGGGAGCACGGCTGCGAGCACCTGGTGGAGTCGGTGGAGGTGCGGGAGCGGGCGCCGGGCGGTGAATGGAGCGTGCGGCGGCTGCGGTACGGGTACGGGTCGCCCCGGGGGTCGGGGCCGTTCCTGCTGGAGTCGGTGGAGTTCGCGGCGGGCGAACCGGGCGGAGGGAACGGGGACGGGGAGACCGTGGCCCGGTACCGGTACGGGTTCGACCTGGGCGAGGCGGGGCTCGAGTGGGACACGCGGCTGCGGGAAGTGCGGAACGGTGCCGGGGAACTGGTGCTGGGGGTCCACTACGACCTGGACTCCGGGGGTCGGAAGAAGGACACCGTGGACCGGGTCGAGACGCCGAGCCACGTCGTCGAGTTCGACTACGAGGAGAGCAACCACCGGTTCTCCCGGGCGACGGTGACGGAGGCGGGTCGCCGGACGGTCCACGTCTTCGACGAACACGGGCACGAGGTGAGGGTGGAGCGGCCCGACGGGTCCGTGGTGGAGTACGAGTACGACTCGATCGGGCGGATGACGCGGGCCCTGGCCCCGCGGGGGAAGGGAGAGGAAGGAACCGCGCGGCCGGAGAAGGTGTGGGTCTATTCCGGGCCGCGGTGGGGCGTGGCGGTGGAGAACCCGGTGAAGTACGGGGAGCTGCCGGCGAGCTTCGCGCACGGCGAGGTGGCGACCTGGTACTGCTACGAGTCGGACCCGCTGACGGGGGCGGTCCGGCTGTCGCGGGGCCCGATCGAGCGGACGGACCGGGAGGAGCCGGACTGCTCCTTCCGCGACGGGGACGGGAACCTGCTGCCGGACGTGACGGAGGTGGTCCTGGGCTGGCAGGAGGCCGCGCCGTCGGCAGAGGAGGGAGAGCAGACATCCGACCCGGACCTGGAACGCTACCTGGAGCGCTGGGGCTTCGCGGGGACCGGCGAGGAGCCCCTGCCGTTCCGGGGCACGGGGGACGCGCGGGCCGCGTGGCCGTGGCTGTCCCGGGTGGAGGAGTGGCGCCCGGGGACGACGGAGCGGGTCGGGCCGGACGGGGAGAAGGAACCGGTGGACCCGGCGGAACGGCCGCTCGTGACCACGTCCTACAACGGGGAAGGCCTGCCGGTGGCGAGGACGACGTGGATCGCGTCGTCCGGTGGCGGCGCACGGACCTTCGTGCGGCGGGAGTGCCTGCACTGGCTGGCACCGGGCGAGGCCGGCCCGGGCCCGGGGAGCCGGGACGCCCACGGGCGGCTTGCCCAGCGGGAAGTGCTGGGGGAGGACGTGCCGTGCCCGGCGACGGGGGACGGGGATCCCGGGGAGGGCGTGCTGCTGTCGCGGGAGCGGTACGGGTACGACGGGTGGGGGAACGTGACGCGGGTCCTGCGGCAGCAGGACGCGGACCGGTGGGTGGTCTCGCGGAAGGAGTTCGACTACCGGGGCCGCCTGCTGGCGGAGTGGACGGAGTCGGGGGACGGGAGCACCCGGGGTGCCGTCACCCGCTACCGGTACGACGCGGCGGGGCGTCTCCTGCAGCGGCGGGTGGAATGGACGGACGGCGGGGAGGAGCACGGGCAGCTGACGGAGTGGAGCTACGACGAGGAGACGCACCTGCTGGCGGAGGAGACGAGCTGGCCCGACTCGTCGTGGCTGGCGGGGGCGCCGGCGGCGGTGGGGAAGGCGTGGACGGGGACGGGGACGGCGTCCCGGCACCTGTACCGCCGGGACGAGCTGGGGAACGTGGTGCGGGAGGCCCGCCTGGTGGAGGCGTCGCCGGAGGGCTGGTCGGTCGTGACGCGGGAGTGGGACGCGCTGAACCGCCTGGTGGAGGAGCGGCTGTGGGCGGAGGCCCAGGCCGACCCGCTGGCGGAGGAGCCGTCGGGCCCGTGGAGCGGGCGGCGGACGTGGCGGGACGCGGCGGGAAGGGTGGTCGCCGTACAGGAAACCGGCGGCGAACCCGCGGGTGACGGGACGGCGGAGGAGACGGTGGGCCGGACCGTGCGGTACGAGTACGACGGCCTGGACCGGGTGCGGGTGGAGCGGGTGTGCCGCTCGGCGGCGCGCGGGGGGGATACCGCGCCGGAGTGCACGGAGACGCTGCGGGAGGTGGAGAGCTGGTACGATCGATGGGGAAAGGTGTCGGAGCGCAAGGTGCGCGGATACGAGCGTGCGGAAGGCGGTGGAGACGCCGAGGTGCGGCTGTACGGGTGGTCGCAGTGGGAGCGTGACGGCGCGGGCCGGGTGCTGGAAGAGCGATCGGCGCGGTCGCTGGGCGGGGAGTGGCTGCCGGCGGAGTGCCCGCTGGAAGGGAACGGCTCGTGCGCCTGGATGCGGGTCCGGGCGGGACGGGACGGGCTGGGGCGGAAGGTCCGGGAGGCGGAGCTGGAGCCGGGCCGGGGCTGGCGGGTGACGGAGATCGAGCTGGACGGCCTGGGCCGCCGGGCCCGGGTGCGGGATCCCCTGGGGAACGCGGTGGAGTACGAGCGGAACCTGCTGGGCCGGGTGACGGTGAAGCGGCTGGTGGAGCCGGGGAGCTCGTGGGAGCCGGGAGGCCGGGTGGTGGAGACGGGCTTCCGCTACGACGGCCTGGGGCGGCCGGTGGCGGTGGTGCTGCCGGACCCGGGGACGGGCGAGGAGCGGGAGGTGCGCCGGGGCTACGACGGGCGGGGCCTGGTGTCGTGGGAGCGGGTGCCCCCGGGAACCGAGCCCGGGACGTACGAGACGAGGTACGAGTACGACGGGTACGGCCGGAAGGTGAAGGAGCGCCGGCGGATCGGCGAGGCGCCGGCGTGGTCCGACCCGTGGCGGGAGGTGCGGTACGGTTACGACGTGGCCGGCCGCCTGCGGTGGATCGAGGTGGACCCGGACCGGGCGGGGGAAGGGGCGCCGGTGCAGCGGACGGAGTACCGGTACGACGGCGCCGGCCGGCGCGTGCTGCGGCGGCTGCCGAACGGCCGGGAACAGCGGCTGGCGTACGACGCGCTGGGCCGGCTGGTCGAGACGACGTGGGCGTCCGGTGGGGGCGTGTGCGGCGAGGAAGGCACCGGCTGCGTGAGGATCAGCGGGAGCTGGGACCAGGCGGGCCGGCGGACGGCGCGGGCGGTGACGCTGCTGGGGGTGGCGGCGGAGCACTACGACGGGGTGACGGAGGACCGGTGGGAGTACGACGCGCTGGACCGGGTCGTGCGCAGCGAGTCGCGGGGAGTGCTGGCGGGGGAGGCGTACGAGGTCGTGGTGCGGCGGACGTACGACAGCGGGGGGCTTCCCCTGTCGGAGACGGTCGGTCCCGAGGATGGTGGCTGGACGGTGGGGTGGACCTACGACGCGCTGGGCCGTCGGACGGAGGTGCGGTACCCGGAAGCCGGCGGCGGGCTGGTCCTGGAGTACGACTACGACAGGCTGGACCGGGTGGTCCGGCTGGGGGCGTCGCCCGGGCCGGTGCCGGTGGAACTGGAGTACGTGGGGGCGTCGCGGGTGGTGCGGGCCCGCTACGGGGATGGGACCGAATGGCGGGGGTACCGGGAGACGGACGGGGGCGTGGAGACGCTGTGGGACGGGGCGCTGCGGCGGACGGGGGGCCTGGTGTGGAGCCCGGGCGGGGGCGATCCGCTGTACGAGGAGGAGATCGGCTACGACGCCGGGGACCGGGTGACGCACGTGGTGTGGTCGCACGGGCGGGTAGGCCCGGAGCGGGAGGGGCAGGAGTACCAGTACGACGAGGCGGGCCGGCTGACGGGCTTCCGGCAGGGGCTGTGGGACGAGTCGGCGGAGGAGGTTTCGCCCGGCGACGTCACCGCGTCGCACACGTGGCAACTGGACGGGCAGGGGAACTGGCGGAAGCACTGGGAGGGGGACCGGGGTGCGGACGGCGTGCCGGAGCAGGAGATCGACCCGGTGAACGCGTACCTGGGCTGGACGTCGGCGGAGGACGCGGACGGGGACGGGGTGCTGGACCTGGACGAGGTGGAGCACGACGACGTGCGGGGTTTCCTCTGGCGGCGGAAGGCCGGTGGGGAGTGGCGGCGGTACGTGCACGACGGCCTGGGCCGGCTGGTCGGGGTGCAGCGGGAGGTACCGGGCGGAGTGGAGTGGATCGCGCGGTACGGGTACGACACGGAGGGCCGGCTGGCGTTCCGGGAGGACGGGAGCGGTCGCCGGACGTGGTACGTGCGGGACGGGGATCGCACGGTGGTCGAGGTGAAGGTCGAGGGCGAGACGGCGGAGGGGGTGCGGCGGAACGTGTGGCTGGGCGATCGCCTGGTGCGCTCGGAGTCCGGCAGTGGGGGGTCGTGGTCGGTGGCGGAGTATGCCCACGTCGACCGGGTGGGGTCGGTGGTGCTGACGACGAGGGAAGTGGAAGGAGTGGTCGAGGTGACGGGCCGGACCACGTACGGTCCGTACGGCGAGGAGGAGCGGCTGCCGTCGTGGTCGGGCCCCGGCGTGAGCGTGCCCTACGGCTACGCGGGGGCGTGGAGGGACGGGGAGGCGGGCCTGTACCGGATGGGCGCGCGGTGGTACGACGCGGAGCTGGGTCGGTTCCTGGAGCAGGACCCGGTGGGGGAGTCGGGGGGCCTGAACCTGTACGGGTACGTGGGAAGCTCGCCGACGCTGTGGGTGGACCCGACCGGGCTGGCGGCGGACCTGCTGATGCCGGGGCTGTCCGGGGGAACGCGTCAGCGCGCGGGGGACTTCATCGGGCAGGTACTGGTGGACGGGGTGCGGACGGACGACCCGCTGACGGGGGAACCGGGCACGGGATGGCTGGCGTGGTTTGCGCGGCTGTTCGGGTTCCCCCGGGAAAAGAAGGGGTCGCGCGCGGCGATCGCGATGGCGAAGGACGACCTGCTGAAGGCGGCGCAGGCATGGAAGGAGGCGCGGAACCGGGCGAACGAGGCGGCGAAGAACGGGGCGAACGAAGAGACGGTGCAGGGGATCCTGGAGCCCGCGGCGAGGAGGTTCAGGGACGCGATCAGCCATGCGAGGGACGTGGGGGCGCTACGGGTGAAGGTGCAGGCGGACGATTCGTTCGGGTCGGAAGAGGAGGCCTCGCGTGCGAAGCTGGACGCGATGGCGGCGTACGTGATCCTGGGTGCGCAGGCGGAAGCGAACGCGGGGGACCCGCTGTTCGACGGTCCGCGGGCGAAGCTCGGGGAGGTGAGGACGATCGAGGTGACGAAGACGAAGAAGAGCGAGACGCTTTCGTTGGAGGGATGGGCGCGCGCGTGGGCGCTCGTGTGGGGGGGTTGGAGCAGGGCGATCAGGGTGAGGGCCCAGTCGATCCCGGAGATGCAGGCGACGCTGATGCACGAGACGACAGAGGTGTATGCCAGGCAGAAGTGGCGGCTGGTCGGAATCGATGGCGGCTTGTATGCGCACGACCTGGCGCTGGTGGCGGAGAACGTGTACCGGCAGCGGTACGGTATAGGTGAACAGAATTTGAATTGGGGCTTCAGAAACAGTGACTGGCATGGCGACCCCACGGTGCTCGACCTCCTGCGGAAGCAGGATCCGGCGGCGGTGAGGGGGCTGCTGCCGTGGGAGGACGCAACGAAGGGGGAGAGGAGTGCGCGGGAGGCGATGGAGTGGGTGGGGGAGGTGCTGGGATGGTAGGAGGGAGGAAGTGATGCGGGAGCGAGGG